>NZ_JAMYLQ010000030.1:0-100393 GCF_040318115.1 Mesorhizobium sp. M1312 | reverse complement strand
CACGCCGCGTCACTCAATATCAACCGATCCATTACACCCAAGGCTGCCTCCAAAAGCAGTCTTGAATCATGCTACGGTCAAAAAGGGAATCCTAAGAGTCCACACCACCTAAGGCTGTCGGCGTGATCCATCATGCGCTTGGGAGCGTCCTGATCGTTGCGATGCGATCGAGCGGCTTGGTCATCGCTTCAGCCCGGTCATGAACGTTCTCACCCGGGCGGGGTCGACCTGGTTCCACCAGACTCCGTCATGCTTCAGCGCGCTGGCGATGATGACGCCATCGACGATCCCAAGAATATCGTTTGCATTATCGGGCGTCACGCCGCTGCCGACCAGCGTCGGTAGGCCGGCGGCCTCCTTGATCATGCTGATATAGCTCAGATCCGCAGCGTGCCCGGTGCGCTGACCGGTCGCAATGATGGCGTCGGCGTCGAAGAAGACCAGATCCTTGACCAGTTCCTCCACCGGGCGGTCGGCAACGATGGCGTGCGCGCCATGCTTGACATGAGCATCGGCGAAAATGCGGATGCCGTTGGCGCGAAGCTTGGCGCGGTAGCGCGCCGCGCGACCCGACTCGCCCTCGACAAAACCCTCGTTGGCGACATAGGCATTCGCCCATTGATTGACGCGGATAAAGCCCGCGCCAGCGGCACTGGCGATCGCAAGGGCAGGGATCGCGGCGTTTGCAAGCACATTGATGCCGACCGGCTTGCCGAGTTCGCGGCGAATACGGTCGGAGACAACAGCCATATAGGCCGCTGTCTCCGGCCCGATATCGTCAGGTTTGGCGAAGGGGATGTCGCCATGATTCTCGACGATCACGCCGTCGCATCCGCCATCGAGATAGGCTTTCGCATCGTCGAGCCCTCGCTGGTAGATCGCCTCGACCGCATCGCCGTCATAGCGCGGCGCGCCAGGAAGCGGCGCAAGATGAACGACGCCGATCACCACCTTTGTGCGGCCGAAAAGGTCTACGAGCGCGTCGCCGCCTGATTGACCGAGTTGGGTCATGAGAACTCCGTTTGATCGATGAGCGCCACCATTTCAGACGCGGAAGGACAGGACATCAGTGTGCCCGGGCGAGTGACCGCAGTTGCCGCGGCTGCGAGCGCGAACTTCAGCGCTGAGATAACCGGCATGCCCTTGGCAAGCCCGCCGGCCAGACAGCCGCAAAACACATCGCCGGCGCCGCTGGTGTCGAGCGCCTCGACACGTGGCGCCGGCAAACGAAGCGATCCTCCCCGGTCAGGGCCAAGGACGAGACAACCTTCAGCGCCAAGCGTGATCACGACAGTCCCGGCGCCTTTGGCCGCGAGCGCTTCGGCCGCGGCTACCATATCACCCTGGCCGGTCAGTGCTTTCGCCTCGGATTGATTCACCACCAACACCTGCGCCAGACCGAAGTCAGGCAGAGCCGCCGCATCGATAGGGCTGACGTTCAGGACGGTGCGTGCGCCATTTTCCTGTGCTGCCCGCAGGCAGGCATTTATCGCGCTACCTCGCAGGTTTCCTTGGCAGACAAGGATGTCGCCAAACGCGATCCGGCGCGCAAGTGCGGTTTGCGCAATCGGATCGAACGCTTCGCTGCAGGCGACGCCGCTGACGATGAAATTCTCGCCGCCGGCATCGATGACGATAGTCGAGCGGTCGCTCGGCAGGTCGAATTCGCTCACCTCGAGGTCAGGCAACTCCCGGTCGAGAGAGGCCCTGATCCATGCGCCTGCGCGGTCCTTACCGAGCGCCGTCCAAAACGTCACCGCAGCACCCGTGCGCGCGGCCGCAACCGCTTGGTTTGCACCCTTGCCGCCGAGGCCGTCGGCATAGCTGCTGGCGTTCAAAGTCTCGCCGGCAGCAGGGAAGCGGCCGACGCGAAACATCGTATCGACGCAGGCGTTGCCGACGACATGGACATGCATCGCTCAGCTCTCACCGGTCGCCCAGCTCAGCATCTGTTCGAACAGGGTTTTGTAGCCCTTCCAGGCGATGAACTCCGGCGGCAGCCAATGCGGCCCGACATCGGATGTCCAGGCCACAGTGCGGCCTTTGCCGTAGTGGCCGGTGACAAGCAGCGGCAGCGAGCCATAATCCGACGACACGGTTGCCAGAACTTCCGCCCCGTCTTTCGGCGTCACCTCGTTGAAGCCGAGCAGGATTGGCCAGTCCGAACCGAGACCCTTCAAGATCGGATGGTCCGAGGAGCCTTTCAGGACAGGTGCAAAGCCTTCCGGCACCTCGACGCGGTCGTCGAACGCGAGGCAGTTCACCGGCAGCACCTCCTCGACCGGCGTCTTGCGGTAGCGCGCGCCGCCATTGATGCCCTGGAAGCTATAGTAGCCGCCGAACATCAAAAGCCCGCCGCCATTGCGCACATAATCGCGCAGCAGACGCAGGCGGTTCGGCGTCGGCTTCGAGTGGACCCAGGTGTCGGGATGCAGAAGCAGCGTGTTGGCGCCGATGTCGGAGAGCACCACCGCGTCATAGGCCGAAAGCACCTCCATTGTTTGGGGAAAGTTGCGCTGTGCCTCATGCGCCGGCATGAAGGTCACGTCGAAGTCGGTGGCCTTCAGCGCCGTCAGCAATTCGTCCGCGCCGGTATGGTAGGTGACCGTTGGAAACTGGTCGAAGCCTTTGATATGAGTCGCGGTCGACACCCAGGATTCGCCGGCAAGCAGGATCTTTTTCTTGGACATTTGAACTCCGTCGTAAGTCTAAGCCGTAAGTCTGGGCCGCTTAGTTTTGCCGCGCGAACACGGCCTTCGGATTGGCGATCAGCATGCGGTCGATGGCTGGCTGCTGGACGTCATGCCGTTTCAGGCGCGGTATGAAATGCTTCAGGATATAGCCGTAACCGAAACCGCCGAAGCGGGTCAGCATGATCTTGAGGAACACATCCTGCGACAGCAGTAGGCGGTCGCCGAAGCCGGCCTCGATAAGCGCGGCGATTGCTCGCGCGTTCTCTTCGTCGGAGGGCGATTGCGCGTCCTGATCGGCATAATAATAGTCCATGCCGATCATATCGTATTCGAGGAACGCGCCGCGCCGGGCGAGGCTTGTCTGATAGCCGGGATCGCTGTGGCTGGGGTTCATGTGGCAGAGCACGGTGTGGCGAAGATCGGCGCCCTCCGCCTCGACGATATCGAGCACCTCGTGCGCCAGTCGCTCCCAGCCAGGCAGATGGATCGACAGCGGCACGCCGGTGATGCGCGAGGCCCGCGCCGAAGCTTTCAGCGACTTTCGCTCCTCGGGTGTAAAATTCTTGCTGACGCCGACCTCGCCGATCAACCCGGCCATGATCGGCGGCTGCGTCTCGCCGCCGCCGACATCGTTGACGATGAACTCGGTCACCGCGTCGACATCCATCGCCTTCAGCCATTCGGGATGGGTGTGCTCCAGATAGAAGCCGGTGCCCATGACGATCTTCAGGCCGGACATGCGGCTGATGCGGGCAAGCTTTTCCGGCTCGCGGCCGATGCCGATATTGGTCGCGTCGACGACGGTGTGGCCGCCGAGCGCGCGATAGCGTTGCAGCTCCGACAGCGCGAGATCGCTGTCGTCGAGCGAAACATTGTCGCGGTTGACGTAAGGGTTCATGCGCAATTCGCCGATGATCTCGATGTTCACCGGCTGCTCGGCGAGCGCCATGTCGTCGGGATAACAGGGACATTTCCAGTTGCGCGCGCCGTCGAGCAAGATGTGCTCGTGCATCAGCGTAATGCCCATATCCTCGACCGGAACGGGGCCGAGCACGGTCATCACATGGCCGGTTTCGATCCCGATCGCCAGCCGCTGGCTGGGAGCTGTGTCATCGAAGAGATCACTCATAGGCTCAACGGCTCCGCACGGCGCCGCGGAACAGGCGGAAGTTCAGCCAGATGGCGATCAGGATGATCGTTCCGGTGACTATCGGCGTCAGGAAAGGCGACAGATGCGCTAGGATCAGCCCGTTGCCGATTACGGCCACGGTAAGCGCGCCGAGCACCGTGCCGACGATCGTTCCGCGGCCGCCGAACAGGCTGGTGCCGCCAAGCACGACGGCAGCGATCACTTCGAGCTCAAAACCTTGCCCGGCGTTCGATGATCCGGATCCGAGCCGGGCTGCAATGATGATCCCTGCAAGTGCTGCCGCAGCGGCGGAAATCACGTAGACGAAAAGCGTCGTCAGCCGCGTGTCCACACCGGCGCGCCTGACCGCTTCGGCGTTGGCGCCAATGCCGGTCACATAGCGGCCGAACGGCGTCTCGTTGAAGGCGATATAGGCGATCGCGAGGATTGCCAGCGCGATCAGCGCCGGCGCCGGCACGCCGAGCAGCCAGGCGCGGCCCAACACCGTGAAAAGGCTTCCCGGCTCGATGGGGATGGAGTAGCCGCCGGTGATCAGCAGCGCCACGCCACGGATCACCGAAAGCCCGGCAAGAGTAACGATGAAAGCCGGGATGCCCTCATATGCGACGAAGTAGCCTTGCACCGCGCCAAGCAAGGCGCCCAGCGCAAGCATGGCCAGGATGACCACCGGCCATGGCAAGCCCAGCTGCAGCAGTGTCGCCGACAACGTTGCCACCAGTGCCAGCACGGAACCGACCGAAAGGTCGATGCCACCCGTCGTGATGACGAAGGTCATCGCTGCGGCGACGATCAGCAATGGTGCCGACTGCCGCAGGATGTTCAGCAGATTGGGCGACGTCAGAAAGGCGTCTGTCGCCACCGAGAAGATGATGCAAACGATCACAAAAAACAGCGCAATCGACACGACACTGCCATTGGCGAGCACCGCATCTCGCCATGTGGATTCGCGGACCCTTCGAGACTGAGCGGAGTGGGCCGAACTCACGTCGCTCATGCTGGCGCTCCATCGCGATGGGCGTTGGCGGCCGAACGCGCGTTGAACTTGCGACCCACGATCAGATTGACGACATCCTCGATATTGGTTTCGCCGATCAGCCGCTCGGCGACGGCGCGTCCTTCGTACATGACCTGAATGCGGTCGCATACGAGGAACAGATCCTGAAGCCGGTGGGTGATCAGAATGACACTGACGCCGCGGGCGCTCACGGTGCGGATCAGGTCCAGCACAGCCTCGACCTCGGCGACGGCAAGCGCTGCCGTCGGCTCGTCCATGATCAGCACGGACGGCTCGAAAGAGGCGGCGCGGCCGATCGCGATCGACTGCCGCTGTCCGCCGGACAGGTTTTCGACCTTGAGCCGCGTGTCGGCGATAACGATGCCGAGACGGTCGAGCATCTGGCGCGTTTGCTCGTGCATGCGCTTCTTGTCGAGAAAGGAAATGCCGGCGATGCGGCGGCGCGGCTCGCGGCCGAGAAACAGATTGCCGGCGACATCGACTGTGTCGCAGAGCGACAGGTCCTGATAGACCATCTCGACGCGCGCTGCACGCGCGTCCGCCGGCGAAGTGAAGGTCACCGGCATGCCATCGATCTCGATCGTGCCGGCATCGGGAACCACCGCCCCCGACAGCACCTTGCTCAACGTCGACTTTCCCGCGCCATTGTCGCCGACCAGCCCGAGGACCTCGCCCGGCCTCAGCACCAGGGACACGTCATCGAGCGTCTGAATGGCGTTGTAGCGCTTTGAGATGCCGCTCATCCGCACCCGATAGGTCTCGCTAGTGCTCATCTTCGATCCACGGGCTTTGCGAAGCGTCCGCGGCGTAGCCTCGAGCGGCGCCGCGGACCGGTCATCGACGCAGTTTACTGGAACATCGCGCGGTATTGGTCGACATTGTCCTTGGTCACGATCGTCACCGGAATATTGATGATCGGCTCGACCGTTTCGCCCTTCTTGAGCTTGACCAATGCTTCGACAGCGGCCTTGCCTTCGCCGGCCGGGTCCTGCTGGACGACCGCCACCACCCAACCATCGTCAATGCCCTGAATGACCTGCTTGGTCAGATCCCAGCCGAACACCTTGACGTCGCCGGTGCGGCCCTGACTGGTCACGGCTGAAACAGCGCCAAGCAACGCCGGCTCGCCGGTCGCGTATAGCGTCGTCATGTCCGGATTGGCGGTCATCAAATTCTCTGAAGCGCTCATTGCGGTCTCCTGAACATTCTGCCCGTCGACCGTGTCGAGGAAGGTGATCGCCAGGCCGCTGTCAGTGACCGCTTTCTTGAAGCCGTCGAGCCGCTGGTTCTGGATGAACGAATTGAGCGCGCCGACAATACCGATCTTGGCAGTGCCGCCCATCTCCGACTTCACATAGTCGGCATAGAATTTGCCGATATCCTCGCCGGCCTTGGCGTTGTCGACGCCGATAAACGAAACGTTGTCCCCGTCGGGAATCTGTGCGTCGATGGCGATCACGGGTATGCCGGCCGCCTTCGCGGCAGTGATCGCGGGCTTGACGCCGTTCACGTCGATGGCGACCAGAATGATGCCGTCGACTTTTTGTGTGATGTAGTTCTCGATCGCGTCATTTTGCGCGCTCGGCACGTTGTTGGCATTGAAGATGACCAGCTTGGCGCCGGCGGCGTCGGCCGCCTTCTGCGCGCCCTCATTGATCTGGTTGAAGAAGAGGGCCTGCTGGTTGATGTTGACGAGAGCGAATGTATCGGCGAACGCCGACCCCATCGCTGTCGAGCAGATGGCGATGATGGCGGCGCAACGGACAAGAAGTTTGAACGGACGCATTTACGGTTCCCCTTGCTTGCGGGCCAAACCTGTTCGGCTGGCCCATTGGTGCTACAGGCACGAGGCAAACATTCAAGAGACTTGAATATTTGTCAACGAATTTGATCGCTGAGCGCCCGTCAGAACGTCGCTGGCGTGTTGACCCAGAAAATGCTGGCTCTCTCCTTGCCGATGTTGCGGTAATGGTGCGGCAGCTCCGACCTGAATACGAACGCATCGCCGGTGGCGAGATCATGGCTCTTGCCATCGACGATCAGCTTGATCCGGCCGGCGAGCACATAGCCAACTTCCTCGCCGACATGCTGGATGGGACCTTCGCTTTCGCCGTCTGCCTCGATATGATGGATGTTGCACTGCAGCAGGTGACCGGGCGAATACGGAATAATGCGTTCAAGCGAAATGCCCTCGCCGCGCCTCAGCGCGTCGAGCGAGATCAATGGCCGCGCGCCGGCGCGGAACACGATCGCCTCGTCGTCGTCGACCTGTTCGAACATCCAGCCGATGTTGGTCTCCAGAACCTCGACCAGGCGGTGAAGCATCGGCAGCGATGGTGAAGCCTTGCCGTTCTCGATCTTGGACAAAAGGCTTTCAGAGCAGTTTGCAGCTGTCGCCAGGGTCTTCAGCGTCATGCCCCGTGTCTGGCGGGCGAGGCGCAACCGCGTCCCAAGCCGCGCGGCATTGACGGTGCCATCTGCTTCGGACTCCGGCCGTCGCCGATCGATTTTGTTCATCCGTTCGCCAACCATTCAACAGTCATGGGACAACTGTCGCGCGAGCAAAAGACAGCGGCGACCGATTTGCAAGGGATGATTTGTCAATTTCGACGCTGCAGTGCCTCGACCAGTTTTGATAGCACGGATAAAGCAACTCAGCGTCAAACATTCGCCTTTTAATAGCGACATCGGCGGTCCCGCGATCAACCCAGCGCTGGCTGGAACAAAAAGCGTTCCTGCGTTGTTCTCCAACCGTCCTGATGTTTCACGGCTGGTTCATACGCCGTCCAAGGGCAATCCTTGCGGCAGGCGCTCGGCGGCTACGCGAAAATAAGGCGAGGCAGATGGATTCTGACGATCTCAACACAGAACGGATCGTCACTGTGTTCGGCGGAACAGGCTTTCTCGGGCGCAGGATCGTGAAGCGGCTCCTTGAGAGGGGTTTCACGGTCCGTGCTGCATCCCGCCACCCGGCTCGGGTTGGCCCGGTCTTTTCTTCGACTGCAAGGATGCCCGAAGCCATCGAGGCGGATATACTGGATGCCTCCTCGATCGGCTCGGCCATTGCCGGATCACGGGCGATCGTGAATGCCGTCAGTCTCTATGTCGAGCAGGGCGCCCAGACGTTTGAACGCGTGCATGTGAAAGCTGCCGCTGATCTTGCCGCCGCCTCGCGCGATGGCAGGGTTGACCGGTTCGTCCAGATTTCGGGGATCGGCTCCGATCCTCAATCGGACTCGAATTATATTAGGGCTCGTGGGCGCGGAGAAGAGGCGGTGGCGAGCGCATTTCCCGGCGCCATCATTGTGCGTCCCGCCGTCATGACCGGACCTGACGACGTTTTCCTCACGACCATTGTCAGGCTGATACGCCTGCTGCCGGTCTATCCGCTGTTCGGCGATGGTGCCACACGGCTTCAGCCGGTCTATGTGGCAGACGTCGCAGAAGCGGTGAGCCGGCTGATCGACGGGCGAAACCACAAGGGTTCATCGATATTCGAATTCGGTGGCCCTCGAATCTACACCTATAAAGAACTGCTTCGCGATATCGCCCGACAACTCGATACCCACGTCAGGTTGATGCCGGTGCCGTTTGCGGCTTGGGACGCCTTGGCTGGCGTCGCGGAACTCCTTCCGGCCGCGCCTATAACGCGCAACCAGGTCGATCTTATGCGGCACGACAATGTGGCAGCAACCGGCGCACCGGGCCTGAAGGAACTCGACATCGACCCGCGGGGCATCGAGGAGGTGATCCGCTTGATCGAACGGCGCGGGTGACGCCGGTTCGCGCTCGTCTCCTGCTTAGGAGGATTCTGCGATCCTGACGGGAACCTATTGCCATGCGACAGGTTGGTCGAGCTTGAGCAATGGAGAAGGAAAAGAATTATGGCCAGATGCGATCAATGCCGGAATGACTACGACAAGGCTTTCGAAGTGAAGCTAGCTGAGGAAATCTATACATTCGACAGCTTCGAATGCGCGATCCAGAAACTTGCGCCGCTCTGCCCGCATTGCGGGTGCCGGATCATCGGACATGGTGTCGAACAAGATGACATCATCTACTGCTGCGCACATTGCGCCGCGGAGGAGGGCGCGAGCGCGCTGACCGATCGCGCACCTTAATGCAACGCTGCCAGGATGACGCCCAAGAGCCACATCGCTCGACACGGGCTTATTGGCAAGCATGGAAGCTCAGCACTCAGAACCGTGCTAGCAAAGCCGTGATCAGCGAAAGCAACAAAAGGGCGGTTTGGCCGTTCTGATCAGCCGCATTAGCGGCGGAGCATCCGAAGACATGACTACGCCGCAAATCCTGTCGTTCGCCGTCATCTTCGTGATGATGGCGGCGCTCGTATGGGGTCGGTATCGATATGATCTGGTCGCTGCCGCGGCACTGTTGCTTGCACTCGCGATTGGCATCGTGCCTTTTGACGAGGCCTTCAGCGGGTTCAGCGACGATATCGTGGTCATTGTCGGGAGTGCCCTGCTGGTGAGCGCAGGGATAGCCCGCTCGGGCATTATGGAAGTTGCCATCAAGCGCTTTGCTCCGAACCTATCGGGCGTTCGGTCACAGCTGGCGCTGCTGGTGATCGTGGTCACGATCCTGTCTGCCTTTGTAAAGAATATCGGTGCGCTCGCTATCATGATTCCGATAGCCTTCCAGTTCGCGCGCCGGTCGAGCGTTTCGCCCTCAATATTCCTGATGCCTATGGCGTTCGGGTCACTGCTCGGTGGACTCATGACGCAGGTGGGAACATCTCCCAATGTCGTTGTGTCCCGTGTGCGGGAGGAACTGACCGGCACCGCCTTCACAATGTTTGACTTTACACCTGTTGGAGCCGCGCTGGCCGCCGCCGGAACGATCTTCCTGGTGCTTTTCTATTGGCTGTTACCGGTGCGCGAAAAGCTGGGCGGGTCGGTGAATGAAGCCATCAACATCAAGAATTACCTGACAGAGGCCCGAATTGTCCGCGAATCGACGGTGCTCGGGAAAACCGTCGCAGACCTCATGAAGCTTTCCGGCGGCGATGCTATCGTGACGTCGATCCTGCGCAACCGGACTATGCGGATGACGCCACTGCCCGACGTTGTCCTCAAAGTGAACGACATTCTGCTGCTCGAGGGCGACCCAGGGGCGCTGCATCGCCTTGTCTCACAGGGCAAACTCAGCGTTACGGGCAACAGGGCCAGCGGGGACGACACGACCAGCGAGCTGGTCGCTATCGAAGCCGTCATCGGTGAAAGCTCCCCTTTGATCGGCTGGACAGCCCAGCGCCTTGCCCTCTACCACCGCTTCAATGTCAACCTCCTGGCTGTCAGCCGTCACGGCGAGCGCCTCGACCGCAGGCTGGCCGAAGTCCAGCTAAGGCTCGGCGACGTCGTCGTGCTGCAGGGCAATGCAGCGACGATACCCGAGATACTGCGTGAACTCGGCTGCCTGCCGCTGGCAGAAAGGGCCATCCTGCTTGGTAGCGTCCGTAAGGGTGTCGTGCCGGTAACCATCCTTGCTCTCGCTATGGTGGCGACTGCGTTTGGGCTGCTACCGGTCTCCGTCGCTTTCTTTGCGGCCGCGGTCGGGATGGTGCTTTTCAAGGTCATCCCGGTCCGGGAGGTCTACCAATCGCTGGATGGTCCAATCCTCGTCATGCTCGCCGTTCTCATTCCGGTGAGCGATTCGCTGCGCAGTACAGGGGCGACAGAAGTGCTTGCCGGCGAGCTTGCCAAACTGGGGACCATTCTTCCGGCGCCCGGCGCACTGATGCTCATCCTTGTCGCCGCCATGGCCGTTACGCCATTCCTCAACAATGCCGCCACCGTGCTGGTCATGGCGCCTATCGCCGCCGAGTTTGCTGGCAATCTCGGCTACAGGCCGGAAGCATTTCTGATGGCAGTCGCCATTGGCGCCGGCTGCGATTTTCTCACCCCGATAGGCCACCAGTGCAACACGCTCGTCATGGGGCCGGGCGGCTACTGTTTCAGCGATTATCCACGTCTGGGGCTGCCGCTATCGTTCCTCGTCGTCATTGTTGCTGTGCCGATGCTAATGATCGTATGGCCAATGAACTAATATGCGATGGACGGACCAATCCGGCTCGAACTTTCGCCGGCCGACGAAAACTGTCGCATCTCAAGCTTGCTCAACTGTCGCATTACTAAACGGGCTGCTACACATGTGTCCGGAACGGACAATGTGAGCGATGGCTGGGGCGCCAGGATTCGAACCTGGGATTGTCGGTACCAAAAACCGATGCCTTACCACTTGGCTACGCCCCAGAAACGGGAACATGCCCGTTGCGCGCGCGGCCTTATAGGACGAGCCGGCGAAAAGCTCAATGCCGAGAATAGCAAGTGCGCGGGACTGATCCACCGGTTCCCGCAGATTGGCGTTCGCATATCATCGTCTGCTGTCGGGCGATGGCGTCTATTCACCCCAGACGGCCATTTCATTACCGGCCGGATCGACGAAATGGAACCGCCTGCCACCGGGGAATGAGAAGATCGGTTTAACGATCGTGCCGCCGGCGTTTTCGACGGAGCCCAGGGTTTCTTCCAGGTGCTCGGAATAAAGCACCGGAAGCGGCTTGGCGGGCGCTTCGCCGGCATCAGCCTGGAAGCCTCCGTCAAGACCTTCCGAAAAGGCCGAATAGGTCGGCCCGTAGTCGGTGAACGACCAGGAAAAGGCGGCGCTGTAAAAAGCCTTGAGCCTGTCCAGCGTTCCACCGGTTGCCGGCATTTCCAGATAATCGAGTTTTCCGGTCAGTTTCATGGTTACCCCTAGTTCCTGTTATGTTCTACTCAAGTGACCGCCGAGCCGCAAGTCTTTTCGCCATCGCTTTTTCTTAATCGATTGTAGAAGCCGGCTGGCTTTGCCGACGCTTGCCTTTCGCACTGCAGCATCATATCGCTCGGATAGGTACACGGCGGAACTTCGGCTTCGTCAATCTTTTCAATCTCCTGCAACCGGAGAGCAAGCATGACCAAATGGGTCTACACCTTTGGCGACGGCGCAGCAGAAGGCCGTGCCGGCGATAGGAACCTCCTGGGCGGCAAGGGTGCCAATCTGGCCGAGATGTGTAGCCTGGGCCTGCCCGTGCCGCCGGGGT
This sequence comes from Mesorhizobium sp. M1312, assembly GCF_040318115.1. Lineage (NCBI taxonomy): Bacteria > Pseudomonadati > Pseudomonadota > Alphaproteobacteria > Hyphomicrobiales > Phyllobacteriaceae > Mesorhizobium > Mesorhizobium sp. M1312. Next base: position 88,433 of record NZ_JAMYLQ010000030.1, on the reverse strand, counting down.
TCACCATCACCACCGAGGTCTGCAACGCCTACTATGCCAACGGCCGCACGTACCCGGCCTCGCTGGAGGCGGATGTCGCGGTTGCGCTTGACCACATCAGCCGGCTGACCGGGCGCCGTTTCGGTGATCCCTCGAAACTGCTTTTGGTCTCGGTGCGTTCCGGTGCCCGCGCTTCGATGCCCGGCATGATGGACACCGTACTCAATCTCGGTCTGAACGACGAGACGGTCGAAGCGCTGGCCGCCGATTCAGGCGATGCGCGCTTTGCCTATGACAGCTACCGGCGTTTCATTCAGATGTATTCCGATGTCGTCATGGGCCTCGACCATGAGGTATTCGAGGAAATCCTCGAAGACCAGAAGGGCGGGCTCGGCCATGAGCTCGATACCGAACTGACGGCCATCGAATGGCAGGGCGTGATCGCACTCTACAAGGCCAAGGTCGAGGAGGAACTCGGCAAGCCGTTTCCGCAAGATCCGAACGAGCAGCTCTGGGGCGCGATCGGCGCCGTGTTTTCGAGTTGGATGAACAACCGCGCCATCACCTATCGGCGCCTGCACGATATTCCCGAAAGCTGGGGCACGGCGGTCAACGTTCAGGCCATGGTCTTCGGCAATATGGGTGAGACTTCGGCCACCGGTGTCGCTTTCACCCGCAATCCGTCGACCGGCGAAAAGATGCTCTATGGCGAGTTCCTGGTGAATGCGCAGGGCGAAGATGTCGTCGCCGGCATCCGCACGCCGCAAAACATCACCGAGGCGGCGCGCATTGCCGCCGGCTCCGACAAGCCGTCGCTGCAGAAGCTGATGCCGGATGCGTTCCAGTCTTTCGTCACCATCTCCGATCGTCTGGAAAAGCACTGCCGCGATATGCAGGATCTCGAATTCACCATCGAGCGCGGCAAGTTGTGGATGCTGCAGACGAGGTCCGGCAAGCGTACTGCCAAGGCGGCGCTCAAAATCGCCGTCGACATGGCGCGCGACAAGCTCATTTCAAAGGAGGAGGCCGTCGCCCGAATCGATCCGGCCTCGCTCGACCAGTTGCTGCATCCGACCATCGATCCGACGGCGGCTCGCGATGTGATCGGCATTGGCCTGCCCGCATCTCCGGGTGCTGCCACCGGCGAGATCGTCTTTTCCTCCAATGACGCCGAGGAACTCAAGACGCAAGGCCGCAAGGCGATCCTCGTGCGCATCGAGACCAGTCCCGAGGACATCCACGGCATGCATGCGGCGGAAGGCATCCTGACCACGCGTGGCGGCATGACCAGCCACGCTGCGGTGGTGGCGCGCGGCATGGGTAAGCCTTGTGTGTCGGGCGCGGGCTCGCTGCGCGTCGACTACAGAGCCGGCACCCTGATGGCGATGGGATCGACGTTCCGCAAGGGCGACATCATCACCATCGACGGCGGTAACGGCCAGGTGCTGAAAGGCGCCGTACCGATGCTGCAGCCGGAGCTCTCGGGCGATTTCGCCGCCATCATGGAATGGGCCGATACCGTGCGCCGCATGAAGGTGCGCACCAATGCCGAAACGCCGCTCGACGCGCGCATGGCGCGTTCCTTCGGCGCCGAAGGCATTGGGCTTTGCCGCACCGAGCACATGTTCTTCGAGGGCGACCGTATCGTTGCCATGCGCGAGATGATCCTGGCCGACACGGAAAAGGGCCGGCGAACGGCGCTCGCAAAACTCTTGCCCATGCAGCGCTCGGATTTCCTCGAACTGTTCGAGATCATGGCCGGCCTGCCGGTGACGATCCGCTTGCTCGATCCGCCGCTGCACGAATTCCTGCCCAAGACCGAGGAAGAGGTGGCCGAAGTCGCCGCCGCCATGAACGTGTCCCCCGACAAGCTCAGGCAGCGCACCGAGGCCCTGCACGAGTTCAACCCGATGCTTGGCCATCGCGGCTGCCGGCTTGCGGTTTCCTATCCCGAAATTGCCGAGATGCAGGCGCGCGCGATTTTCGAGGCCGCCGTCGAGGCCGGCAGGAAGGCCGGCGCGCTGGTGGTTCCGGAAATCATGGTGCCGCTGGTCGGTCTGGTGAAGGAACTCGACTATGTCAAGGCGCGGATCGATGCCGTCGCCAAGAGCGTGATGGAGGAAACCGGCGTCAAGATCACCTATCTTACCGGCACGATGATCGAACTGCCGCGCGCCGCGATCCGCGCTCATGTCATTGCCGAGGCGGCCGAATTCTTCTCTTTCGGCACTAACGATCTGACCCAGACCACCTTCGGCATCTCACGCGACGATGCGGCCTCGTTTCTCGAGACCTATCGTCAGAAGGGCATCATCGAGCAGGATCCGTTCGTGTCGCTCGACATTGAGGGCGTCGGCGAACTGGTGCGGATGGCGGCCGAAAAAGGCAGGGCAACGCGGCCGGAGATCAAGCTCGGCATTTGCGGCGAACATGGCGGCGATCCGGCGTCGATCCATTTCTGCGAGGAGGTCGGCCTCGACTACGTGTCGTGCTCGCCCTACCGCGTGCCCATCGCCAGGCTGGCTGCCGCGCAGGCGGCGGTGCAGGCTGCAAAGGCTGCAGCACCGCTCGCCCTCTAGGCGCAGTCGCAGACGATAACTGTGTTCGGAATTAACCGGCATCAAGGTCGTCAGCCGCTTGCAAATCCAGGGGCCGCTGTCTAGCATTGCACCATGTTGTCAAGGTTGACCGGACGCCTCCTGAGGGAAGCAAACAGGCTTAGAGTGCCGGCCATCGCCAGTTCGGTGCGGCGCGCTCGGCTGACGTATCTTTCGGACGAAAAGTTTATCAGCCTCCGCGATGCGATCAGGCAAGTGAGGCGTGAAAAGGTCCCCGGCGACTTTATCGAATACGGTATCGCGCTCGGTGGCTCGGCAATCTACATCGCTTCCGAACTCGACGATGACCGTCATTTCCACGGCTACGATGTGTTTGGCATGATTCCAAGCCCGACCGAACAGGACGACGAAAAATCCAAGGCCCGTTACGAGACCATCCGATCGGGATGATCCAAGGCATTGGCGGTGACAAATATTACGGGTATCAAGGCGACCTGTTCGAGAGGGTGAGTGCCAGCTTCATGGATTTTGGCGTCCCCCTCGATGGCGAAAGGATCGTCTTCCACAAGGGCCTATTCGAAGACACGGTGCGCTTTCATCCGGAAAGCAGAGTGGCTTTGGCTCATCTCGATTGCGATTGGCATGATCCAGTCAAGTTCTGTCTTGAGCAGACCATCGAGGTATTGAGCCCAGGTGGGTTCATGATCCTTGACGATTACAACGACTACGGCGGATGCCGGACGGCGACCGATCAATTCCTTGCAGGCCGTGCTGACTGTCGTTTGATACGAACGCTCCCTCATGCCGTGATCCAGCGATCATAGGTCCGGCCGTCATTTCCGCGTTTCGCGTTGTCCTCGGCTCCGAACGCGTAAGCCGTTGCTGAGTGACGTCTCGACGGTCACCGGCACCGCCATCTTGAACGCCCCAGCGCCAGGATCGTGTTTCTCTGCGAGGCTCACTTCGCGAGCTCCCTGACCGCCCACGGCGTTCTGTGAGGAAAAGAGACAGCACGTCGCATTGCCGCGGGTGACGTCATCATCGCTCATATCAACCAGCCGACCACGCCCCCCGGTGAAAGCGTGGCGGCTGAAGGACACGTGGGCGCTGAAGGACAAAGGTCTCGCCTTCGTGCGGCTCGACATCGGCAATGATCGCACCCCGACTGATCGACAAGACAGGTCTCGGGCCGTCCCTGCTCAGGCTGGCTTGGCTTCGATCGTCACCTTGTTGGGATAGAACGCGCCGTGATCGCGGATTTCGATCATCTCGTCGAAAGGCTGCTCATACGCCCACATCGCATCCTTGCCTGCTTCCCCGGCAGGCAGCACGCTCCAATAACTCGCATCGCCCTTGTAAGGGCAATGAGTCGAGAACTCCGTCTTGCGAAGCTGGTCGAAATCGATGTCTTCGAATGGAATGTAGGGGACCCGGGGGTAGGGGGATTCGGTCAACATTTTGGCCTTCGTGGACGAGGCAATGACCACGTCGCCGGCGCGTACGGTCACAGTTCCGGTGTAGGGCTCGACCGTAATCACTTTACCCGGGTTGCGTTGAAAGCCGGGTGACGGGTTGGCGATCTGGTCCATGACGGGTTCTCCTTGCGTCGACCTAAGGTGTGTCGGGCACGCACGCTACGCAAGGCGGCCGTCGATGTAGGGCTCGAAAACCATCGCCTTTGGCTTTGCCAGGTCTCTCGTCAAATCGGCCCTGCCGATGAACAATCAGGCGGCAGCCTGAAATGCATCCATCAGCCCGGCATAGGCGGCGGCGATACCGGCGACCGGATTGGTGCTTCTCGACGCGGTTTCGACCTTGAGCGCACCACCGCCGGTCGGCAGGGTAAGAAGCAGGAACTGGCGGTTGCCGCCATCGCCGACGCATGCCGCGGCAACGTGCTGGGCTTCGCCTTCGTTCTGAACGCACATCTTGAACAACAGCGTGCCACCGACCGCCTCAAGGGCGCCGCCGACAACTTCGACGAATTCGTCTTCGGAAACGGTTTTGGCGTCCGGCACCAAATCAGTCAGGCTTTCGGCGAGCGTATCTTCGAGAGTCTTGTCTTCGAGCTGCGCGTCCATGCGAACCTCTTTCATTCGCCAATCGCACCCCTGCCCATTAATCAAAGTTAACGCCGACGATGGCCGGATTGTGGCGGATTTCCCTGTCTTTTCGATCAATGCAACGCTTCTGCCCGGTCATGGCTGGACAATCCGCTTGTTCGTCCCACAATGGAATGAAAAACCAATGGGAGGAAAAGAATGCTCGGACTGATGCAAGAATGGCCGCTACTTTGCCACAAGCTCATCGACAACGCAGCCAGGCAGCACGGCGAACGCGAGATCGTGTCGCGCTCGATCGAGGGCCCGATCGTCCGGACCACTTACGCGGAAATTCATCGCCGCGCCTTGCAGGTCGCTGAGCGGCTCGAGCGTGACGGCTTTGGGCTTGGCGACCGCATCGCCACATTGGCCTGGAATACGGCGCGTCACATCGAAGCCTGGTACGGCATCATGGGTGTTGGCGCGATCTATCACACGCTCAATCCGCGCCTCTTTCCCGAGCAGATCGTGTGGATCATGAACAATGCCGAGGACAAGGCGATCTTCGTCGATCTGACATTCATGCCGCTGCTTGAAATGATCGCCGGCGCGGTCAAATCGCTGAGAAAGGTGATCGTGCTGACCGACAAGGCGCACATGCCGCAAACGGCGCTGCCGAATGCCGTTGCCTATGAGGAATGGCTTGACGAAGCCGACGGCGCCTTCACCTGGAAGACGTTCGATGAAAACACCGCCGCCGGCATGTGCTACACCTCGGGCACGACAGGCGATCCGAAAGGCGTCCTCTACAGCCATCGCTCGAACGTGCTGCACGCCATGATCGCCGCGATGCCCGATGCGATGGGCCTCTCGTCGCGCGACACCATACTGCCGGTCGTGCCGATGTTCCACGCCAACGCCTGGGGCCTTGGCCAGAGCGCGCCGATGATCGGCGCCAAGCTGGTCATGCCTGGCTGCAAGATGGACGGCGCCTCGATCTATGAGTTGCTCGACACCGAAAAGGTGACGTTCAGCGCCGCCGTGCCGACAGTATGGCTGATGCTGCTCCAGCATCTGGAGGAGACCGGCAAGGAACTTCCCTATCTGAAGAGGGTCGTCATCGGCGGCTCATCCTGCCCGCGTGCGATCACGACGAAGTTCCAGGACAATTACGATGTTGAGGTCATCCATGCGTGGGGCATGACCGAAATGTCGCCGCTCGGCACCCTGTGCACCATGAAGCCGGGCTATGCCGGGCTTGAAGGCGAAGCCCGGCTCGACGTCCAGGGCAAGCAGGGCTATCCGCCTTTCGGTGTCGAAATGAAGGTGACGGACGATGACAACAAGGAGCAGCCATGGGACGGCAAGACATTCGGACGCTTGAAGGTCCGCGGACCGGCTGTCGCGCGCGCCTACTATGGCGGCGTCGGATCGGAACAGTTCGATGAAGAAGGCTGGTTCGATACCGGTGATGTCGCCCATATCGACCCGAGCGGCTATATGCAGATCACCGATCGCGCCAAGGACGTCATCAAGTCGGGCGGCGAATGGATTTCGACCATCGAGCTCGAGAATCTCGCTGTCGGTCATCCGGATGTGGCGGAGGCGGCCGCAATCGGTATCCGACATTCGAAATGGGGCGAACGGCCGTTGCTTGTCGTCGTCCGCAAGCCGGGCCGGGAGCCGACCAAGACGGATATTCTCGCTTTCATGACCGGCAAGGTGGCGAAGTGGTGGATGCCGGATGACGTCGCCTTCGTCGGCGAAATTCCCCACACCGCTACCGGCAAGATCCAGAAGACCACCCTGCGCCAGCAGTTCGGGGACTATCGCCTGCCGACGGATTGACGGAGATGACGTCTTTCGCCTTAAAGCCGCCGCTAAACGGCTCCAAGCGCCCGTTCGGGGTCGAGCAGTGCTGAAAACAATGGAAAATCCCGAGCGACAGACGTCGAGGGCTGCCGGCTGGTCGCGGCGGACAGGCGCTTTTTCGGCGGTCCTGCTTCTGACCGTTCTCGTCGGCCACCGATATGAGCTTGTTGAAACGCCGGCTTTCCTTTGGGTGCTCGGCATTGTCGCTCTGCTTGCCGCCTTTGCGCTGCTGTTCGCCGGATTTGCCTTTTCGAGACTGTGGAATTTTGGCGACCGTGGCGGTCGCGATCTCACCGTCGGCACGTTGCTGGCATTGCTGGTGCTTGCTCCTTTTGGCATTGCTGCCTACTGGGCAGCGACTTACCCGCCGCTCAAGGACATCTCGACTGACTTCGACGATCCGCCGATGCTCGACACCAGCACCCGGAACGGGGATATGAACGCGCTTTCGCCACCGACCCCGGGCGAGCAACGCCTGCAGACCGAGACCTATCCGCTTGTCACCGGACGCAGCTACAACCTGCCTTTCGATCGGGTTCTGGAAGCAGTCGAAACCGTGCTCGATCGGGGGGATTGGCAGCTTACGGCGCCGGTTCCCCGTGCGATCGGGCAAAGCGAGGTGACGATCAACGCCCTGGCCAAGAGCTTCATCCTCAGCCTTCCCGCCGACGTCGCCATCCGTGTGACCGACGATGGCGATGCGATCATTGTCGACATGCGTTCGGCCTCCCGTTACGGCCGCTACGACCTTGGCGACAATGCGGCCCGCATCGTGGATTTCCTCGCCGAGCTGGATCAGGAAGTCGCCGGCCAGGTCGGCACGGCCCCGGCCGAGTGATGTCCAGAGCATTTTACAGCTAAGCGGTATTGCTCGGCGCCCACAGAAATGCGGCTAATACAATCAGAGTCTATTCGACTTGTCTCGCCGGTCGCCTTGCGTCCACAAGCGGGCCTTTCCCTTCGGTCGAAATGTACGTGCTTCACTCGACGGGGCAGTTGTGGGATCGCGCCGCGAAGCAACCGCGCGAGGTTGGTTCGCCGTCCTTAGGTCGGTTGATTAAACCTGCGGGCAGACTATTCGGCCGGCTCGAATCTGCCTTGCATCAAGACTGTCTCCACCGGCCCAAGCGGATTCATGATCCGGTTCTCCAGGACTTCGACAAGTTTTCGTCCGACACCCGCCATGTCCACGGAATGAATTCCGATCCTTGCCGGCAGGAAGCGTGCCAGCCGCGTGCTGTCACGAGTGACAATGTGGACGTCGCTCCCCGGCGCAAGACCTCTTCTGCCAAGAGCGTGTAACGCCCCTAGAAGGCCCAGTTCGTTGGCGCATGCCAAGCCTGTCGGCGGATCCGACGACGCCAGCAAGCGATCGAACCAGGCTGCGCTCGATTCCATGGTGAACATGCCATGACCGATCAGCGATTGATCGATCGGAACACCGGCCTCGGCCATTGCCCTTCCATAGCCGGAAAGACGCATGGCACTTGCCTGATCCTCCGGAACGAGAAGTTGCAGTGCAATGCGTCGACAGCCCTTATCCATGAGCCGTCGGGTTGCCTCGTAGGCAATCTGTTCATTGTCGACGTCGACATAAGGATACGCGGTATCCAGGTCGGTTCTTCCAAACGCGACGAATGGCATGCGTTTATCCAGCAGCAGCTTGACGCGCGGATCACCCGACACCAGGCGCGTGATGATCAGTCCGTCTGTGCTGTGCGCCTGAAGCTGCCGCTGCACACTCTCGATGGGATCGTCGTCGGGAGTGGTGGAATAGATGGACAGGCTATAACCGGCTTGCCGCGCCGCCAGCGTCATGCCTTCGATTAAAGGAAGCTTCAACAGATCGGAGAGATGGTCTCGTGTCTCCATCGGGAGTACTGCCGTCAGCGTCAGCGTTCGACCGGTTTTGAGCGCACGACCATGATGATTTGGTAGATAGCCGACCCGCTTAGCCGCCTCCTTGACGCGGGCTATGGTCGAGGGCTGCACTTCCGGCCCATCCTTCAGAGCGCGGGACACCGTGGTCACCGAAAGGGAAAGTTCCGCCGCGATCTGCTTTAGGTTGGCCATTGTTCGCCCCGACTTCATTTTGCGAAAGCGCCGGCTGATTTGCTGACCGCCATAGCGTTACCGGATTCGACATCCCGGTCAATCCAAACTCCCATAGGAAAGCAGCTTGACTCTGGCTCATTCAGATGCAATCGTAACGTTACGATTACAAATAAATGGCCATTTCGAGCAACATTTGATAGAAGTTGGGGAGGAGAACCTATGTCCTGGCTACGCATTTCCTTAGCAGCATTCGCAATCTCGGCTGCCTTGCCCGTCCATGCGCAAACAGTCACCATAACGACCGCAGGTGGCGATTATGGCAACGCCATGAAAGAGGCCATGTGGGGCCCTGCTGCAAAAGAGCTTGGCTATGATGTCCTTGAGGAGACGCTAAGCGACGGCCTGGCCGCCTTGAAGATGCAGGTCACCTCGGGTGCGGTCACGACCGACGTCATTCACCTGGGCTCACCGGAAGGCGCCCAGGCGGCCGCACAGTCGCTGCTGGAGCCACTCGACTACAAGATTATAGATCCCAAATCCGTGCCGGATGGCGCAAAGTCCGACTACTGCTATCCGTTCGATTCCTATGGCACCGTCATGTCGTGGAACACCAAGACCTATGGTGAGAACCCGCCGAAGACCTGGGCGGAATTCTGGGACGTTGCCAAATTCTCGGGCCGCCGCGCGTTGCGCGCCAATGCGCAAGACTCGATCGAGATCGCGCTTCTCTCCGATGGCGTAGCGCCGGCGGACGTCTATTCCGTGCTCAGCAGGCCGGAAGGTCTGGAGCGCGCCATCAAGCGGCTTGAAGCGATCAAGCCAAATGTCGCCGTGTGGTGGACCTCGGGAGCTCAGTCCGCGCAGTTGCTGAAGGACGGTGAGGCGGATCTGGTCGTTACCTGGAACGGGCGGGCAGAGACTGTGAAAAAAGATGGCGGCGCGGCTGACTACACGTTCAAGGGTTCGGTCATCGGCACGGACTGCCTTGGGGTGCCGAAGGGAGCGCCGAACAAGGAAGCCGCGATGAAGCTCATCGCAGCGATGACGCAGCCCGCGCGTGTTGCGAAACTGACCGATTTCATCGCCTATGGCCCAGTCAATCCTGCAGCATATGAGGGTGGCCTTATTCCCGAGGACCGCCTGAAGACGCTGGCGACCGCGCCCGAAAATGCCGGCACTTCGGTGTTTTCGAATTCAGAATGGTGGGTCAAGAACGGCGAGGCTGCCCAAAAAGCCTTCGATGAGATGATGGCCCGCTGAGTCTCAGCTGTAGGGCTGGAGCAGATGATGAAGTCGCTCCCGATCACCATCAACAGCGTCAGCAAGGCTTACGGGACCTACGTCGCACTGGATGATGTTTCGCTCGACATTCAAGCTGGCGAATTCCTCACGCTGCTGGGGCCATCGGGATCTGGCAAGACCACGTTACTCATGGCTCTGGCCGGTTTTGTCCGGCCGGATTCCGGTAAAATCTCGTTGGGCGATCGGGACATTACTCGCCTGGCGCCCAACAAACGCGACATCGGCATAGTATTCCAGAATTACGCCTTGTTTCCCCACATGAATGTCCTGGCGAATGTCGCGTATCCGCTGGCGCTGCGCAAGACGCCGAGAGGGGAGGCGCGTCAGCGCGCGCTTGCCACCTTGGCCCGCGTGAAGCTGGATGGTCTGGCGGAGCGCAATGTTGCCGCACTATCCGGCGGCCAGCGTCAACGGGTGGCATTGGCGCGGGCTATCGTCTTCGAACCGCGCGTGATGTTGATGGACGAGCCGCTGTCGGCGCTCGACAAGAATCTGCGCGAGACCATGCAGTACGAGATTCGGCGTCTGCACGATGATCTGGGGATCACCACAATCTACGTGACCCATGACCAGCGCGAAGCGCTGATTATGTCTGACCGGATTGCGGTGATGAACTCCGGCCGCATCCAGCAGATCGATACGCCGCAGTGGATTTATGATCGTCCATCGACCCGCTTCGTCGCGGAGTTCATGGGCGAGGCTAACATTGTGGCCCCAGGCTCGGTGCGCAGGATCGATGGCGCCGAAGCGTCACGCGAGACTTTGATGATCCGCGCGGAAAGCCTCCATCTTGATGCGAAGCTCGTCGGGCGAGACGGAGTGGCGCTCGAAGGGATACTGCGCGCCAAGGCCTTTCGCGGCGAGAACTGGCTTTTGACGCTGGCGCTTGACAGCGGGCAAGAGGTTCTTGTCTGCATTCCGGCAGCGCTGGCCGGCAGCTGCACCGAGCTTGCCGCCGGTCAGCGGATGACCGCATATGCACCAGCAGCGAAGGTTCACGCGATACCGGGAGCGATGGCGTGACTGTCACGGTGGATCCTGCGCTCGCCGCAGATGCGCGACGCGAGCGGCGATTCTTCCTTTCACTTTCGCTCCCGGCGCTGTTCATCGTTGGACTGGCGGCGATACTGCCCATCCTTTGGATCATCCGGCAATCCTTCCTGACCACCGGGGGTGAGTACACCGTCGGCAACTACGCGAAAGTGCTTTCGAGCGGACTGACATGGTCGGCGCTCGTCACGACCCTCGAACTGTCCTTGGGTACGCTAGCGGCGTGCATTCTTCTCGGCACCCCTCTGGCGCTGGCTCTGGCCAGCGTCAGACCAAGGGTCGCCAACGTGCTGATGGCGTTCGTCATGCTGCCGTTGTGGACCGCTATTCTGGTGCGCACCTATGGCTGGCTCGTGCTCTTGCGGCGTGATGGCCTGATCAACGCGGCTTTGACTGGTTCGGGCGTGACGGCGGAGCCTTTGCCGCTGGTCTATAACTTCACCGGAACGCTGATCGGCATGGTTCACTACATGCTGCCGCTCTTTCTGCTGCCCGTTTATGCCGCGATGCGCGATATCGACCCAAACCTCATTCGCGCGGCAGCGAGCATGGGAGCCACACTCGGGCAGGTGATGCGCACAGTCATATTGCCACTTTCGGCGGGCGGAATCTTCTCGGGTTCGATCATCGTTCTCATCTATTCCATAGGTTTTTTCATCACGCCGGCGGTGCTTGGCGGCGGCAAGGTAAATCCTCTCTCTACCCGGATCGAACGTGCGCTATCGACCTTTCAGGATTGGGGGTCGGCGAGCGTCCTGGGCATTCTGCTCCTCGTTCTGATGGCGCTGATCGGTGTGATGCTGCTGGCGGCACGCCACCTGCTTGCCCATAACACAGTGGAAGCCTCCCATGCTTGAAGCCTATCCGCACAACAGGCTCGCCCGCATTGTCCTCTGGAGCTTCGCTGCTCTGGTGATGGCATTTCTGGTGTTGCCGACGCTCGTGGTGGTGCCGCTTTCGTTTTCGGCGTCGAATCTCCTCGAGTTTCCGCCGCACGCCTACTCGTTGCGCTGGTACGAGAACTTCTTCGGCTCGGCAACGTGGATGGCTGCGCTCAGAACGAGTTTGATCCTTGGGACATTGACGGCGTTGATCGCGGTGCCCTTTGCGCTGCTCGCCTGCATTTCAATGAATCGGCTGGGCGGAAAGACCGCTGCGACCATCCAGAGCGTCCTGCTAATCCCCTCGATCACCCCAGGGATCCTGCTTGCGATCGGCCTCTTTTTTGTGCTGGCGGCACAACGTCTGGTCGGAACGCTATTCGGTGTGCTGGTCGGACATGTGGTGCTGGCCGTTCCGGTGGCGTGCATTGTGTTGCTGCCCGCCCTGGCTCGCTTTGACTGGAACCAGGTTCAGGCGGCGCGTAGCCTCGGTGCGAACTGGGCCAGAGCTATTGGCGGAATAATCGTCCCGCAACTGCGGATCAGTCTGTTGTCGGCGACATTGATGGCCTTCCTGACGTCGCTCGACGAGTCTGTGATTTCGATCTTCGTCGCAAGTGGTCGCAACAGCACGATGCCGAAGCTCATGTTCGTGTCGCTGCGCGATCAGATCGATCCGACCATTGCGGCGATCTCGACATTGTGGACCGCTATTGTTGTGGTCGTCGTCCTGATCGTCGCCCTTCGCCAAAAATCCTGACCGAGACTGGAAGCATGCCTGCAAATCATCACGCAGCCGACGATCTGACGGACATACCTCAGGTAGGGTTGGCCATCATCACCGGGTCGGCAAACTGGGGGCTTGCCTTCCCGGAAGACGTCGAATTCGAAGGTGTTCGCACGTTGCTGCGCGACTTGAGTTTTGAAACGCCTTTCGGTCGTACCGACAACTGGAAGCTGCTCGAGTTCGATGCCTCGATTACAGCCGAAGGGAGAGCGAAGCGGGCGCTGTGCATGTATTCGCACGGCAACCCCCGCGATCATATCGACCATTCCTGCCATCGCCGCGCGTTCTGGGTATTGATGCGGGCGGGTGTACGGCAAGTTCTCGCCTGCTCGACCGTTGGCGCCGTCAATAAGGCGATCCAGCCCGGCGACATGGTGGTGACCGCCGATATCATCGAACTGACGCAGACCCCGTTTTCACTGCTTCCGGACCGCCAGAGCTTCGACTGTTCGGGCAAGCAGATCGTATGTCCAAGATGTGCGGCGGTTCTGGTCGAAACGGCCCGCCGTCATTGGCCGGCCGAATGCCGCGTTCATGGCATCGAACAGCAGTTGGTGGCTGCCCACTGTTACGGGCCGCGACTGACAACGCCGGCCGAGGCTTTGGCGTACCGCGGCATGGGGGCGGATGTACTCAACCATTCGATCGCCCCTGAGGCCACCTTGGCGCGCGAGATCGGCGCTTGCTTCGTGCCCTGTGCATTCGTCACGGCGGGCTTCAACGACTATATGGACCGCAATCGCCAGAAATTGCTGCAGGAGGACGTGCTGCCCAATCTCTCCATGACAGCCTCGCGGGTCGCGCTGGAGACCGCCGCGCGACTTCCGGCCAATCCGGAATGCTCTTGCCAGGGTTTAAAGTCGCCTCAACCAGCAGAGCGGTCCAGCCGGTTCTGAGCTTTCAGGAGCGTAGTGCGAGCTCGTGGCGGGATCTAGCCAGGCAGCCTGAAAATGCCGTCGATAGCCGGGTCGCCGTCGGTGGTGACGAGGCCGCGCGCCACCAAGTCCTCGAGATGGGCAAGCACCGACAGGCCGGCCGCGCCGTGCAGGCGCGGGTCGGTATCCCTGTAGATCGCCGCGACCATCTCTTTGATCGTGCAGTCTCCGCCCCGGAGGCGCTCCAGGATCGCTTGCTCGCGCATCCTGCGATGCGTCTTCAACTCGCGCATGAAACAGCGCGGCGCGGTCACTGGCCCGCCATGGCCGGGCAGCAGCAGGCGGTCGTCGCGCTCGATCAGCCGATCCAGCGAGGCCATATAGTCGGCCATGGCGCCGTCCGGCGGCGCAACGATGGAGGTCGCCCAACCCATGACGTGATCGGCCGAGAACAGGACACCGGTTCCTTCCAGCGCAAAGGCCGCGTGATTGGCGGTGTGACCCGGCGTCAGCACCGTTCTGATCGCCCAACCGTCGCCGTCGACCATCGTATCGTCGGGAAGCACGATATCCGGATAAAAGGCGGTATCGGCGCTGGCGTCGAGCGGATTGACCTCGCCTATGCGCAGCGGCCTCGCCGGCCGATGCGGACCCTCCGCCAGGACAATTGCACCGGTGCGCTGCTTCAGCCGCGCTGCCAGCGGAGAATGGTCGCGATGCGTGTGGCTGACGAAAATGTGGCTGACTGGTCTGTCTCCGATCACCTCGAGCAGTGTCTTGAGATGCGCATCGTCATCCGGCCCGGGATCGATCACCGCCAGCGTCTTGCGCCCGACGATGTAGCTGTTGGTGCCGTAAAAGGTGAACGGGCCGGGATTTTTCGCGGTAATCCGGAGCACGTCGGGCGCAACGCTCGCGCCCTGGCCGTAGAACGGATCGAAGTCTATGTCGAATTTCAGCGCCATGGCGAATGTCGTTCAGCTCTGTTCTAGTGCATGTCGCGCAAAAGTGTGCAGCGGTTTTGCGATTACGACATGCATAAAACAACAACCTAAAGCGCGTCGCATGAGGCCGGTCAAACGCGACGCGCTTTAGAGACGGCAAAACTGATTGCCGCATAACACGGAAGCCAATATAGGAAAACGCAAAGGCCGCGATCTGCGGCAGTCCGATATGAGGAAGACCATGGCAATTGCAACGACGATGCGTCCGCTTGTTTCTCTCGCTTTGCCTGAAAAGGGCGCGGCCCGCCTGGCGACGCAGCTTCTGCTGGCGATCATTGGAACGCTGGTGCTGACTTTGTCGGCCAAGACCAGAGTTTTGCTCGGGCCGGTCGACATCTCGATGCAGACCTTAGCCGTCTTTCTGATCGCCGCGGCATTCGGCATGCGCCTCGGCGTCGCCACGCTGCTTCTCTACATGGCGGAGGGCGCCATGGGCTTGCCGGTCTTCCAGGGCACGCCGGAAAAGGGCATCGGCATCGCTTACATGCTCGGCTCGACCGGCGGTTATCTTGCCGGCTTCGTGGTCATGGCGGCGATCGTCGGTTGGGCCGCCGATCGCGGTTGGGATCGCCATCCGATTAAGCTCTTCAACGCGATTCTGGTTGCCGAAATCATCATGATGGCGATGGGTTTTGCCTGGCTGGCGCTGCTCATCGGCCCGGAAAAGTCATGGCAGTTCGGCGTCGTGCCCTTCATCGTCGGCGACCTGATCAAGGTCGGCCTGGCGGCGAGCCTTGTGCCAGCCGTCTGGTCGCTGCTCAAACGCTCCTGAACTCCGGCCGACGGATTGAGCGCGGCTCGGATCGAGTCCACGCAACCACAGGCGTGCGGTTGGGTGGTCCTGTTTTTGCGACGGCCTGTTTGACTTTCGTCAACGCACGCCGGCGTGACGACGGCGAACAATGAAGGGCTGGACAGAACCCCCAATTGGTTCGGCTTCTGCTCCGCAACGATTTGCTAACGATACCGTCACACTATGTTCAAATCGACGGATTAAGGACCAGAACAGCCGGCGATTCGTCGCGAGCCAGCGTAACCAAGCAGCTACAGATCGACGCAATTGCTCGATACTGCTGATTTGATAGCTAAAAAAGAGAGCGGCTCGACAATTTTTAGGCACAGCTAAAGTTGATGGACAATTGCCAGGAATTTATTCGTCGAACCGCCTCGATTCCCGCGAGATAGTTGCTTGCTGGTATCTTCACGCTGTCGTAACCCTTGACATCGACCATGCCGAAACCCGCCGAAAGCGAGACGCGTGATTAGTTCGGAAAAAACAGCTGTTAAGGCGACTGTATCATTGCAACGGCCCGCAGCCGGCACCGCAGCACGCTGGTATGCCGCCAGCGTATTTCCTGGAAAGGAAGACGTCGCCGAACGGCATCTCCGGATGCAGGGGTTTCACCCGTTTACGCCTCGCTGCGAGAAGACCACACGTCATGCCCGGCGCATCGAGACGCGACCGGCGGCCTATTTTCCAGGTTATATGTTCATCGCCCTGGATGTCGCGCTGCAGCGGTGGCGCTCAGTCAATGGAACGTTCGGCGTGCGCTCACTCATCATGCAGGGCGAACGGCCATTGCCAGTCCCGTCGGGGTTGGTGGAGCGGTTCATAGCTCTGACTGGCAGGGGCGGCCTGCTTGATTTCAGCGGAGGCCTCGCTGCGGGCGCATCGGTTCGGATTCTTTCAGGTCCTTTCGCGGAGATGATCGGTCGCCTCGACCGGCTCGATCCAGCCGGAAGGGCCAGAGTCCTCGTTGCCATCATGAATGGCGAGATCCCTGTTGACATGGACTCAAGGGAACTCGTCGCGATCGCATAACCGCAATTGACGCTCGGTTATGCGATGCAAGCTGTAGCAAAGTCGGCTCTCGGGTTTCACCCGGGAGTGCGGTAGCCATCGTTGGAGCCGAAGCATACCGGCAGAACGAACGGCGTTGCCGCAGCTTGGTGTTTTTCACGCGCTGGGCCAGATCGTGATTTGTCGGGCCGCCTATCGCGTGAAATGGAATACGGCGCCTGACAATCAATCTCAGCGGTTTGCGTTGAACATCTGAGAGTTCCTGGCTTATTTATGGGCAACCCCAGAGAGCGACCTGACGAATTTGAACACCACCACCATCAACCTTCCTGGCCAAAGGCATCTTCTGCTTCGGATGCGCTTTCAATTGCTTGGTGGGCTGACCTTCGCGATCTTGCTCCCCGCACTGGTCCGCATGTCGTTCAACCAACAAGTAATCTTGCAATCGAATATGCAGGTTACAATTGTCGCGGCATTCATCGCTCATGCGGCGGGTTATTTACTTTACAAGCGCATCGGCAATTTTCCGGGTGTGGCGGCGGCTGGTTACATCTTACCGACCTTCGCCCTGACCTATGGCCTCGTCTTCGTCACCATCTTTTTTTTCAGGTTCGACTATAGCCGGTTCCAGGCCGCCGCAAGTTTCTTTCAGTCGACATTGTGGTATTTTGGGCTGAGTTTGGCCACGCGACGGCTCGACCCATACCGGTTGGCAGTAATTCCAGGCGGAGACGTCGATAGGCTGGAAAGCATACCAGGCGTCAGTTGGCATCGGATTCATTCGCCCGAGACGATTGTCGAATATGCGAGCGGTGTGGTGGCCGATCTTCGATCCGATCTTTCGGATGAATGGGAACGGTATATCGCCGATCGCGCGCTCTCGGGAACGCCAGTCTACCACGTCAAACAAATCAGCGAGTCGCTCACAGGTCGAGTGGAGATAGAACATCTTTCCGAAAATACTCTGGGATCCCTGAATCCAAACCAGGCTTATTTGAAAATAAAACAGGCTATTGATTGGTTTTCGGCGCTGTTTATCCTTGTTGTTTTCTCGCCGCTGCTTTTATTTGTGGCGATAGCAATAAAGCTCGACTCAGCTGGCCCAGCCTTGTTTAAGCAAAAAAGGATAGGATACAGAGGAAATATCTACGAAGTCTACAAATTTCGGACGATGAAACTCAGCACCGCTGCTGGCGATGAAAAGGACGAGGCCATCACAAAGGCCGGCGATACGCGGATCACTCGCTTAGGACAGTTCTTGAGAAAATCCAGGATCGATGAGTTGCCGCAAGCGATCAACATTTTGCGCGGCGAAATGAGCTGGATCGGACCGCGGCCGGAGGCACTCGTGCTGTCGAAATGGTATGAGGCTGAGCTGCCATTCTACCGATATCGGCACATCGTCCGGCCTGGCATTACCGGATGGGCGCAAGTCAATCAGGGCCATGTTGCGGCGGTGGACGACGTTCTGGAAAAACTTCACTACGACTTCTACTACATCAAGAATTTTTCGCCTTGGCTCGACGTGCTGATTGTGTTTCGTACGATCCAAACCATGCTGACAGGATTTGGTGCTCGGTAGAGCCGAAGAGGCTT
Source organism: Mesorhizobium sp. M1312 (assembly GCF_040318115.1). Lineage (NCBI taxonomy): Bacteria > Pseudomonadati > Pseudomonadota > Alphaproteobacteria > Hyphomicrobiales > Phyllobacteriaceae > Mesorhizobium > Mesorhizobium sp. M1312. Next base: position 70,631 of record NZ_JAMYLQ010000030.1, on the reverse strand, counting down.
ACTGATTGCGGGAAGATTATTATTCGCTTGGAAGACACTCACAATCGCGTTCCAGAAATCGCCGGAGAAGCACAATGACCAGGAAGATCGCTCTCATAACCGGTATCACTGGCCAGGATGGCGCCTATCTGGCGGAACTTCTGCTGGCAAAGGGCTATGACGTACACGGCATCAAGCGGCGTTCCTCGTCGTTCAACACCGGTCGCATCGACAATCTCTACCAGGATCCGCATGAGAAGGACGTAAGGCTGTCGCTCCACTATGGCGACATGACTGATGCCACGAACCTCATCCGCATCGTCCAGGAGGTGCAGCCCGACGAGATCTACAATCTCGCCGCGCAATCGCATGTTCAGGTGAGCTTCGAGACCGCCGAATATACGGCAAATGCAGACGCGATAGGCACGCTACGCCTTCTGGAAGCCATCCGGCTGCTTGGCCTGACAAAGAAAACGCGTTTCTATCAGGCATCGACATCCGAGCTCTACGGGAAGGTGCAGGAGATCCCACAAAGGGAAACGACGCCCTTCTATCCGCGATCGCCTTATGCGGCAGCAAAGATCTATGCCTACTGGATTGCGGTAAATTACCGCGAAGCCTATGGCATTCACGCTTCCAACGGCATCCTGTTCAATCACGAGAGTCCGATGCGCGGCGAGACATTTGTGACGCGTAAGATCACGCGCGCGGCTGCCGCGATCAGCCTGGGCCTTCAGGACAAACTCTATCTCGGCAATCTGTCTGCCGAGCGAGATTGGGGCCATGCCCGCGATTACGTGGAAGGCATGTGGAGGATCCTTCAGCAGGATGTGCCCGACGACTATGTCCTCGCTACCGGCGTAAAGAACTCGGTCCGTCGCTTTGTCGAGCTTGCATTCAGCGAAGTTGGGACAGAGATCCAATGGGTCGGTTCCGGCATCGACGAAAAAGGCATCGATGCAAGATCCGGCGCTGTTCTGGTCGAGGTGGATCCGCGCTACTTCAGGCCGACCGAAGTAGAGCTTCTGATCGGCGACCCCTCGAAAGCGGAGCGCGTTCTCGGGTGGAAGGCAACAACCTCGCTCGATGCAATGGTCCAGGAAATGGTTCAGTCCGATCTCGAAACGGTAAGACGGGAATCCGAGCACCGGCGCTTGGACGAGGATCGCATTCGCGTTGCGGCACAGTAAGGAACGTTGGACCGAGTTGACATGAAAATCTCGGTTTTGACGGTCTGCTGGAACTCGGCCGCAACAATCAGGCATACGGTCGATAGCTTCTTTGCCCAGGACCATCAGGACAAAGAGCTGGTGGTCGTCGATGGCGGGTCATCGGACGAAACGCTGACGATCGTTCGGTCCTATCCGCAGGACCAGATTCAGTTGGTCAGCGAGCCCGATCGTGGAATGTATGATGCACTCAACAAAGGGCTGCGCCTCTACACCGGCGACGCAGTAGGCGTGCTGAATTCCGACGATTGTTTCCATGACAAGACTGTGCTGACGCGAATTTCGGCAGAACTCGAACAGGCCGACATTGTGCATGGCGATCTGGATTTTGTTGAAAATCATTTCAACAAGCGGGTCATCCGGCGTTGGCGTGCCGCCCCCAGACCCACCAAGGGGTTCCGGACTGGTTGGATGCCGGCCCATCCAACGTTTTATGTCAGGCGGAAGGTGGCCGAGACGGTCGGCACGTTCGACCTCAGTCTCAAAGTGGCATCGGACTACGATTGGATGCTGAGAGCGGTTGAGCTTCATGGATTCGGGTCCGCTACCACCAACCATGTGTTGGTAGACATGATGGTTGGCGGGGCCAGCACACGGAGCCTCGGCTCCTATATCGGGCACAATTTTGAGGCCTTGCGGTCGCGGCGCCAATGGCTGCGCTCCGGTCCAATCGACTACGCGCTTGTGGCGAAGCCAATGCGCAAGCTAGGGCAGTTTTTCGGCATCAACAGTGCCGGAACCGCGAAGCAAAGCCGGCATGGAGTACGCTGAATAGTGGCTTCGGCAGGTGATATCCATGCCTCGAAGGTCGGCCCAGAGGTGAAGCGCAACTACGTTCACGTGTCTGCGCCCGGTGGCCACCGCCAATTCTATCAGGATCTCTTTGCCGGCCTATTTGGCCTCGAACCGGTAATGGGACGCATTGGACCTCGACTGTGGCTTGACCTGGTTCGGGCCCGCCATCTCCTGTTCGCCACCATCGACGATGATTACGCTGGTTTTATAGCAGTTGCGTTGGCAAGATCGCTGATTGGACGGCGGACGGTTGGGCTCTTTCTCAGGCCGTCCAAATGCTTCGAGAGCGGAAGGCCCGTTTATCGTCTCAAGAGATGGACTTTCCGGTGCTTGCGGCATTTGCCTCACCTGTCGCTCTTTACGATTCTGCCGTTCAAATTTGATCGCCGATTTGCCCAGGTCGCGCACGGGTGGGTACACGACCCTCAGATGTGGGACATGCATGACCGCGCGGCGCTTACCGAAGCTAGCCAACTGTCACGCGACGTGCTGACCGCAGCCGGCGGGCGCGCCATTTTGTGCTTCCTGGGCAGCGTGAGAAAGTCGAAGGGCTTCGAATTCTTGGCTGACATCGTCTCCGACCACCCAGATCTCGCGAAAGATGTTTTTGTGGTGGCTGTCGGGCGCGTCGACCCAGCCTGTGGCGAGGACTGCGCTCGCCTGATTGCTGCCGGGGGGATGGTGGTCGACCGGTTCGTGTCGGACGACGAACTTCTGAGCTTGTACAAAACCTGCGATTTCGCCTGGTGCTGCTACGAGCCGGACTACGACCAGGCCTCCGGCATATTCGGACGAAGCGTACAACTGGGCACACGTCCGATCATCCGCAAGGGCGCGTATCTCGAGAAATATGCGCAAGAAGGTGCAGTTGCGCCGGTGTGTCTGGTTTACGGCGACACCCGTGACGCTGCAGCCAGTATCGCAGCCGCCGCAGCCAATCGATCCGACAAGCCCGGGCGGCTGGGCGAAATCGTCGGCGGCTGGCGGGCCGATTTTGTGCAGAAAATCCGTGCGGCCCTTTGACCCGCGGGCGTCAAATACCGAGGGGCGTCATGAACATGTCTGATGCCCGATCTCGTAATCCGGACCGGAGCATTGTGGCTACTCCTGAAATGGTGAAGAAAATACTGTTTTTTCATCATGCGACCGCGCTGGGAGGTGCGCCGAAGAGTTTGGCATTACTGATAAAATCACTGGATCGCAAAGAATTCTCTCCAATAGTTGCGATGCCGCTTCGTCCAGGTAATTCCGCCGTCCGCCAACTGTTCGAAGATGCCGGGGCGGAGGTAATCGAGGAAAGGGACATTCGACCTTTCCATGGATCGACGGTCGCGCCCTGCAAGGACGTGAAGTCGAGGATACATGCGATACTGTCCTTTCCACTTCTCGTCAGGTGCGCCAGGAAGCTTGTTCGCGACATACGGCCGGACATTGTTCACCTGAACTCCACCTGTATGGTGGCCGCCGCCAAGGGCGCGCATGACGCCGATCCCTCAATCCCCGTTATTGCCCATGTCCGTGAACCGATCCTGCACAACTGGTGGGGTAACATTCTTCGCAACTTAAATAAGAAGCACGTTGATTATTTCGTTGCTATCGACAAAGCAGGTCTGGATAGCATTGGCGCTTCCGCCACCCCGGGATCGGTTGTCTACAACAGTGTCGACAGCAGTCTCTTCCGTACGCCGGAGGAAGGCGTTGCTGAATTGAGGCGGAAATTTGGATGGGGGGATGGCGATGTCATATTCCTGTCACTGTCACGAATTGCGGAGTCGAATGGCATTCTGCCGTTCGTACAGGCGGTCAACTCGCTTGAGGCAAACCTTCCCGAATGCGCTCGGTTTGTGTTTGCGGGTTTTGGAAAAAACGAAGAAAGCTATGGAAAAGCAGCATTGGAGGCGATAAACGCAAGCCGCCGGTGCAGCGCCATGCCGTTCATAAATGACATCGTTCCCGTTCTCACGGCCAGTGACGTCGTCATTGCCCCTTTTCTAACAAGTCACAGTGCTCGGTGCATTTTCGAAGGAGCGTCGGCAGGACGCCCGGGCTTGGTCACCCGCTTGCCGAATTTGCTTGAACTGATCGAAGAAGGTAGAACCGGCTTGAGCTTCGAAATGTCCTCTTCCGGCGGTCTTCTTGAAGCGATTGAAAAACTCTGCCGGCGCGATACCCGGCTCGATATGGGCCGGAGCGCACGCCAGTTCGCAATGGCCAGGTTCCACATCGATCAAAACGTCGCGGCAATTCAAAAGCTTTACCGCGATCTGTCAGAATCAGGCCGTTGATGTCCCCCTTTACGTTACTTGATCGATGTGAGCGCCTATTCTGGAATGCACTTGCAGCGCTTCAGTTTGCGGTTAGGCGCAGAAAGATGCCTCGTGGCTTGTCGGTCCTCGGGCCAGTTGGGCTAGGAGGGGCGGGCAAACTCGAGATCGGAGATAACGTAACCATCGTCAGCAAATCAAGGTTCAATCGAGCCGGTATAAATCATCCCACTCAGCTGGTTGTTGGGGCATCAGGAAAACTCTCCATAGGGGATAATGTCGGGATTTCCGGAGCTTCTATTTTTTGTGTCGAGAATATTGCAATTGGAAATAATGTTCTGGTCGGAGTGAATTGCAATATTTTCGACACCGACTTTCACGCTGTCGATTATCTGGACCGGCGGCAAGGGCGTGGCACTCTTTCCGCGCCAATCGTGATCGAGGACGATGTCTGGCTCTGCGCCAACGTGACCGTCCTGAAAGGGGTGAGGATTGGCGCGCGCTCCGTCATTGCGGCGGGGAGCGTCGTCACCTCCGACATCCCGCCGAATTGCCTGGCCGGCGGCATGCCCTGCAAAGTCATACGTTCCCTAGCACCCGCGCATGCCGCGTCGATTGAATGAGGATCTATTTCCTCAACAGCGCATGGATGATGGCCGACACAGTCGTTGGCCGGGTCATGGGAGTTCTGGTCACAGTCGTCGTTGCGCGATATCTGGGACCCGAAGATTTTGGAATGTACGCCTATGTCATGTCCATGGTCGCCCTGTTCGGTGTCATTGGCCATATGGGGCTGGACGGACTCCTGATCCGCGAACTGCTCGACGAGCCCCGGATGCAATCCGAGACGCTCGGCATTGCGTTCGTCATGAAGAGCGTCGGTTTTGGTCTGGCCGCCTTGGGGCTCCTGATGTTCGGGCTGCTGATGCCTGGCAATCTTCCCGCGGAACGTTGGCTGTTCGTCCTGGCAAGCCTTGCCGTCGCAATTCAGCCCGTCAGCGCCGTGCTGGGCAATTGGTTCCGCTCGCGCGTCGAGGCGCGTTATGCCGTGGTTTCCAACTTCGTCGGCGTAATGGTGGGGGGAGTGTTCAAGGTGGGTGCCGTGCTCGCCGGGGCGGGAGTGGTCGCCGTGGGAGTGGGACAGACCTTGGGCATAGCGGTCGGGGCCGTACTGCTGGTCGTGATGTTCCTGCGGCACGGAGGCCCGGCGCCAGGCACCTGGTCCTTCTCGCGGAAGCGGGCCAGGGCCATGCTTGGCGAGAGCGCGATGATCTTCGTTGGGTCCATATTCGCCGTCATCTATCTCAAGATAGATCAAGTGATGCTGCGGGCCATGCAAGGCCCCGAAACAGTCGGCATATATTCGATCGCATCGCTCCTCTCCGAGTCACTTTACTTCATTCCGGCGGCGATAGCCGGAACGGCATTTCCCAGACTTGTGCAGATCAATGCCGGCGACCCCGAGGCATTCGCGGAACGCTTGCAGGATGTGTTCGACATCCTCGCGACCTCGGCACTGATTGTGCTGGTCGGACTGTTGGCTCTGGGCCCTCTGGCAATCAACCTCGCCATGGGTCCATCCTATTCTCCTGCCGTCCCGATCTTTCTGGTCCATGTATTGTCGTTGCCGTTCATATTCCTGCGCCAAGGGTTTAGTCGCTGGATGATCATCAAGAACATGGCCAAGTTCTCTATGGTCACCCAGGGCGCCGGGGCGCTGCTCAACATTGGGTTGAACCTCGTGCTCATTCCCCAATTTGGCGGCATGGGAGCAGCAGTTGCGACGCTCATCTCCTACGCTGCCGCATCCTACTTCGCCCTGCTCCTTTCCCCCGGCACAAAGCCGATCTTCTACATGATGACCAGATCGCTGTTCCAACCATGGCGCGGCATCCGAAAACTAACGGTACTTTTCCAAAAACTGAGGAATGGCTGAAGATGACTGAGTTCATCGACAAGGCGGCACGTTTCCAGAGGTTCGCAAGGCGTTCTCCCCGCCAGGCGGTCAAGGCGCTTTTCCTGGTCCTGCTCGGTCGCCTGCGCGCCGGACTGATCAGGCCTGCAAGTCGCAGCGGATTCCTTGCGTCGGTCTATTTCACTTTCTTCAGCAGTCGTTTCTATCGGGAGCATCGCGCCGTCCTGTCCGGGATCGTTGCCAATCTGAACAGCGACATCGCCCTCCAGAGGAGCTCGTCGCAGCTGCGCCGCAACATCCATCGCCTTGAGAAGGGGCTGATCATGCGCCCGAGAAGGGCAGTGTTTGCCGAGGACTACATCGAGGCCACGGTATCTCTGTTCCTGCGCGGCGCGGCAGGAGCGGCGCTCGACCGGGATGAGCTGAAATGGGCGGCGGACGTGCTGACGACCTATTTCTCGGTGGTTTCCGAGACACCGAGGATCGGGAAGGCAAAGGAGCGTTTCCTGGCATGGCCCGGTCAGGCGCTGACGCCAAGTTTCGTGCCTTATCCAAGCTCCAGCCGTGCACGCAGCGACATCAGCTTCGATCAGCTCTATGCGCTGTTTTCGGAACGGCGTTCGGTTCGATGGTATTCTCCCACGCCCGTTCCACAGCATCTTGTCGAGAAGGCCGTTTCGGCCGCCTCTCTCGCTTCCTCCGCCTGCAACCGCCAACCCTATTCGTTCTTGCTGTTCCGGGATCCGGAAAAGGCAGCCCGCATCGCCTCCCTCGCCGGCGGGACAGGCGGTTTTTCGAAAAACATCCCATGCCTGATTCTGATTGTGGGAGACCTCTCCTACTATGTCCATGAACGCGACAGGCACCTGGTCTATATCGACGCGTCGCTTGCTTCGGCTCAGCTGATGCTCGCTTTCCAGACACTGGGCCTATCGACCTGCGCCATCAACTGGCCCGATGTCGAGGAAAATGAAAAGGCCCTCCAGGCAGCCGTCGGATTGAAGGCCCATGAGCGGGTGATCATGTTCATTGCAGTGGGCTACGCCGATCAGGATGGTCAGATACCATACTCTCAGAAAAAAGGGGCGGACGTATTGCTTCAAGCGCTATGACACTGACATTTGAAATCAGAAAAGCCGGCTTCGAGAACAAGGGGGCGGCGATGATGCTCATCGCAGCCTCACAGAACGTGAAGGCGCGCTACCCCGCTGCGCGGGTTGCGATGGCGCCCGATGCGACCAGCCCATATGAATTTCGGGCGCGGTACGGTCTTTGGCACAGGGCCGAGCTCGTCCGCCGCAGCGTTGATCTCGGCAAGATCGTCCAGATCGTCCCGGGCAAGCTGCGTCACCGTTTCGGATTTGTAACGGAATCGGAGGTGGATGTTATCCTCGACGCCGCCGGTCTAGCCTATTCGGACCAGTGGGGGGCGCAGCATACCGAGGACCTGGCCCGCCGAGCCGTCGCATGGAAGCGCGCTGGCAAGCACCTCATCCTGCTGCCTCAGGCACTTGGTCCGTTTGGCACGGATCGCATTCGCCGTGCAATCAACGTCGTTGCCGACCATGCGGACCTCATTTTCGCGCGCGATAAATACTCGATGGAAAATCTGGTCGGCGCCGTAGGCGACCGTGCTTCGATCCGGCTTGCGCCGGACTTCACCAATCTGCTGGCAGCTAGTCCGCCCGCCAATCCCCCGCGAGGCGAGAAACTGGTGGCGATTGTGCCGAACGCGCGGATGGTGGACAAGACCAGCAGCGACGTAAGCGACAATTATACGGGCTTTCTGCGACGGGCGGCGAGCAAGTTTCAGTCGGCCGGAATGACTGCCTTCTTCCTGATTCATGAGGGCGCCGGGGATCGGGCGCTGGCCGAGCAGGTCAACGCACAGCTCTCCGAGCCCCTTCAGATATGGGTGGCAGGGGATCCTCTCGAGGCGAAAGGGCTGATCGGTAGCTGCAGCGGGCTGGTTGGCAGCCGCTACCACGCCCTGATCAGCGCCTTGTCTCAGGGCGTGCCCGTGATTGGCACGGGCTGGAGCCATAAATACCGGGCTCTGTTCGAGGACTATGGCTGCGAAAACATGCTGGTCGATGTATCGGCTGGCGAGGATGACATCGAAGCCGGGCTTCGCTCCCTGATTGATGATGGCCAACGTGCCGCGCTCTCACAAGGGCTCGCAGCGCCCGGCGCGCGAATTAAGGACGGTGTACGGCAGATGTGGGAGGATGTATTCCGGCTTTTTGAAGTGGACTAGTCTCATGACGCAGAGGACCAACGTTCGCTACGACGCCGATTCCACTCGAGGAGGGATCGGTCATCGATTGGCGCCTTACGTTGACCGGCGCATTTTACTTTCTCCTGCGACAGCGTTCGCTCTCGCGATTTGTGGCATATATTCTTTCGCGGGTTTAATAAACTGGTTTGATCCAGAAGGTAGTACCTGGTCAATTTTGGTAAGGTTAGCCATTGTTCTGATCACTGTTGGCTCCTATGTACTTCTTCCAGCAAAGGTGCGATCATCAACAGCCGCACTTATTCCCATGAAAATATTTTTCGTACTGTATCTGTGCAGACTCGTTGAGAATGTTTACTTATCATCGATAAGCATATCTCCTGGTCCTATGATGGTATTTAGTATTTTCTTGGTGACTAGTGTCGGCACCACGCTCCTTCTGGCATCGATGGATAGGGCGATTAAAAATACTGACATGATTCTCGCTATGAATACTCTTTGTGTTCTTTTTCTTGTTGGTCTTTATCTAAATATAGACATGCTGTTCTTGGCCCAGGGCGAAAGGATATCTCTCGACAAAATCAACCCGATAGCAATGGGGCATACGGCTTTCGCATTTTTGATATACTTTTTCCTTGTCTTGGGAAAGACAAAACGACTAACGATCCAATCCGCGATACTGGGTCCGATGCTATTGTTAGTTGTTGTATTTTCTCGGTCTCGCGGTGCATACATTGCCGGCGCGGGGGCACTATTAGTCTACATACTGTTGCTTAAAGGCTCAAAAAGAGTGTTCGCTGTGTTGGGAGCATTGGTTGTCGCCATGGCAATTTTGGCGACCAGCGGTGTGGAGCTCGTCGACGTTGTCATTGCAAGACTTCAGACGATCAACGTGGATGTCGATCAATCCACAATGGTACGCAGCCAATTGTTTGCTGGCGCTTGGTCGCAGTTTCTAGAAAGCCCGGTGTTCGGGCGTTATGCGGTCGAGATGCGGTTCAATTTCTATCCTCACAACATTTATCTTGAATCCCTGATGGCGGTAGGGGCGCTCGGATCATTGCCGTTTGTGGCTCACATAGTGTTGGCACTCAGATCGACGGTCGGTATCATTCGGTCCGGCAAATTCCCGCTCGCTGCGGTGCTGGCTGCGGTGCTATTCATCAGGGAAGCGATCGCCGGCATGGCGAGCGGCAGCCTATGGGGAAATTCGCTTTTCTGGGTCACCTCCGCCCTGACGATATCGTTTTGGTATGGATACCAGGGATTCCTTGCCAAAAACCGCAGCCCAAAAATCAAGGCTTACGAGGGGGCCTATTAGAGTTGAGTGTCCCATAACCGATCGGTAGGCTGATAGTGAATTGAAGTCCTATTTCGATCGGTACCAGCGTTGGTTTCGTCCTCGATGTGGTCGAACTCTGCCTGATTGGCTGCAAGCACCTCGCGCCGTGCCTCCGGGACGCCGCTGGTCGGCCAACACGGATCGCTATCAGCGCTCCAGGACTCCGAGTTTGAATTCCAACGGGAACCAGCCATGCGCATTTTTCAAAATTCCGGGATCTCGCCCAGCTATCAGGCCAGACTTGCGGAACTCGTGGCGGGGGTTCGCGGGTTCGAGCCGCAGAAACAAGTGTTTTTGAGCGATCGCTACGGCGCGGCGCATATCCTGCTGCCGATGCAAGCCGGCAGCCCTGAAGCCTTTTTTACGAACGGAGACGACGGATCGCTGCAGCGGGCATGGGCGCTCGAAAATGGGCTGGGCGAAGATGCATCGCTGGCCGATATCCTTCTTGCCCAGATCGAGCACCACAAGACTGAGATTTTCTACAATCTTGACCCATTTCGTTACGACGCCTCTTTTCTGCGACGGTTGCCGGGGCATGTGAAGCGAAAGATTGCATGGCGTGCTGCGCCAGGCAGGATTGATTTTTCCGGTTATGATCTCGTTGTTTGCAATTTCCAGTCGATGCGAAAGCTTTGGGAAGAGCAGGGCGCCAGGACGGCTCACTTCTTTCCTGCTCACGATCCGGAACTCGACACCGTGGCCGCGAATCGGAACAGGGACATCGATATCCTTTTCTTCGGTGGCTACAGTCGCCATCACCAGCGCCGGAGGCAGATTTTGGAAGCCGTGGCGCGCCTTTCCAACCGCCGCAAGGTTGTTTTTCATCTGGACCTGTCACGCTATACGCCGCTCGCCGAGACGCCGCTTGGCTGGTTCGGCCCCCTGAGAGCGGTGCGCCGCCCGCGCGCGATCCGCGATGTCAGCGCGCCTCCTGTATTCGGGCGCGCCATGTATGCCGAACTCGGAAGGGCCAAAGTCGTGGTCAACGCGTCGATCGATATGGCGGGTCCGGACCGTGGCAACATGCGCTGTTTTGAGACGATGGGCGCTGGCGCTCTGCTGATGTCCGATTCCGGCAATTATCCCGCACCGATGCGCGACGGGGAAACCATGGTCGTCTACGAGCAACCGCAGGACGCATTGGATAGAATCGAACAGCAATTGGATAGCGGAAACTGGGATGAGATCGGCCGGGCGGGGAACCGCGCAATTCGGGAAGAATACAGCAAAAAACGCCAGTTTGAGCGGTTTCTCGAATTGGTATAGCTGACGATCAATCAGCCTATGGGGTCTTTCCCATCTCCCGAAGGAATCTCAAGGTAGCTTGCCACCACTCCGCTTTTTCATCCCATTTCGCTGGTCGATAAGGCGAATTGCTGCCGATGGTACCCCATAGTACGATTCCGTCAGCCAACCTCCTGCAAGTGTCCAGTTGGGTATACCAGAGGTCGCCCGGCAGAAACGCAAGGGTCTTATGAAACTGCGGCCATAGAAAGCAGTAGACCGGCTTTCCCTGGGCGATTCTTCGTGCTTCCCCGATGTTGGCTTGCGCATAGGCCACCCAAGCGTCCTTGTCGCCATAAAATGTATACAGGGAGGGAAATAGCGCATCGACATAAGGGACGAGGGAGGATGCGATGGTGGTGTTTTGCTGCTTCCAGTCGTCCAGTGCAATGGCGCCCTGATGGCCGATCGCTCTCCAATGATCCCTGAGCGGCAAGACAGCATACAGGCCGAGCTTGACGCTCGGGTCTGCCTTTCTGAATGCGCTGAGCGTCTTCTGGTATTTCGCGATTGACGATGCTTGATCCGGGCCCTCCAAGGGCCAGCTTTCAATGTCTATATTGAGATATTCGTTGCTCCTCGGCCGTGCCAGAGCTTTCTGCACTTGGCCGGCGTCAGGGATATCCGGCCCCAGAACATGAGGGTCCACGATCGTGAGATGCTCGAGGCCGAACGAGCGGAAATCGGGCCCGCCGGCGAAGTTCATAGCCTCGAAAAGCCTGAATGGGGTGCGCGTTTGCGCCATCGCCGGCCATGAACTGGCTAGAAGGCATATCGCACAGAATACTGTCTTGAAAAACATGATGCTCCGGAGCCGTCAACGGGGTGAGTTTTACGCGGACGAAATTCGCGCGGTTCTAATTCTCGTGACCTGAACTTGACGAGTCTGGAAACGGTAGCTTAGCTGGACGTCTCGAACAACCTCCTGACTGAAGCGTGATCGACGCTGGAAATTATCCGCCTGGAACGGTGGACGGGCGAAGCATGCAAGCCTATGACCGAACGCGCTGTCGCATTCGTTAAGCTGAGCCTTGGCGGCGGCTGTCGTGGGCGCATCTGACAAATCTGACGAGGAGATCGAGATCGCTGTGACAGAGATCGTTGTGACAAAGAACGTGCCGCTTTACGCAGTGGTCGCCGAAAATCCGGCGCGGATGACCCACCATATGGTTTCTCTCGATGCCTGAAGCGGCCATGACTTGGGAAGACGCCGTCCGCTGGTGCATGAGCGAGCCTTCGATGAAAGAGCTCGCCCGCGCCGCCTATTTCGACGACCCGGTCGTGGCCGCACAGCGCTATCACGAAAGCGCGGAGTTCGACGCGGTTCGCAGCATGATCCCGCGCAAGGCGGGCCGTGCTCTCGATCTTGGCGCCGGCAACGGCATTCTCTCCTATGCCTTGGCGCGCGAGGGCTGGGCTGTAACCGCTGTTGAGCCCGATCCGAGCGCACTCGTCGGCGCTGCTGCGATCCGGGCGCTTGCCGAAAGCACAGCCACGCCCATCAATGTGGTCGAAGCGTTTGGCGAGGCGATCCCTTTGTCCGCCGCAGGCTATGATTTGGTCGTCGCACGGCAGGTGCTTCATCATGCCCATGACCTTCCGGCTTTCTGCCGCGAAATGGCGCGGCTCTCTCGCAAAGGTGCGACGGTGCTGTCGTTGCGTGACCACGTGGTCTCCGGGCCGCAGCAACTCGAGCCTTTCCTGCGCGCTCACCCGCTTCATCATCTCTATGGTGGAGAGAATGCTTTTACGCTGGCGGGCTACCGCGCTGCAATCCAGGGGGCCGGGCTGACGATCGATCGCGAATTGATCTCGTTCCAGTCCGTCGTGAATTATGACCCAATGACACCATCCGAGATTCGCGACAGGCTCGCCAAAATCTTTGGTCCGTTTTCCCCGGTTGTTCGCCTGGCTCTTTCGCCTGTGCCCTTTGGTGTCCTCGCCAGGGTCGCCGCCTCGCTTGACCGCCGGCCCGGGCGCCTGGTCTCTTTCCTTTGCCACAAGCACGGGAAGGACTGATTTTCTTGACACAATCAAAAGAGGCTAAGCCTGTCTGGGTGACTGGAGCTGGCGGTTTTATCGGCCTGCACCTCGCTCGTTTCCTTGCTCGAAAGGGCTGCCACGTCATCGGCTTCGGTCGAAAAGAAGCACCGGGTTTTGCTTTGTCGACCGGCGGCGTATTTTTTTCCGGTGGAATAGCCGTGGAAACAATGGATGCGGCTCTGGCAGCACATGGTTGCCCATTGGCCGTGTATCATTTGGCGGGTGGCGCGACGGTCGGCCAGTCGATTGCCGATCCCCTGCAGGACTTTGAACAAAGCGTTGTCTCTGCGGCTCGTGTCCTCGATTTCTTGCGCCGACGCGCACCCGACGCACCTGTCGTTCTTGCATCCTCTGCGGCCGTCTATGGCGGCGGCCATGCCGGTTCGATCAGGGTCGACGCGGCGCTCGATCCCTATTCTCCCTATGGCTATCACAAACGCATGGTCGAGGAGCTTGGCCGGTCTTATTGTGCCGCATACGGCCAGCCAGTCACGGTGGCTCGCCTCTTTTCGGTCTATGGCGAAGGGTTGCGCAAGCAATTGCTCTGGGATCTCTGCGGAAGGCTCGCGGCAGGCGAAACCGACATTGTGCTTGGCGGCACGGGTAGGGAAATGAGGGATTGGCACCATGTCTCGGATGTCGTGCGGTTGATCCATCGCATTTTGCCTGCCGGCGAACCGCGCTTCGCCGTCTACAATGGCGGTGCGGGCGCTCCTGCGTCCGTCAGCACGATTTCCAGGATGGTTTTGGAGGCCTGGGGAGGGAACCATCGCCTCTCGTTTTCTGGAGAATCCCGGCGGGGCGACCCTGTCAATCTGATCTCGGATCCCTCCGGCGTCCCGGAGGGGCTTCAGTTGCAGGTGCCGCTCAGCAGGGGCATTGCCGGCTATGTCGATTGGTATCGCGCTGAAATTCTCGCCGAGCCGGTCGGCCATCTGCGACGCTCCGCGCCTTGATTACCGTCGGCTTCACTCTCATCGGCCGCGGAACTTGGTCAGGCGGCGAGTCTTATCTACGCAACATGCTGAGCGTCATCGCCTCTGAGTTGCGTGGTAAGGTGCAGGCGAAACTGTTTCTTGCACCTGAGCAGCATTCAAGCATTGGCGCGTCCTTCGATCCTATGTTGGCTGCGCCTGCTATTGTTGATCACGGGGTCACGGGCGCCGGGCTCGGCAGGCGAGGGCTGATCGCACTTGCTGGCGGAAGTGACCGTGCCTTCGCGGATCTTGTCGCTGCGCAAGGCATCGATGTTGTGTTTGAAGTCGCCCAGTGGTTCGGCAACCGGTTTCCAGTGCCGGTCGTTTCCTGGATTCCAGATTTCCAGCACCGTCGCCTGCCGCACCTCTTTCCGCGTAACGCTTGGTGGCGCAGGGATCTCGGCTATCGCCTGCAGACGTCCGGGAATCGCACCATAATGCTCTCCAGCGGGGATGCGCTCGCGGACTGCGAAACATTCTATCCGGCCTCGCGCAACAAGACCGCCGTCGTGCGTTTCGCTATCGATCTCGATCCCGGTGCCATCCTGGCGCGTGCCGATGAGGCGCGCCAGGCACATGGTCTGCCCGCGCGTTTCTTCTTTCTCCCCAACCAGTTTTGGATCCACAAGAACCATAGACTGGTCATAGAGGCGTTGAAACATATCGACCATATCGGGGCGCTGGGCTCCTTGCCGCCGATAATCCTCACGGGGCGCACCACCGATCCGCGCGACCCGACATTGTTCAAGCGCCTGATGGAGCTTGCGGAAACGCACCGGCTCGGAAGCCATTTTCGGCACCTCGGATTGATTCCCTATGACGATGTCGTCGCCCTGATCGGTGCCGCGGACTATCTCCTGAACCCTTCGCACTTCGAGGGGTGGTCAACCACGGTCGAGGAAGCGAAGTCGCTGGGCACGCCGATGCTGCTGTCCGACATTCCACTGCATCGCGAGCAGGCGCCGGAATCGCTCTTCTTCGCACCCGATAGTGCAGAAGCGCTGGCGCAGCGCCTCCTGGAAGCCGGGCAGCGCCCACGCTTAGCCCGCGACAGTGTCGCCGTGCTGCAAAGTCGGCAACAAATGCGCCGCCGAGACTATGCGGCAGCGCTCCTTGCTTTGTTTGAGAATGTCAGAGGTGTCACCCCATGACCGAGCGGATCGTCAGTTTTGTCATGAGCGGCGGCGTTGGCTCTCGGCTGTGGCCGCTGTCGCGCGAGGACAATCCCAAGCAGTTCCACGATTTTTCGGGTGATGGCTCGATGCTGGCCAAGACGCTGCGCCGGCTGACGGCGCGGCCGGACGGCGAAACGCCGGTTTTCCTGATCGCCTCGGAGCGGCACGCCGACCGCGTCCACACCGACCTCGCTGGTCTCGACCTTTCCGGTGGCGGCCCCTTGTTCGAGCCGACCGGCCGCAACACTGCCGCCGCCGTTGCCTTGGCGACCCTGCGCACCTTGTCCGAATATGGCGACAGCCTGGTGCTGGTGGTGCCATCCGATCATGAGATCACGACCGCACGGCAATTCTGGCAGAGCGTGGAAAACGGCACCGGCGCGGCGCGTGCGGGCCGGCTGGTGGTATTCGGCATCAAGCCTGGCCACCCCGAGACCGGTTACGGCTATATCGAGATCGCCGGCGAGAGGGATGGCATCTGCGATGTCTCGCGTTTCGTCGAGAAACCGGACCTCGCGACCGCGCAGAATTACCTGGCTGCAGGTAATTTCTACTGGAACACCGGCATCTTCCTGTTTCGCGCCAGCGCCATGCGCGACGCCTTCACGGCTTTCGAGCCCGAGATATGGCAGGCCACCGAAATTGCCTACCAGGCCGCGACATCAGATCTTTCCGGTCTTTATATGCCTCTGGAGCTCTACGCCGCCATTCCCTCGACGTCGATCGACTATGCGATCATGGAGCGCGCCAGCCACATCGCCATGGTGCCGGCCGGCTTCCGCTGGAACGATCTCGGTTCCTGGCAGTCGTTGCTCGATGTCGGTCCGTCCGACAATGACGGCAACGTCATCGTCGGCGATGTCGTCGCCATCGACTGCGAGAACTCCTACATCCGCAGCGACAGCCGCTTGCTCTCGGCCATCGGCTTGAAGGACGTTGCCGTCGTCTCGACCGCCGATGCCACCTTCGTCGCCCCGGTCAACCGCAGCCAGAACGTCAAGAAGATCGTCGAGCAGCTCGAAAAGAGCGGTCGGCTGGAAACCAGGTTCACGCCCGCCGCCGACCGCGTCATCGAAAGCGGCGCCTGGCGGCGCCGTGTGCACCACTGGTTGTTTGAAGAGACGGTGCCGCTGTGGTCCACGGTCGGGGTCGATGAGCGCCATGGCGGTTTCCACGAGGCGCTCGGCTTTGACGCCACACCGCTGAAGAAGCCCAAGCGCATGCGCACCATGGCCAGGCAAGTCTACGCCTTCGCTGTCGCCAAGGCGCGCGGCTGGGACGGGCCTGCCGACCGGTTGATCAGCCACGGCCTCGAGTTCATGGCCAGAAACGGCCGCACCGACAATGGCGGCTGGGTGCGCACGCTTAATGTCAACGGCACGGTCGCCGACGCCGCCGAGGATGCCTATGATCATTCCTGCGTGCTCCTGGCGCTGGCGCATGCTCATATGGTCGGCAATCCTGATGCATTCCGGCTGGCCGAAGACACGTTTTCGTTTCTCGACGCGCATCTCGAGGATCACCGCATGACCGGCTTTCTCGAAACCTCGAGCGGCGCGGGCGACCGGCGTTCCAACCCGCATATGCACCTGCTCGAGGCTTTTCTGGCCTGGCATCAAGCGACCGGCGAGCTCGCCTATCTTCGCCGCGCCGCGCGCATCGTCGATCTGTTTCGCAGCCATTTCTTCGATCCGGAAAGCTGGACGCTGGGCGAATATTTCGACGCCGAGTGGAGCCCGTCGGAGGGCGAGAAAGGCGAATGGACGGAACCCGGCCACCATTTCGAATGGGCCTCGCTGCTGGTCGACTTTGCCGGGCGCACCGGCCAGAGCGAACTGACCGGCTTTGCCAGAAAGCTCTATGCCTCGGCCATCGCCAACGGCCTCAATCGCGCCACTGGTCTCGCCTATGGCGCCGTCTCGCGGCAAGGCCTGCCACTCGACCGTGTCTCGCGCAGTTGGCCCCAGGCCGAGGCAATCAAGGCGGCGATTGCACTGGACGGTTCAGGCGGACCTGACCTCAAACCCGAGATCGAAGCGCGTGTCGGCCGCCTGTTCCGTTGGCACATCGACCCAGCGCCGCTCGGCTTGTGGATAGACCGGATCGACGAACGTGGCCGCTCGCTGGCGACCGATGTGCCGGCAAGCATCTTTTACCATCTGGTCTGTGCGCTGACCCAGTATCTCGACAGCACCGCCGGCGAATCTCGGTAGAGCGGTTGACAGAATAAGAAGTCTCTTCGATTGAAATCGGTCTGATGTTTTTCGAGCCAAACATCGACCCAATGTCGGAGCCCCATTCAGCCGTTATCAAGGCGACCAAACAAATGGTGTGGTTGCGCGGGCGTTTCCGTTGGCGATAGAGATGAGTGCTTGGCCACGGAGGGAGTAGGATATTGTCGCTCACGAAAATAGGCTTGCTTGCACTTGTTGCCTTGGCGTTTGCGGTTGGCTTCTTTGCCATTATCGTGGAAAAAGGGACGCCTGTCCGTCCGCAACCCCCAAAGCCACAAGCGGCACTTGAGCCGTTTGAGGGCAAGCTTTTCGTCCAGGCAGTCGATGATCTTCGCGTCGCCGGCCGCAAGATTGTGCTGTGCGGCGTGGCGTTTACCAAGCCGCGATCCATGCGTGCCATGGTAACGGAGGCGGCGCGCCGGGATTACCAAGGGCTCGCCCTGACCTGCAAGCCGGTCGGCACGGGGACACCTTGCGACGGCAATGTCGCCTCAAAGTTTGGTGATGCCATCGTTGTGCAGTGCCTCACGTCCGATGGCATGGATTTAGCCGCGAAACTTGCCGAGAATGGCATCTTGTGCGGACAGCCCGCGCAAGCGGGTTCGACCTACAAATCTTGTTTGTCGGGCTCGTAGCTTATGGTTTCGCCAACCGCCCAGGCGTCCGTGATTCCCGCGAAATGCGACTGTCATAAAATGAAAGACAGGATGTGCGATAACGCCTGACCCTGCACGAAGGGTTGGCGCGATGGCGACTGTCAAAGGCCACCAAATGAACCTGCCTTCCGACAACTGCCAGTGGGGCCGGCAGCGAAAATGGAAGATTCAAACCTGCCAAGTGAGTGTGTCCATTGAAACACAGCGGAAACCAAAAAGTCATCTCGCAAAGGCGAAACAGGTTGGAATCAAAGCAAAAAGCTGTTACGCGCTTGTTTAATACCTTAGTGCTTGGGCGGGGCCGAGGTACGGCGGGAAAAAAGGATCGAAACGAATGAACCTTACTGTAAAA
Source organism: Mesorhizobium sp. M1312 (assembly GCF_040318115.1). Lineage (NCBI taxonomy): Bacteria > Pseudomonadati > Pseudomonadota > Alphaproteobacteria > Hyphomicrobiales > Phyllobacteriaceae > Mesorhizobium > Mesorhizobium sp. M1312. The sequence goes on along the minus strand of NZ_JAMYLQ010000030.1, from coordinate 52,147 downwards.
ATTGCGTTGGCCGGATTTGTCGCCTCGATCGGCTTCGGCCCGGTTTCGTCTTTCGCTCAAGACGCGCCATGCACATGTACGACACCTTATCAGGCAGCAGCGAATTCGATTGGTTCCATCGCGACCGCCAATGGCGACGTAATGGTTTCGCAAGCCGCTGGCTATGGCCCGGCCAAGGCGGGAAGTGCTCTGGATTTCGGCAGCCGCGTAGTGATCGGTGCCCGGGGATCGGCTTCCGTCAATGTCGGGGGCTGCAACCTGGATGTGCCTGCGAACTCAAGCCTCGACATTTCTCGTGTCGAGAACAATATCTGCCTGAGAATGTTGGGCTCTGAGCATACGGCTCAGGTTCCCCCGGGGGACAACGACCGGTCCAACACTCCGCTCTTTATTTTTGGGGGCATGGCTGGTGCGGCTGGTATTCTTGCTGCAACGCAGGATGATGGCGACGGCAACGGCGGCGTCAGCCAATAGGCGCAGTTAAGACGATACAGCAGAGGCATGTGCCTGCCTCTGCTGTTTTATATTGGCGGCGTCTCTGTGCCTTGGCGTGCCGGCTGGGCGGTTTCATCTCGCCCGACTGGGTGGGCGCTGTGACAGGTGGGTGCGGCAACGCTGATCATTAGCTTGCACGATGACGACAACGCTGTCAGCGAATAGCTTGAATCTGGCATCTACCGCATTGCATGAACTTGACGAATGCGCCATTCGCTATCGTGCGCGTGGCGCATTTGCCTGTTATCCGGGAGAAATCGTCACGTTGCTTCAGTGCGGCCACAAACGCCAATGATCGACCTGCATTCCCACATCTTGCCCGGTCTTGATGACGGCTCGCCCAGTCTTGCTGAATCGCTGGAAATGGCGCGGCTGGCGGTGGCGGATGGAACGACGCATATGGCGTGTACGCCGCATATCGTGCCAGGCATGTACGAAAACGGATCGGCAAATATTGCCCGAGCGGTTCAAGAGTTGGAGCAGGCGCTGCGCCGCGCGGCAATACCGCTTGCTCTTTACGTTGGGGCCGACGTGCATATAGCGCCGGATCTTCCGGAGCAATTGGCGCTGGGTAGCGTGCCGACCTTGAACAGATCTCGTTATTTTCTCTTCGAACCGCCGCATCACGTTTTGCCGCCAAGAATGGAAGATCTTGCTCTGCGCCTCATAAACGCCGGGTTCATTCCGATTCTTACCCATCCTGAGCGGTTGACCTGGATCAAGGCAAATTACGACGTTGTCGAGAGGTTGAATGCAATCGGCTGCCTTGTTCAGCTTACCGCAGACTCGATTGTTGGTGCTTTTGGGCGCACGGCGCTTTACTATTCGGAAAAGCTGATTGACGAGGGCAGGGTAGATATTATCGCATCGGACACTCATGGCGCCACCCGTCGGCCGCCTGGGCTTTCGCAGGCAGTCGCCGTTGCCGCGAAGCGGTGTGGGGAAGATGAGGCCCGCAATATGGTGTTGAAACGTCCAGGCGAAATATTGGCGAACCGGCCTCTCGAGCCGGTCGGAAAGGCACGCTCGAAAAAGCCAAGCCCCGGCAATGTAGGTCGCTTTGCGGGATTGGGTCGCTTGTTGAAGGGCGGGACCGCGTGATGGGCGTTTTTCATTTCGCAAAAAGCTATTCGGGCATGATATGTGTCTTGCTCGCTTCACTCGCAATGTCTGCCTGCACCAGCACCTCGTCGACGACATCATCTTCGCCGACCTCGGTCGATGCGCTGCAACTGACATCAACGTCGTCGCTTTCGGGCGGCGGTGCTCTGCAGGTCGTAAAGGACCTGCCTGCGCCGCAAAATACGCAGAACGGCAGCGAGCAGCCTTTGTCTCCCAATGATGTGCTCGAGGTGAATGTATTCCAGGTCGACAATCTGAACAGAATCGTCCAAGTCGACGCCGGCGGGCAGATTTCGCTTCCACTTATCGGGACCGTCACCGCGGCGGGAAAGACCGTCCGCCAGCTGGAGCAGGAAATCGAATCGGCTTACGGCGCCAACTATCTGCAGTCGCCCGATGTGTCGGTTTTCGTGAAGGAATCGATCGGACAGCGCGTTACCGTCGACGGCGAAGTCACCAAGGCCGGTATCTTTCCGGTGTCGAGCAATTCTTCTCTCATCGATGCGATCGCCCTTGCCGGAGGGTTCAACAATGTTGGAGACGCGAAAAAAGTCTTTGTCTATCGCAATGTCGGCCCAAATACGTTGGTTGCAAATTACAATGTGGAGCAGATTCGCGCCGGCAAGAGCCGCAATCCACGCATCTATGGTGGCGACAAGATTGTCGTCTTCGCCTCGAAATCCAAGATAGCGCTGAACAATCTCAAGGACGCCCTCGGTGTCGCCTCGAGTGCAGCCCGAATTGGCGCGCTGGTTCCATAGATGCTTTCCGTCCAGCCAAACACAGGCAACCTAGGATAATCTAGCGCTATGCTCGATCGCAACAGGCAGCATCAAATTGCAGGCCCAGGACATGGCCAAGCCTTGTCTCCCGACCTGTATTATGACGGTGCGCAAAACTATAGCTCGTATGGCCGCGATTATTCGGAGCAGGACGAGGGCTTCAATCCGCTCAGGCTGCTGTTTTACGTTGTGCAGTATCGGTGGCTGATCGTCATGATGGCGGCAGCCGGGCTGGTTGCCGGCACCGTTGTTACCATGATGCAGACGCCAAAATATTTGGCAACAACGCAATTGGAAGTGTTGGTTCCTTCGGCCAAGGTCTTCCAGGACATTGAGGTGGTTTCTGAAAGCAGCGACCTGCGGGCCTTTCAAACTGCCCGTGAAAAGCTCAAAAGCCGTGCATTGGCGCAACGCGTGGTGTTCCAACTGGGGCTCAGCGAAAAGCCGGATTTTCTGTTTCCAACTCCGAACTTCTCGCCTAGCAATATTTTCTATCGTGCGTTCGGAATTTCAAAATCGCCTTCCATAGAAGAGAAAACCCCGGAGGAACGTGAGAAGATCGCGATCGGTCGCGTTATGAAAGACCTCACGGTCACTCTTGTCACCAACACAAGCCTGCTGTCGATTGCGTTTGCCGACCAGAACCCGAAATATGCGAGTGACATAGCCAATCAGGTCGCACAAAGCTTTATCGATCAACGCCTCGATCAGACCAGCGAGACTTCCGACCTGGCACGGCAGTTCATCCAGGAACAGGTCCTGCAGGTAAAGCAAAAGCTTCAGAAATCCGAAGAGGATCTGGTCGCTTATGCAAAGGATGTTGGCATTACGATCACCGGCGATGACAAATCGCTGATTGGGTCGAACATCGAGGCCCTGAACACCGCGCTCGCGACAGCAATCCAGGAACGTCTCGATGCCGGACGGATGGTGGACCAGATAGACAAAGGTCGCGGGTCGAGTCTTGGCCCGGTTTTGGAAAGCGAAGGTCTGCAGAAGATCACCGATAAACTGGCGGATTTGACCAGCCAGTATCAGCAGAAACTAGGCATATTGAAGCCTGGCTTTCCAGAAATGCAGCAGCTTCAGGCGCAGATCAAGGAACTGCAACGGCTTTATAACAATGGCGTTTTGACCATAACCGATTCGTTGCGGCAGAAGTACCAGGAGGCTCAGAACAAGGAGGCCGACCTTAAGTCCAAGCTTGCCGAGATGGAGAAGCAGCAGGTTATCTTCAATGACAAAAACATCAAATACACGATCCTGAAGCGCGAGGTTGATTCGAATAGGTCCCAGTATGATAATCTTATTGCCAAGCTGAACGAGGTCGGCGTCAGCTCTGAACTCAAGACACAAAGCGCGGCAATCGTCGATTTCGCGACGCAGCCTAATAATCCTTATTCTCCGCGCTTGAGCATCTATCTTGCGGTCGCTTTGGCTCTTTTCTTGGCTCTGAGTGCATCAATTATCTACATCATCGAGTTATTGAACAACACCTTTACCAATCCTGAGCAGATCGAGAAGGAGTTGGGATTGGCGATGCTTGGCATCTTGCCGCTTGTTGATGATCGGGAACTCATAGCCAGTATCACTGACCAGAAATCAGGATTGTCCGAAGCCTACCGTTCGCTTCGAACCTCGTTGCAGTTCTCCGGCGCCGAAGGTGCGCCGCGATCGCTGCTGGTCACGAGTTCGGAGCCGTCGGAAGGCAAGTCGACCACCTCGTTCAAGCTCGCGCAGGATTTTGCAGCGCTCGGTGCGAGAGTTGTTATTGTTGATGGCGATCTTCGAAAGCCCAACCTTCATCGGCTGTTTGGTCTCGACAACACAATCGGACTGAGCAATCTCCTGACGAACACTGTCCGCAAAGAGGATCTGGCAAGCATTTTCAGGGCGACGAAATATCCTAATGTGACCGTCCTGACCTCCGGAACGATCCCGCCCAACCCTGCGGACCTGCTCTCTTCGCCGAAGATGGCACTGATCGTTACCAATCTTGGCAAGCGCTTTGACCTTGTCATAATTGATGCCCCGCCGGTCGTCGGCCTTTCAGATGCCCCCATTCTCAGCCGGCTTGCCGAGGGCACATTGATGGTCATCTCCACCAATCAGGTGACACGCAAGTCGGCGAAGACAGCGTTGAAGCGTCTGCGAGCTGCCGGCGCGAACGTGGTGGGAGCTGCGATGTCGAAGTTCGCGGTGAACAAGTTCGATTACAACTACGCCTATAAGTATATGAATTACCAGTATTACGACTACGGCACGAGCACCCCGAAAATTGAGGGCAAAGTCGATGATGGAGCAGACCAGCCCGCTTTTGCGAAATCTCCGGCGTTCAGGCGTTTGGTTCGTCGCATCCGTTCTAGTGTTGGCGGCTTCGTCGATCGGGCTAAGTCGGTTTCTTGAAACTGAAACGCCGGCCGTTTCCCTCGCGCTGGATCCGTTGAACGTCAATGCCTTGATAGGCGGAATCACCGGCGACCTGAACGATACAAGCAACACTCCCGATTTCGACGCATTGCTCGCCAAGGCCGAAGGCGCGCTTCGCTTTGACGTGGCAGATGCGCGTCTCTACAGCCTGATTGGCGAGATCAAATACCGACAGGGCAAAAAAGAAGAAGCCTATGACTTCTTCGATCAAGCTCGAAAGTTATCCAAGACCGAAATCCACGCGCTCCAAAGGTCCATTGGCCACTCGATCGAGACCGGCGACCTGTCAAAGGCTGTCGGCGAGATCGATATATTGCTACGGCGATGGCCAGATCGATTTCCGGCTATCGCCGAGGGCCTGCCGACAATCCTCTCAAGCCCCGACGGATACCAGGCCGTTCTGGCAGCCATCGAGGCGGAGGCACCTTGGAGAGCAAGTCTGTTCGTCGCGCTTGGCAAAACCCCCGAGGGGCTCGATTTCGCAAACCGGCTGCTGCTCGATTTGACGGGATCAAGCGCGCCGCCAAACTCGAGCGAATTGTCCCGGGTGATCTACGAACATATTCGTCAGAAGAAATTTGAACAGGCGTATCGCTTGTTTCTTTTCAGCCTGTCTGATCAGGAACGGAAGTTGGGCGGCTACATTTTCAACAGTACCTTTGAACCGGTACCCAGTGGTAAACCTTTCGATTGGCAAGTCGGCGAGCAGTCAGGTTTGGAAGTTACCTTTGTAACATCCCAGCATGCGGTTGAAGGTGAGGGTGGTGCGACGGTTCGCTTCCTGAACACGCCCGTCAAGAACGCTTCTCTTCAGCAGTATATTGAACTCCCTCCAGGCTCGTACAAGATTTCTCTGAATGCCTCTGCAAGGAACCTGAAACTTCCAAAGGAATTATTCTGGTCGATCAGGTGCTTGGGCCCATCTGGCGAAATAGCGCGGTTCAATATTCCGGAGGGTACATACAATCGTAAGGCCCTGAGTCAGGATTTTTCGGTTGGACCGGCTGGGTGCCCCATGCAATTGTTACGGCTGGAGACGGCCGCCATTGCTGAGAGCTGGCGATTTCGCTACGTCGGAACGTTGGTAATGCACAAATTGAGCATCGAGAGACTTTCATCTTGAGCGACCGGCCATCGGAATGGGATAAATATCTCCTCGGATCGGTTCTGTTTATATCGCTGCTGATCGGCGGGGGGACTGCGAGCGGCCTCTATACGGATACGCTGATTGAGGTCGCGGCAATCATCACGGCGGCGGCTGTCTTTTCACAGACCTCTGGCCAACGAATCCCGTCTACAATTCTGTGGCTGCTTATCTTCGCTGTGGCATTGGTGATTTTACAAATCGTTCCGTTGCCTGCGACCATATTCAACGGATTGCGACCGGAGCTGTTGCTCGGAGATTCATGGCTGGCGGGACAGAGTGGATTTCGCTTCGTCAGCGTCGGAGTCGGACGGACGATCGAATGTCTGTTGTATCTGGTGGCGTCAGCCGCGTTTTTCTTGAGCGTATTGCGTTTGCGCACCGAGCAGGTTCAAGGGCTTCTGCCGTTCTTTTTTATGGGCGTTATCTGCAATGGGTTAGCGGGAGCGATTCAATATTCGCTCTCTGACGACGTCGCCATAGAGGGATTGTTGCCTTTTACGATCAACGCCGGGCTTTTTGCCAACCAGAATCATTTTGCGGCGTTGCTTTTTGTTTCTATCCCCTTCGTCGTTTATTACGGTCTGTTCCGTGGACATCTCCTGTCAGGATCGCTCGGACTGGTCTCGCTTTTGCTGCTCCTTTTGGCTGCCGGTTCGCGTGCTGGTGTTCTGATTGGGTTGGCGATTACCGTACTATCGATTGTGTTTCTTTCAACGCGTTCGAGGGTGAGTGGATTGAGCATCCTCGCGATTTTCATAGGGCTCTCGGTCTACACGATAGGCGCGTGGACTAGGATCGATGCCGAGGTGGTTGATCCGGCTTTTGGGCGAGGAGAATTTGCGCGCACCACTATTGAGGGAATCAAAGAGAATTTGGCTACTGGCGTTGGATTTGGGAATTTTCAAAAGGCCTATCAGATATATGAAAAGGAAGGGATGATTTTCAAGCAATATGTAAATCATGCCCACAACGATTACCTTGAAATAGCCTTCGAGGGCGGGGTTATTGCAATTCTACTGATGATGTCTTATTTCATATTACTTCTTGCGGGGCTTGCGAGAATCCGCCGCGATCCACTTCAAAAGGCAGCTTTCCTCTCGGTATCTTTCCTTCTAATCCATTCACTCGTCGATTATCCATTGCGGACCGCGGCGCTTGCCATAACGTTCGCCTATATGAACGCCATTATTTTCCACAAAGGATTTGCAGACCGTATGGCCCAGAAGAACGAATTGATCGAGATCGACCACAACGGTGACAAGTTGTTTGTTCCTATCGGAACTTCGGCGTAGCGCCTCTTGGGACGGCTCTGCGAGCTGCCGTTCGCGACCGTCGGGTCGCTCTCCTATATTCTAGGGGCCGGTATAGCGACTGATCATGGATTTCGAGCGCGGTAGGGTCGGGCTGCCATCAAAATCGATGCTACTCAATCCACCGCTCGTAACCGCAGGCCACCACTCGTAACCGCAGGCCACACTCGTAACCGCAGGAAAGTGTAGCCGAGTTGGCGCTGATCTCGGCCCCTCCAGGAATATTTTTCTTGGGCCACCAAGCCCATCAGCCCGTTGAGCAGGAATTTCCGGGTTCTGGTCCCCGCGTGGAAAATTCATTCCCGAACCACTCCAGGTCAGGCCTGTCCCGCATTGTTATAAACCATGGCGATCTGCTAGAACGCCTGCACGAAAATGAGATCGTCCAGAAGTGAAGCTTGAACCAGGCCGCTGAAAATTGCGCCTGATGCATCGATGCAAGGTCTGGATTGGCACGAGAGAACGCTTACAGTCCATGAACATCGCGCTTACGCACCTTCAGCGGCTCGAGGCTGAATCCATCCATGTCTTTCGCGAGGTAGCGGCGGCCTTCGCCAGGCCGGTCATGCTCTATTCGGTCGGCAAGGATTCCTCCGTGCTGATGCATCTTGCGATGAAGGCGTTTTATCCGGCCAAGCCGCCCTTTCCCTTTCTCCACGTCGACACGACCTGGAAATTCCGCGAAATGATCGCGTTTCGCGATCAGATGGCGCAGAAGCTCGGCTTCGATCTCCTTGTCCACGTCAACGCCGATGGTGTGCGTGACAACATCAATCCGTTCGACCATGGCTCAAACACCCATACGCATGTGATGAAGACGGTGGCGCTGCGGCAGGCGCTCGACAAATACGGCTTCGATGCGGCCTTCGGCGGGGCGCGGCGCGACGAGGAGAAATCGCGCGCCAAGGAGCGGATTTTCTCCTTCCGCAACGCCCAGCACGTCTGGGATCCGAAGAACCAGCGGCCGGAGATGTGGAAGATATTCAACACCCGCATCGCGACCGGTGAATCGATCCGGGTGTTTCCGTTGTCGAACTGGACCGAACTCGATATCTGGCAGTATATTCTCCAGGAAGACATCCCGATCGTGCCGCTCTATTTCGCCAAGGAGCGACCGGTCGTCGAACGCGACGGCATGCTCATTCTGAAGGATGACGACCGTATGGAACTGCGTCCCGGCGAGACGGTGGAGAACCGGCTGGTGCGGTTTCGCACGCTCGGCTGCTATCCGCTGACCGGTGCGATCGAATCCGACGCCGATACGCTGGAGGCCATTGTCGGCGAAATGCTGACGGCGCGCACCTCCGAACGGCAGGGCCGCCTGATCGACCGTGATGAAGCCGGCTCGATGGAAAAGAAGAAGCGCGAGGGGTATTTCTGAGCATGCGCCACATCACGGCCGAGAGCCTCGCGCCCACCGATGGCATTCGTGACTATCTGGCGGTGCAGGAACAAAAGTCGCTGCTGCGCTTCCTGACCTGCGGTTCGGTGGACGACGGCAAGTCGACGCTGATCGGGCGCCTGCTTTCGGATACCAAGCAGATTTTCGAGGACCAGCTTGCCGCGCTCGAGCGTGATTCGCGCAAGCACGGGACGACGGGCGACGACGTCGATTTCGCGCTGCTGGTCGATGGCCTCGAGGCCGAGCGCGAGCAGGGCATCACCATCGATGTCGCCTATCGCTTTTTCGCCACGCCGAAACGCAAGTTCATCGTTGCCGACACGCCCGGCCACGAACAGTACACGCGCAACATGGCGACGGGCGCATCGACCGCCGATCTGGCCATCGTTCTGATCGATGCCCGGCAGGGCGTGCTGCGCCAGACCAGGCGCCATTCGATCATCGCCTCGCTGCTGGGCATCCGGCACATCGTCCTGGCCGTCAACAAGATCGACCTCGTCGGCTTCGACAAGGCCGTGTTCGAACGGATCATCGAGGATTTCAGGCAGTTCTCGCACAAGCTCGGCTTCGAGACGATCGTGCCCATCCCGATGTCTGCCCGTTACGGCGACAACGTCACCAGACGCTCGGACAAGACAGAATGGTATTCCGGCCCGACGCTGATCGAACATCTGGAAACCGTGTCGGTCGATGAAGCCGTTGTCGAACTGCCGTTCCGTTTTCCGGTGCAGTATGTGAACCGCCCCAATCTCGATTTTCGCGGATTTGCCGGCACGATTGCGTCCGGCTCCGTCTCACCAGGCGACGAGGTCGTTGTCGCCAAATCCGGCAAGTCCTCTCATGTCAGGCGCATCGTCTCGCATGGCGGCGACCTGAGCCAAGCGGTGGCCGGCCAGGCCATCACTCTTGTCCTCGACGACGAGGTAGAGGTCTCGCGCGGCAATATGCTGGTGTCGCCGTCGGCGCGGCCGCAGGTCGCCGATCAGTTCGCCGCCAACATCGTCTGGTTCGACGAGCACGCGCTGCTGCCGGGCCGCTCCTATATCCTGCGGACCGAGACCGATCAGACCAGCGCAACCGTCACCGACCTGAAATACCGCGTCAACGTCAACGACTTTGCTCATGAGGCGGCCAAGTCGCTCGAAATGAACGAGGTCGGCATCTGCAACATCTCGACGCGGGCGCCGATCGCCTTCGATACGTTCGCCGAGAACCGCACGACCGGCGCCTTCATCCTGATCGACCGCATCACCAACGCCACGGTCGGCGCCGGCATGATCCTGCATTCGCTGCGCCGCGCCGAAAACATCCACTGGCAATCGCTCGATGTCGGCAAACACGGCCGCGCCGATCTGAAGAACCAGCGGCCCGCAGTGTTCTGGTTCACCGGGCTCTCGGGTTCGGGCAAGTCGACCATCGCCAATCTTTTCGAGAAGAAGCTGTTCGCCACCGGCCGCCATACCTACATCCTGGATGGCGACAATGTCCGCCACGGCCTCAATCGCGATCTTGGCTTCACCGACGCCGACCGCGTCGAAAACATTCGCCGCGTGGCCGAAGTGGCGCGGCTGATGGCCGATGCCGGGCTGATCGTAATCGTTTCCTTCATTTCGCCATTCAGCGCCGAGCGGCGCATGGCCAGGGAATTGATGGCCAATGGTGAGTTCGTCGAGGTGTTTGTCGACACACCTTTTGAGGAATGCGCCAGACGCGATCCGAAGGGCCTCTATGCGCGGGCTTTGAATGGCGAAATCAAGAATTTCACCGGCGTCGATTCGCCGTATGAAGCCCCGGAAAACCCCGAAATCCATCTCGAGACACTCGGCAAGTCTGCCGAGGAGATGGTAGAGGCCCTGGAACTCTGGCTGAACGAGCGCGACATTGCCGAAAACCAATACGATAGCGGCGGCGGTATCTGACGACGAATTGATGCTCGGCACGTTCGAGCGCCTTGCTCTGGCGGCGGGGCGAGAGGTGATGCGCGTCTTCGAGGCCGGCTGCGCGGTCGACCAGAAATCAGACAGCTCGCCGGTGACCGAGGCCGATCGCGAGAGCGAAAAGATCATTCTCACTGGGTTGCGCGCGGCTTTCCCCGATATCCCTTGCGTGGCTGAGGAAGAGGCATCGGCCGGCATCGTACCGCCCGACCTCGACGACGCCTTCTTCCTGGTGGATCCGCTCGACGGCACCAAGGAATTCGTCAACCGCAGGACCGACTTCACCGTCAACATTGCGCTCGTTCGCCACGGCGTGCCGGAGATCGGTGTCGTCTTTGCGCCATGCACCGGACGCTTCTTTTCCGGCCGACCGGGCAGGGCGGAAGCAATCGAAGTCAATGGCGACTACCAGATCATCGGCCGTCGGCCGATTTCGGCCAGGACCGGTGTGGCGCCACTGACCATCGTCGCTAGCCGGTCCCACAACACGCCCGAGACCGAAGCCTATATCCGTACGGTAGGCGCCGCCGAGATCGTCTCGGTCGGCTCGTCGCTCAAATTCTGTCTTGTCGCCGGCGCCGAGGCCGACGTCTATCCGCGCTTCGGCCGTACCATGGAATGGGATACCGCGGCCGGCGATGCGGTGCTGCGCGCCGCCGGCGGCATGACGCGCACGCTTGACGGCAAACCGCTGGCCTACGGCAAGCGCCAGCAGAGCGATGACGAGGACTTCGCAAATCCGCATTTCATCGCCAGCGGGAAGCCAGTCGGGCCAATCTGATGACTATGGCGTCGCTGGCGCTGCAGGGCGTGGATCGCCGTGCGAAACATAAATCCGGCTGAAACCGCGCGCGTCACGATCCCCGCCTCGGTCGTGGCATCTGGCGCACAGAAACGATTTCGTCCAAAACATCGTCGCTCGAGTCAAAATACATGAACCGGCCACGGCTCAAATCCAAGAGCGTCATGATGGGGAATATACGGTTTTGTGGGGCAATCAGACGTGGCCCCAAGAACAGGTTCTTCTTTGGGTACGTTCCCATCATCCGCCGCACCAAAACCTTATGCTCTCCTGGTGGGCCGTTGCCATCACGTATTGACGTTTCTATATGTACGTCTACACGTAGGAGAATTCGCCATGCCGCTCAACATTCGCAGTGAAGAGGTAAACGTGCTTGCCGCAAAGTTGGCGGCGCGCACACGCTTGAACAAAACGGCTGCCGTGAAGCTGGCCCTGGAAAATGAACTGCGCCGTGCCGAGGAGGCGATCCCTCTGTGGGAGCGGCTGAAGCCTTTGCGCGCGAAAATTGCGGCCTATCCGGACACCGGCCTTGCGGCAGACAGGGCGTTTTTCGACGACCTCAGCGGTGACTACTGATGTTCGTCGATGCGTCGGCAATCATCGCAATTATGACGGAAGAGCCTGAGGCCGAGGACCTTGCGGCGGCGCTCGATGCCGCGCGCTCGCCGCGGCCGATCACGTCGGTCGTGGCTGTATGGGAAGCGACTGTTGGGCTGTTTCGCAAAAAGCCCATTCCCATGGCAGAAGCTGAAGCGCGAGTGCAGGAGTTCCTTGAAGCGGCTGGGGTCGAGGTTCTGGCGATTTCGAGCCGTGAGTTGACCGCTGCGCTGCAAGCCTTCGATCGCTATGGGCGGCACCGCTATCCGGACGCTGAACGCAATAGTGCGCTCAATCTTGCCGACTGCTTCCATTATGCCACCGCGAAATCCTACCAGGCGCCGATCCTGACCATAGATGCGGGATTTGCGCTTACCGATGTCGCGACAGTGGGCTCCAAGACCTGAGATCCCTGAGGGGCGGCTTCCGCCATGCGCTGGTGCCGCGATTGGCGTACTGCTGTAGAGCATACCGGGCTCGACCGTGATCGCACGTGAGGCTCTACGCCGCGGCGGTGTGCGCCGAATTCGAGCCAATGTAGTTGCGAACCGTCTCGATGATCCGGTCCTGGTCGGCCTCGCTAAGATAGGGGTGCATGGGCAGGCAGAGGATGCGCTTCGGCAGTTCCTCCGAAACGGTAAGACCCGTCGGCGTGCGCGGATAGTCGCGGTAGGCGATCTGGCTGTGCAGCGGCTTCACGTAATAGATGACCGACGGGATGCCCTTTTCCCCGAGATGTGCTTTTAGCCCGTCGCGCTTCGGCGTCTCGATGGCATATTGCGCCCAGGCCGAGCGGCCGCCGTCCAGGTTGCGCGCCGCCTTGACGATGTCGCCGAGGCCTTCGGCATACCGATTGGCGACCGCTTGCCGGGCAACCATCTCGTCTTCGAGAATGGCCAGCTTCTCGATCAGGATCGCTGCCTGCAACGTATCGAGCCGCGAATTGATGCCGACACGGACATTGTCATATTGGGTTTCGCCCTTGCCGTGGAAGGCGAACGAGCGAAGTTGCTCGGCCAGCGCATCGTCATTGGTGAACATCGCGCCGCCGTCACCATAGCAGCCGAGCGGTTTTGCCGGGTAGAAGCTGGTCGAGCCGACCGCGCCGAACGAACCTAACATCTTGCCGCCGATCGAGCCGCCGATGGCCTGGGCGGCATCTTCGATCACCATCAGCCCTTCGCGGTTGGCGATTGCCATGATCGCCTCGTAATCGGCAGCGAGCCCGAACAGGTCGACGGGAATGATCGCCCTTGGCTTCAGGCGGCCTTCCGCCTTGATCATGGCGATGGCCGCCTCGAGGCTGGCGATGTCGATGTTGTAGGTCTGGGGATCGACATCGACGAAAACCGGCTCTGCCTTGGCCAGCGCCACCACTTCCGCCGTGGCGGCGAAGGTGAAGCTTGGCACGAACACCGCGTCACCTGGGCCGATGCCGGCCGCAAACAGCGGCAGCAGCAGTGCGTCGGTGCCGTTGGCGCAGGCGATGACATGCTTGGTGCCGATATAGGCGGCGAGCTTGTTTTCGAATTCGGTGACCTCAGGTCCGAGAATATAGCGCCCCTCGTCGACCACGCGGTCGATTGCCGCCTTCAGTCTGTCGCGGATTCGTTCGCGCTGCGCGCCTAGATCGATGAACTGCATGTCGGCCTCAAAATGTTCCAGCCAGAGAATGGCCGCTGGTAGCAGAGTTGCGCCAGCCGAGAAAGCTGGACGAACAAACCCACGAATTGCTCAAATGTCGCAGCCTGTTACCTCTCAGTCCGACAGGTCCCCGTCAGACGCCGGGAATCCAGGGCTTTGTTGCACACCACACGGCCTTTGTGGCGCTCGCGCCCAGCTGGGCGAAACATAAAGTGATTGATGTCCAGCGCGTCTTCAGCGCATGGCCGTCCAATCAGGCGATTTCATGCCGCCAGGGCGGATTTGCGCCGGCCCGCGACACGGTTACCGCCGCAGCCTTGGCGCCAAGCGCCAGCGCCTTGTGGATGGCGTCTTCCGGCAGATTGGCGATCGCCTCCTTCGACAGCAGGCCTTGCTCGTGCAGCGAGGCCAGGATGCCGGCGTTGAACGTGTCGCCAGCGCCGACCGTATCGACCACCTCGACCTTGTCCGGCACGACCGTGACCTTGTGATCCCTGGCGTAGCCGACAGCGCCTTCGCTGCCATGGGTAACGACGATCAGGGTCGGGCCGCGATCCAGCCAGTTGCGGACGACGTCCTCGTGCGAGCCGGCTTCGCCGAACCAGTTGAGGTCCTCGTCCGACAGCTTCACGATGTCGGCCATGGCCATCATCGAGCGGATGCGCCTGAGATGCTTGGCTTTGTCCGGGATGAAATTGGGCCGGATGTTGGGGTCGAGCATCATGACGCGGCGACTGTGCTCGCGCCGCATGAATTCCTCATAAGCCGATCCGGCCGGCTCCGAGATCAGGCTGATGGCGCCGAACAGCATGGTTTCGATCTCGCTGCCGAGCTTTGGCAGATCATCGCTGGTCAGCATGCGTCCCGCCGTGTTTTCATCGTAGAACGTGTAGGTCGCCTGACCGTTGTCCAGCCGCACGAAAGCAAGCGTGGTCGGCCGGGGCGATGTGTGCGCATAGGTGGAACTGACCCTGCTTGCCCCGAGCGCGTCCCTGAGCTGGCCTCCGAACAAATCCGACGACAGACCGGAAAAGAAACCGGCGGGAGCTCCCAGCCGGCCGAGCGCAATGGCGGTATTGAAGACCGCGCCACCGACATAGGGGGCAAAGGCCGGCTCGCCCGCCGTCGTGGTGCGTGGCAGCATGTCGATCAGGGCTTCGCCGCAACAGAGGATCATGATTTCCTGTTCTCCGGCGGATAGATCACACCCTTGCGGATGATGATGTTGGCGTAGAGCCGCGGCTCGCTTGTCGCGACGATCGCGTGCGCGGACCTGACCCGTTGATAGAAGTCGGCGCCGGCAAGCGCAACCACTTTGCGGCCCGGAGCACGCTTGGCGCAGATCGCCTCCATCTCGTGATGAACGGGATCGGCAAGGAGGGGATCACCTTTGACCGAGGCGCGAAACAGCGCCTCCGGCACTGCGTCATCGACAGGCAATACGCTGAGGATGGCGTCGAGCATCGGAAGAAGATGATGACCGTCGGCGCGAATGAGCCGTTGTGCCTGCTCTTTCGCCGGGTAGTTGCCGTCGACAAGGGCGATCTCGTCGCCATGACCCATGGCACGCAGCGTCGCCAGCAGCTCCGGACCGAGCAGCACCGGGATTCCGATCAGCATGCTCAGGCACTCCTGGAAATCATGGTCGAGCCAATAAGGAAGCGCTCGGACAGCGGCAGGCTGGCGCCGCCCAGGGCACGTGCATGAATGCCGACAGTCCCCTCGCGAATGGCCGGAAGCTTCAGGCCTTCACCGTCGATCTTGCCGATGGCTTCGACAACGGCATCGACCAGTCGGCGCCGCACGGCCTTTGGCATCCAGCCGTCGATCACCGCCGCCTCGAAGTCGATAACCGATGACGCCGCGACGACGGCATAGGCGAGCGCCTGCGAGGCGCAGGCGATCCAGTCATCGAGCTCGACGCCGATTTCGCCCCAATCCTCCGGTGACGTCCACAGATGCGAGGCCTCGACGCCGCGCGCGTTGAGCGCCTTTTCCAGCATGGCGATCGACGCCACGTCGATCAATTGGGTCGGCTTGCCGTCCGGTCCAGGCACCGGCATCGAACCCAGCGCGCCGGCATTGCCGGTCGGTCCGCCGAAAAGGTGACCGTTCAGCACGATGCCGCCGCCGGCGAAGGCACCGATATAGAAATAGACGAAGTCGCGCGCCGCACCCGCCTTGCCGAACACCAGTTCGGCGCCGCAAGCCGAGGTGGCGTCATTTTGCAGGTAGACCGGGAATTCGCACTGCGCCTGGATGTCGGCGCGGATGTCGCGGTGGCGCCATTCGTCCATGACGTCGCGCGGCGCACCTGCCGTGTCGGCCCAGTTCCACAATTCGAACGGCATGGCGATGCCAAGTCCGGCAATGCGCTTGTCCTGTGCCGGGGTGAGTTCGCCGCGCATCGTTTTCATGCCGGAGGTGACGAACTCGACCGTCTCGCGCGGCGCCGGATAGCGGTAGGAATGCTGCAGCATCGAGCGGACATTGCCGAGAAAATCGATCAGCACGAGTTCGGCGCTGCGACGGCCGATCTTCAGGCCGATGAAATAGGCGCCATCGGGATTGAGCGCCATCGGAATGGAAGGTTGGCCGATCTTGCCGCGCAGCGGCGCCTGGCGGACAAGAAGGTTATCCTCCTCGAGCTCACGCATGATAACCGAAACTGTCTGAGCAGAAAGTCCGGTCATGCGCGCAATGTCGGACTTGGCCAGGCTGCCGTGCTGGCGCACCAGCGACAGCACCAGCCGCTCATTGTGGTCCCGCATGCCACTCTGGTTGGTGCCGCGGTGAATGCGGCTTTCGGCCTCGGGCGAACCGTGCCTTGTAGTGCCGGTCTCCACCCCGTTCCTCCCGTCGCTTCCCCTCAATGCTTTTGGGTCAGAATGAGTGAACGATGCAACGCTGTCAATAATAAATAAGAGTGATTTAATTATTGACAGGAACCCCGGTCTGGTATTGTGTTGGGGCAGGCGTCCACGCTGGGAGAAGTCGCTGGATGCTTCGTGCAGATGCCGGTTGGCCGGCATCCGAAATGGTTCCACTGGGAGGAAAATCGTGACCAAGACAGCACTATTGAAGTCCACCGTTTTTGCCGCGGCCGGACTGGGTCTGATGGCGTTCACCTCGGCTGCGTCCGCCGCCGACGTCGGCGCCTGCCTGATCACCAAGACTGACACCAACCCGTTTTTCGTCAAGATGAAGGAAGGCGCGGCCGCCAAGGCTAAAGAACTCGGCGTCGACCTCAAAGCCTACGCCGGCAAGATCGACGGCGACAGCGAAAGCCAGGTGGCGGCGATCGAAAGCTGCATCGCCGATGGCGCCAAGGGCATCCTGATCACCGCGTCCGACACCAAGGGCATTGTCCCGGCGGTGAAGAAGGCACGTGACGCCGGCCTGCTCGTGATCGCGCTCGACACGCCGCTTGATCCGCTCGACGCCGCCGATGCGACCTTCGCGACGGACAATCTGGAGGCCGGCAAGCTGATCGGCGCGTGGGCCGCCGCGACGCTCGGCGATAAGGCGAAGGATGCCAAGATCGGCTTCCTCGACCTGACACCCTCGCAGCCGACGGTGGACGTGTTGCGCGACCAGGGCTTCATGATGGGCTATGGCATCGACGTGAAGGATCCCAACAAGATCGGCGACGAGGACGATCCGCGCATCGTCGGCCACGATGTCACGAACGGCAATGAGGAAGGCGGCCGCAAGGCGATGGAGAACCTTCTCCAGAAGGACCCCGGCATCAACGTCATCCATACCATCAACGAGCCGGCAGCCGTCGGCGCCTACCAGGCGCTCAAGGCAGTGGGCCTCGAAGGCAACGTGCTGATCGTATCGGTTGACGGCGGCTGCCCCGGCGTGAAGTCGGTCGCCGAGGGTGTAATCGGTGCGACCTCACAGCAATATCCGCTGCAGATGGCGGCGCTCGGCATCGAAGCGATCGCCGCTTTCGCCAAGGACGGGACGAAGCCCAAGCCGACCGAAGGCAAGGATTTCTTCGACACCGGCGTCAATCTCGTGACCGACAAGCCGGCAGCCGGTGTGAAGTCCATCGACACCGTGGAAGGCCTCGCCAAGTGCTGGGGCTGATGCCGGTCTGACAGGCAACAGACCGAAGCGGTCAGGGGCTTGATCCCCGGCCGCTTCGGGTGGACGATGCGGTAGTCGCAAGCGCGAACAATTCCGGCGGCAGATCGGGAATGGTTGGACGGGCGTCGGCGCGTGGCTGAAGCCTCATGGGAGGAAACATGTCTCAGGTTCAGGAATTCGAAAAGGCTCTCGCGAACAGCGAGACAAGCGTTGCCGCTTTTGACGAGCACGGCACGTCGCTCGTCAAGCGCATCCAGCATTTCCTGCATTCCACTCCGGCTGCGGTGCCGCTGATCGTGCTGGTTCTGTCGATCGCTGTCTTCGGCGTCACCATCGGAGGACGGTTCTTTTCGTCCTATACGCTGACGCTGATCCTGCAGCAGATCGCCATCGTCGGTATTCTCGGAGCCGCGCAGACGCTGGTCATCCTGACAGCCGGCATCGACCTGTCAATCGGCGTGATCATGGTGATATCGGCCGTGATCATGGGCAATTGCGCCGTCACCTACGGTCTGCCGACCTTGCTTGCCGTGGTGATCGGGCTTGGCGCCGGCGCGGCCTGCGGGCTGCTCAACGGGCTGCTGGTCGCCTACATGAAGCTGCCGCCGTTCATCGTCACGCTCGGCACCTGGAACATCGTCATGGCCACGAACTTCATCTATTCGGCCAATGAGACGATCCGCGACGCCGACGTCGACGTCCAGGCGCCGCTGCTGCATCTGTTTGGCCTGAACTTCAGGATCGGCACGGCGGTGCTGACATTTGGCGTCATTGCCATGGTCGTGCTGGTGCTGATCCTCTGGTACGTGCTCAATCACACGGCCTGGGGCCGCCATGTCTACGCTGTCGGCGACGATCCGGAGGCGGCCAAGCTGTCGGGCATCCAGACCAAGAAGGTGCTGATCTCGGTCTACACCCTTGCCGGGCTGATCGCCGCTTTCGCTGCCTGGGTCTCCATCGGCCGCAACGGCTCGATCTCGCCGTCCGCCGCCGTCACCGACTACAATTTGCAGGCGATCACCGCGACGGTGATCGGCGGTATTTCCCTCTTCGGCGGACGCGGCTCGATTCTGGGCACGTTGTTCGGCGCGATGATCGTCGGCGTCGTCTCGATGGGCCTCAACATGCTGGGCGCCGATCCGCAATGGAAAGTGCTGCTCACCGGTGTGCTGATCATCGGCGCCGTAGCGATCGACCAGTGGATCAGAAAGGTTTCGGTGTAACCATGACCCAGGAGCCCATCCTCACCGCGCGCGGCCTCGTCAAGCGGTACGGCCGCGTTACCGCACTGAACAGCTGCGACTTCGATCTCTATCCGGGAGAAATCCTGGCCGTGATCGGCGACAACGGCGCCGGCAAGTCGACGCTGATCAAGGCGATCTCGGGCGCCGTCATTCCGGACGAGGGGATCATCGAGTTGGACGGCAAGCAGGTGCTCTTCAAGTCGCCCATCGAAGCCCGAGAAGCCGGCATCGAAACTGTGTACCAGAACCTCGCGCTGTCGCCGGCGCTTTCGATCGCCGACAATATGTTCCTCGGTCGCGAGATCCGCAAACCGGGTTTTCTGGGCGACTGGCTGCGCATGCTCGACCGCCCGGCAATGGAAAAGCGCGCCCGCGACAAACTCACCGAACTTGGCCTGATGACCATCCAGAATATCAGCCAGGCCGTGGAAACGCTCTCGGGTGGCCAACGCCAGGGCGTGGCGGTGGCGCGCGCTGCCGCGTTCGGCTCGAAGATGGTCATCATGGATGAGCCGACGGCGGCGTTAGGCGTCAAGGAGAGCCGCCGCGTGCTCGAACTGATCCTCGACGTGAAGAAGCGCGGCCTGCCGATCGTGCTGATCTCGCACAACATGCCGCATGTCTTCGAGGTTGCCGACCGCATTCACATCCATCGCCTGGGCCGTCGCCTCTGTGTCATCGATCCCAAGCAATATACGATGTCCGACGCCGTCGCCTTCATGACTGGAGCGAAGCTTCCGCCGGAGGCGGCGCTGGCGGCCTGATGCATGTCGCCCAAAAGTGCGCAGCGGTTTTTGGAATAACGACATGCATCAAAGAGAAATACATGTCGCCCAAAAGTGCATGGCGGTTTGGGATGGCGATATGCGCATAATTAAGAACTAAGGCGCGTCGCATAGGCCGCCCCACACGATGCCTTTAAGTTTTTAAATTGCCGCAGGGTAAGCTTCCCCGCGGCAATCTAACTCGATTGAATGCATAACAATATGCGCTAGCATGGGCTGGGAGGAATGGTGAAAGCCGGTATGATCATGGCAACCGCACGAGAGGCAGCATGACGCGCGCGATGACATCCAAAGCTCCCATTCTCGAAAACTCCGATCCCAAGGCGCTTGCCGATGAAGTCTTGAAGGCCCTCAAATACAGGCTCGGCAAGGGTACCAGCGTCGCGACGCAATACGACTGGCTCACCGCCTCGATCAAGGTCGTGCGCGACCATATCGTCGATCATTGGATGCAGGCGACGCAAGAGGCCTACGCCCATCAGGAAAAGCGCGTCTATTACTTGTCACTGGAATTCCTCATCGGCCGCCTGATGCGCGACGCCTTCTCCAATCTCGGCCTGATGGACAATATGCGCGAAGCGCTGCGGTCTCTCGGCGTCGACCTCGACCTCATCGCGGCCCTCGAACCAGATGCAGCGCTTGGCAATGGCGGTCTCGGCCGGCTCGCCGCCTGCTTCATGGAAAGCATGGCAACCGTCGACATCCCCGCGCATGGCTATGGTATTCGCTATGCCAATGGCATGTTCCGTCAGGAAATCCATGGCGGCTGGCAGGTTGAGCTGCCCGAGACCTGGCTCGATCACGGCAACCCCTGGGAGTTCGAGCGGCGCGAACGCTCTTTCGAGGTCGGTTTCGGCGGCTCGGTGGAATCGATCACCTCGAAGGACGGCAGGCTTGAGCGCCACGTCTGGAAGCCGATCGAACATGTTCTGGCGGTTGCCTACGATACGCCGGTGGTTGGCTGGCGGGCCAACCGCGTCAACACGCTGCGACTCTGGTCCGGCATGCCGATCGATCCGATCCTGCTCGACAAGTTCAACGCCGGCGACCACATCGGTGCGCTCGCCGAAAGCAACAAGGCCGATGCCTTGTCGCGCGTCCTTTACCCTGCTGATTCCCACAAGGCCGGTCAGGAGCTGCGGCTCAGGCAAGAGTATTTCTTTTCCACCGCATCGTTGCAGGACATCATTCAGCGTCATCTCAGCCAGTATGGCGACCTGCAGTCGCTGCCCGACAAAGCGGCGATCCATCTGAACGACACCCATCCGGCCATCGCCGTGCCCGAGCTGATGCGCCTGTTGATGGATGTCCACGGCATGGATTTCGACCAGGCCTGGAGCATCACCAAGCGCACCTTCGGCTACACCAACCACACGCTGCTTCCCGAAGCGCTCGAAAGCTGGCCGGTGCCGCTGTTCGAGCGGCTACTGCCGCGCCATATGCAGATCGTCTACGCCATTAACGCAGAAGTGCTGCTGGAGGCGCGCGCCTCCGACCAGTTTTCTGACGAGCAGATCAGCCAGATCTCGCTGATACAGGAAAACGGCGAGCGCCGGGTGCGCATGGGCAATCTAGCCTTTGTCGGCTCGCACTCGATCAACGGCGTCTCTGCCCTTCACACTGAGCTGATGAAGGAAACGGTGTTTGCCGAGCTCCACAGGCTCTACCCCGACCGCATCAACAACAAGACCAACGGCATCACACCGCGGCGCTGGTTGATCCAGTGCAATCCCGGTCTCACCGCGCTCACCCGCGAGGCGATCGGCGACCGCTTCCTCGACGATATAGACGCGATCAAGGAGCTCGATGGTTTTGCCGACGACGCCGCCTTCCGCGACAAGTTCGCAGCAGTCAAGCGGGCGAACAAGGCCAAGCTTGCCAATCTCGTCGCCGACCGCCTCGGCATCAAGGTCGATCCCTCGGCGCTGTTCGACATCCAAATCAAGCGCATCCACGAATACAAGCGCCAGCTCCTGAATATCCTCGAAACAGTCGCCCTCTACGACCAGATACGCTCCCATCCGGAGCGCAACTGGATGCCCCGCGTCAAGTTCTTCGGCGGCAAGGCGGCGCCCAGCTATCACAACGCCAAGCTGATCATCAAACTCGCCAACGACGTCGCCAAGGTCATCAACCGCGACCCGGCCGTTCGCGGCTTGCTCAAAGTGGTGTTCGTGCCGAACTACAATGTCAGCCTGGCCGAGATCATGATGCCGGCCGCCGATCTTTCAGAGCAGATATCGACCGCCGGCATGGAAGCCTCAGGCACCGGCAACATGAAGTTCGCGCTGAACGGTGCCCTGACCATCGGCACCCTCGACGGCGCCAATGTCGAGATCAAGGAATGCGTCGGCGACGACAACATCTTCATTTTCGGCCTGACCACCGAAGAGGTCGCCGCGCGGCGCAGCAACGGCTATGATCCGCGATCGGTGATCGGAGCCTCTCCCGAACTGGCGCAGGCCGTGGCTGCCGTTTCGTCCGGCGTCTTTTCGCCTGACGATCCGGAACGCTATCGCGACCTGATGAACGGCCTCTATCAGAGCGACTGGTTCATGGTCGCCGCGGATTTCGATGCCTACGCCGCCACCCAGCGCGATGTCGACGCCGTCTGGCGCAACAGCCCGGATTGGTACGCCAAGGCAATCCGCAATGTCGCCCGCGTCGGC
Organism: Mesorhizobium sp. M1312; assembly: GCF_040318115.1. Taxonomy (NCBI): domain Bacteria; kingdom Pseudomonadati; phylum Pseudomonadota; class Alphaproteobacteria; order Hyphomicrobiales; family Phyllobacteriaceae; genus Mesorhizobium; species Mesorhizobium sp. M1312. The sequence continues at coordinate 29,686 of NZ_JAMYLQ010000030.1, read as the reverse complement.
TGGTTCTCGTCCGACCGTACGATCCGCCAATATGCGAAAGAAATCTGGAACGTGCCGGTCTGATATGATTGCATGAGGCCACGAACAACGTGGTCCGGGTGCCGGGGAGGGTCACTGCCTGATGAGGAAGCCGCGCGCGACCGCTGCGACAAGCGGGCCGGATGGACTGGCTTCAGCCGGTGATGTCGCGGCGATTGTCGCCGGCACGCATGGTGATCCTTTCGCTGTCCTCGGTGTGCACGAGGTCGACAAGAGCTTTGTCGCCCGCTGCTTCGTCCCTCATGCCGAGTTCGTCACTGCCTACACGCTGACCGGCAAGAAAGCCGGCGAACTCTCCAGGCGCGACGAAGGCGGCTTCTTCGAGGGCAGCCTGTCGCTCAGAAAGCGTCAGCCGCTGCGCTATCACGCGCGCAATGCCGGCGGTGACTGGTGGCTTACCGATCCCTATTCGTTCGGTCCGGTGCTTGGTCCGCTGGACGACTACTACATCGCCGAAGGTTCGCACCTCAGGCTGTTCGACAAGCTTGGTGCGCATCTTATCGATCACGAGGGTGCGTCCGGCGTGCATTTCGCCGTCTGGGCTCCCAATGCAAGGCGTGTTTCGGTGGTCGGCGACTTCAACGAATGGGACGGCCGCAGGCATACGATGCGCGTCCGCCGCGACACCGGCATCTGGGAGTTGTTCATCCCCGATATCGGCGCCGGCCGGCCCTATAAATACGAGATCATCGGGCCCGATGGCGTGAGACTCCCGCTGAAGGCCGATCCATTCGCTTTCAAGTCCGAACTGCGCCCGGCCACCGCTTCGGTGACGGCGCTTCCGCCGGCGCATCAATGGGGTGACGAGGCGCACCGCAATTTCTGGCGCAACGCCGACCCCCGCCGCGAGGCGGTGTCGATCTATGAGGTGCACGCCGGCTCCTGGCAGCTTCACGACGACGGCAGCTTCCTGTCATGGGACGAGCTTGCCGGCCGGCTGATCCCGTACGTCGTCGACACGGGTTTCACCCACATCGAATTCATGCCGATCTCCGAACATCCCTATGACCCGTCTTGGGGTTACCAGACGACCGGCCTCTACGCGCCGTCGGCCCGGTTCGGCGATCCGGACGGTTTTGCCCGGTTCGTCGACGGCGCCCACCGCGCCGGCCTGGGCGTCATCCTCGATTGGGTGCCGGCACATTTTCCGGTGGACGCGCATGGCCTGGCCAATTTCGACGGCACCGCGCTCTATGAGCATGCCGACCCGCGCAAGGGCTTCCATCCCGACTGGAACACCGCGATCTACAATTTCGGCCGGCGCGAGGTGGTCTCGTTCCTGGTCAACAACGCGCTGTTTTGGGCCGAGAAATACCATGTCGATGGTTTGCGGGTCGATGCCGTCGCCTCGATGCTCTACCTCGACTATTCGCGCAAGGCCGGCGAATGGATCCCTAACGAAAAGGGTGGGCGCGAAAACCTTGAGGCGGTCAGCTTCCTCCAGAGGATGAACAAAGAGGTCTACGGCCATCATCCTGGCGTGATGACGATTGCCGAGGAATCGACCTCATGGCCAAAAGTTTCGCAGCCGGTGCATGAGGACGGGCTGGGTTTTGGCTTCAAGTGGAACATGGGCTTCATGCACGACACGCTGGAGTATTTCTCCAAGGAGCCGATTTTTCGCAAGCATCACCATGGCGACATCACCTTTGGCCTGGTCTACGCCTTCAGCGAGAATTTCGTGCTGCCGCTCTCCCATGACGAGGTCGTGCACGGCAAGGGGACGCTGCTTAGCAAGATGGCCGGGGACGACTGGCAGAAATTCGCAACGCTGCGCGCCTACTACGCCTTCATGTGGGGCTACCCCGGCAAGAAACTGTTGTTCATGGGGCAGGAATTCGCCCAGCGCCGCGAGTGGAGCGAGGCACGCGCGCTCGACTGGAGCCTGCTCGATTTTCGGGCCCATCGCGGCGTCTGGCAGACGGTGCGCGATCTCAACTATCTCTACCGCTCGCGCCCGGCGTTGCATGCGCGCGATTGCGAGCCGGAGGGCTTTTCCTGGCTGATCGTCGACGACAGCGCGAACTCTGTCTTTGCCTGGCTGCGCAGCGCGCCGGGCGGAAACCCGGTCGCTGTCATCTCCAATTTCACACCCGTGCCGCGCGATAATTACCGCGTGCCGTTGCCGACGGCTGGAAGATGGCGCGAGATCATCAACACGGACGCCTTCGACTATGGCGGTTCCGGCAAGGGCAATGGCGGTGCCGTCGAGGCTCGGGCGGAAGGAGGAGGCATCTCGGCGACGATGCTGTTGCCGCCGCTGTCGACGATCATGCTCGAATTTGCTCCGGACTAAGCGATGTCTCGCAGCGGGTAACTTGGGAGGATAAAAATGGCAGAGATAAAACGGACTCAGCCGCTGGCGCGCGATGCCATGGCTTATGTGCTGGCCGGCGGCCGTGGCAGCCGCCTCAAGGAATTGACCGACCGGCGCGCCAAGCCGGCGGTCTATTTCGGCGGCAAGACGCGCATCATCGATTTTGCGCTCTCCAATGCGCTCAATTCCGGTATTCGCCGCCTCGGCGTCGCCACCCAGTACAAGGCGCACTCGCTGATCCGCCACCTGCAGCGCGGCTGGAACTTCCTGCGGCCCGAGCGCAACGAGAGCTTCGACATCCTGCCGGCCAGCCAGCGCGTTTCGGAAACGCAATGGTATGAGGGCACGGCCGATGCCGTCTACCAGAACATCGACATCATCGAGGCCTACGGGCCCGAATACATGGTCATCCTGGCCGGCGACCACGTCTACAAGATGGACTATGAGCTGATGCTTCGCCAGCATGTCGACGCCGGCGCCGATGTCACCGTCGGCTGCCTCGAAGTGCCGCGCATGGAGGCGACCGGCTTCGGCGTCATGCATGTCGATGCCAAGGACACCATCATCTCCTTCATCGAGAAACCGGCCGATCCGCCCGGCATTCCCGACAAACCGGATTTTGCCCTGGCCTCGATGGGCATCTACGTGTTCAAGACCAAGTTCCTGATGGAGCAACTGCGCCGCGACGCGGCCGAGCCTGGCTCAAGCCGCGACTTCGGCAAGGACATCATCCCCTATGTCGTCGAGCACGGGAAGGCGATCGCCCACCGCTTCGCCAAATCCTGCGTGCGCTCGACGGCCGAGAACGAAGCCTACTGGCGCGATGTCGGAACGGTCGACGCCTATTGGGAAGCCAATATCGACCTGACCGACATCACGCCGGAGCTCGACCTCTACGACCGCGACTGGCCGATCTGGACCTATGCCGAGCTGAAACCGCCGGCAAAGTTCGTGCATGACGAGGATGGCCGCCGCGGCTCGGCGGTGTCGTCGCTCGTCTCGGGCGATTGCATCGTCTCTGGTGCTTCGCTGAAGCGAAGCCTGATCTTCACCGGCGCGCGCATCAACTCCTATTCGACGCTCGAGGAAGTCGTCATGCTGCCCGACTGCCATGTCGGCCGCAACGCAAGATTGAACCGCGTGGTGATCGATCATGGCGTAAGGATACCGGAGGGGCTCGTGGTCGGCGAGGATCCCGTTCTCGACGCCAAGCGCTTCCGCGTTTCCGAAAAGGGCATCTGCCTCGTCACGCAGGCCATGATCGACAAACTGGGATTGCAATGAATGCAAGTTCTGTCGGTCACGCCCGAAATATTCCCTCTGATCAAGACTGGTGGGCTTGCCGACGTGACCGGCGCGTTGCCTCTCGCGCTCGCCGGCAAGGGCGTGACGATGCGCACGCTTGTTCCCGGCTATCCCCAGGTGATGGATGCCTTCAAGAAGAAAAAACCCGTTCACCAATATCCGCTGCTGCAGGGCGGCAAGGCGTCGGTCCATGCTGTCCAGATTGCCGGGCTCGACCTGTTCGTGCTCGACGCGCCGCATCTGTTCGATCGTCCCGGCGGCCCCTATGGCAATGCCACCGGCGCCGACTGGCCGGACAATTGGCGGCGTTTCGCGGCCGTGAGCCAGGTTGGCGGCGACATCGCCGGCGGCGTCATCTCGGGCTACCAGCCGGACATCGTCCATGCCCATGACTGGCAATCGGCGATGACGCTGGCCTATATGCGCTACGGCAAGGCGGTCGGCACGCCGTCGATGATCACCGTCCACAACCTCGCTTTCCAAGGTCAGTTCGGCGCCGGCATCTTTGGCGAGCTTGGCTTGCCGGCGGCGGCCATGGCGCTCGACGGCGTCGAATATTATGGCGGCGTCGGTTTCCTCAAGGCCGGCCTGCAGGCCGCCTGGGCCATCACCACCGTCAGCCCGACCTATGCGCAGGAGATCCGCTCGCCGGAATTCGGCATGGGGCTCGATGGCCTTGTCAACATGCGATCCGTCGATCTCTATGGTATCGTCAATGGCATCGATACCGAAATATGGAACCCTGAAACCGACAAGCATCTGGTCTCCAACTACACGGCCAAGTCATTGAAGGCGCGGCACCCCAACCGGACCGCGGTCGAAGATCGTTTCAACCTCGACCGCGACGACAGTCCGATCGCCTGCGTTATCAGCCGTCTCACCTGGCAGAAGGGCATGGACATACTGGCGACGGTGATCGACGGGATCGTTGCGAGGGGTGCGCGCCTGGCGATCCTGGGGTCCGGCGACGCCGGCCTCGAAGGTGCGCTGCTGGCCGCCGCCGCCCGCCATCGCGGTCGCATCGGCGTCGTGGTCGGTTACGACGAGGGGCTGTCCCACACCATGCAGGGCGGCTGTGACGCCATCGTCATCCCGTCGCGCTTCGAGCCTTGCGGGCTGACTCAGCTCTACGGCCTGCGCTATGGCTGTGTGCCGATCGTCGCCCGCACCGGTGGCCTTGCCGACACGGTCATCGACGCCAATGAAGCGGCCGTTTCGGCAGGCGTCGCAACCGGCTTCCAGTTCGCGCCCGCCGATGCCGGCGCCTTGCTGCACGCCATCCGCCGGCTGGTCGCGGCGCACGCCAACCCCACCGTCTGGACGTCGATGCAGCGGCAGGGCATGAAGGCGGATGTGTCGTGGGACAAAAGCGCAGAAAAATACCTCGAACTCTATCGCTTGCTGCTTTCGAAAAGGGTTGCCTGAAGCATGATACGCACCGTCGCCACCAAGCCCTACTTAGACCAGAAGCCCGGCACTTCCGGGCTGCGCAAGAAAGTGCCGGTGTTCCAGCAGGAGTACTATGCCGAGAACTTCATCCAGTCGATCTTCGATGCACTGGACGGGTTTAAGGGCAAGACCCTGGTGATCGGCGGCGACGGCCGCTTCTACAATCGCGAGGTCATCCAGAAGGCCATCGCCATGGCGGCTGCCAACGGCTTCGGCAAGGTGATGGTCGGCCAGGGCGGCATCTTATCGACGCCGGCCGCTTCGCATGTCATCCGCAAGTACAAGACCTTCGGCGGCATCATCCTGTCGGCCAGCCACAATCCGGGCGGCCCACACGAGGATTTCGGCATCAAATACAATGCGGGCAATGGCGGCCCGGCGCCGGAAAAGCTGACCGACGCGATCTTCGCCAAGACCAAGATGATTTCGAGCTTCAAGATCGCCGACATCGGCACGGTCGACCTCGACACGATCGGTACGGTCGAGGCGGGCGGCATGACGGTCGAGGTGATCGATCCGGTCGCCGACTATGCCGAGCTAATGGAAGGCCTGTTCGATTTCGATGCCTTGCGCGCACTGTTTAAATCGGGTTTCCGCATGCGCTTCGACGCCATGCATGCCGTGACCGGTCCCTACGCCAAGGAGATCCTGGAGAACCGGCTCGGCGCGCCGAAGGGCACCGCCCGCAACTTCATTCCCCTACCGGATTTCGGCGGCCACCATCCCGACCCCAATCTGGTTCACGCCAAACACCTCTATGACGAGATGATGGGACCGGATGCGCCTGATTTCGGCGCTGCTTCCGACGGCGATGGCGACCGCAACCTGATTATTGGCAAGGGCATTTTCGTCACCCCGTCGGATTCGGTGGCCATGCTTGCCGCCAACGCCCATCTGGCGCCGGGCTACAAGGCCGGCCTGAAAGGCATCGCGCGCTCGATGCCGACCAGCGGCGCGGCCGATCGCGTCGCCGAAAAGCTCGGCATCGGCATCTATGAAACGCCGACCGGCTGGAAATTCTTCGGCAATCTGCTCGATGCCGACATGGCAACGATCTGCGGCGAGGAAAGTGCGGGAACCGGCTCCAACCATGTTCGGGAAAAGGACGGGCTGTGGGCCGTGCTTTTGTGGCTCAATATCCTTGCTGCCCGCGGCGAAAGCGCCAAGCAGATCGTCACCGAGCACTGGGCCGCCTATGGCCGCAATTACTACTCGCGCCACGACTATGAGGAGGTCGAGACCGACCGCGCCAACGCGCTGGTCGACGAATTGCGAACGAAACTCGCATCACTTCCCGGCGCCAGCGTGCGTGGCATGAAGATCGCCAGCGCCGACGATTTCGCCTACCACGACCCGGTCGACGGCTCGATAGCCAGGAACCAGGGCATCAGGGTGCTATTCGAAGGCGGATCGCGCGTCGTCTTCCGTCTCTCCGGCACCGGCACCTCGGGAGCGACGCTGCGCGTCTATATCGAGCGCTACGAACCGGACAAATCCAGGCACGATCTCGACACGCAGGAGGCGCTTGCCGATCTGATTGCGGCAGCCGATGACATCGCCGGGATTCGCAGCCATACCGGCCGCGCCAAGCCGAGCGTGATCACCTGATGCCATCTAGACCATAATCCCGAACCGACGGTCCGCGTCAGCGAAAGGTGGGAGCCGGTTTTCGGAAAGGATCATGGCCAAACAGGAAGATAGAATACCGGCCGGTAATCGGCCGTATCGGCCGCGATTTGGCGGACTTGTCGGGCAAGGCGGCGTTCGCTTTGCCGCATGGTCGTCCGCGGCCCGCCGGCTCTGGGTCTCGATCTTCGATGAGCAGGGTAACGGGGAGATCGACCGGCTCGAACTCCAGCCGGAAGGCGAGGGCGTTCACGCGCTTTCCGTTGCCGGCCTCGCTGCCGGCACCCGATACGGGTTTCGCGCCGATGGCGAGAATGCACCCGAGCAAGGGCTCTGGTTCGATCCCGACAAGCTGCTGGCCGACCCATATGCCGTCGAGATCGACAGGCCCTACGTCTATCGCGGCCGGCTCGCCGCAAGACGGGGCGAGGGCACCGATACCGCGCCGCTGCTGCCGAAGGCGATTGCCGCCATCCTGCCGCAACCGGTGCCTGCCTTGCCGCCGCTATTCCAGCCCGGTGGCCTGATCTACGAGGTGCCGGTGCGCGCCCTCACCATGCTGCATCCGGACATCCCGAAGCCCCAGCGCGGGACGATTGCGGCCCTTGCCCATCCGGCCATCGTCGAGCACCTGAAAAAACTCGGGGTCGGGGCGGTCGAACTGATGCCGGTGACGGCATCGATCGATGAGCGGCATCTGCCGCCGCTCGGGCTGCGTAACGCCTGGGGTTACAACCCCGTGACCTTCATGGCGCTCGATCCGCGCCTGGCGCCCGGCGGTCTCGCCGAATTGCGACAGACGGTTGCCACGCTGCGTGAGGCGGACATCGGCGTCATCCTCGACCTCGTCTTCAACCACACCGGCGAAAGCGACAGGCTTGGGCCGACGCTGTCGCTGCGCGGCCTCGACAGCCGCGCCTACTACCGACATTGGCCGGACGGCAGCCTGGTTAACGACACCGGCACCGGCAATACGGTCGCCTGTGATCATCCGATCGTCCAGGAAATGGTCCTCGACACGCTTCGTCACTTTGTCTGCCATGCTGGCGTCGACGGTTTCCGCTTCGATCTGGCGCCCATTTTGGGTCGGATCGATGGCGTATTCGACGCCGCGGCACCGTTGCTCATGGCAATTCGGAACGACCCGGTCCTTGGTGACAGGGTGCTGATCGCCGAGCCTTGGGATATCGGCCCGGACGGCTATCAGCTTGGCAATTTTCCGCCGCCCTTCCTCGAATGGAACGACAGATATCGCGACGACATCCGCCGGTTCTGGCGCGGCGATAGCGGCATGGTCGGCGCGCTGGCGACCCGGCTTGCCGGCTCGTCCGACGTGTTTGCCAAGCCAGGCCAGCAGACGAGCCGCAGCGTCAATTTCATCGCCGCGCATGACGGCATGACTCTGGCCGACATTGTTGCCTACGAGCACAAGCACAATGAGGCGAATGGCGAGCAGAACCGCGATGGCCACGACGACAACTTGTCCTGGAACAATGGCATCGAGGGTGAGACCGACGACCGGGGGATCGTTACGGCCCGTTTCGATGACCAGTGTGCGCTGCTGGCCACGCTGTTTGCCTCGCGCGGCACGATCATGCTGACGGCCGGAGACGAATTCGGCCGCACCCAGCAAGGCAACAACAACGCCTATGCGCAGGACAACGAGATCACCTGGCTCGACTGGACCGGCCGCGATCAGGCGCTGGAACAATGCACTGTTTTGCTCGCTGCGATGCGTCGTTCCGTGCCGACGCTTTCCGACACGCGCTTCCTGACTGGGCAGTCGCGGCCCGGGTCAGAAATACCGGACGTCGTCTGGCTCACTGAAACCGGCATGCCGCTCGACGACGCAGGCTGGCGCGATCCGGGGCGGTACCGCCTGGTCATGGTGCTCGGCGGCGATGATTGCTGCGTTGCCGTGGTCGTCAATGGCGATCGCCGGGCGTGTATGTTCACGCTGCCGGAGCGCGACGGATTTCGCTGGGAGCCAGCCATCGAAACACCGGACGGCGCAGCAGGAATTTCACGGCCGGTGCCGGGGCGATCGGTGATTTTCATGATCGAACACAAAGCCGCGCAGGCTCAGATAGAGGAAAACGGCGGTGGCAAGTGACAACACCGAGTGGTGGCGCGGCTGCGTCATCTACCAGATCTACCCGCGCTCCTTCCAAGACACGACGGGGGACGGCAGTGGCGATCTGCGCGGTATCACATCGAGGCTGGCGCATGTCGCATCGCTTGGCGCCGACGCCATTTGGCTGTCGCCCTTCTTTAAGTCGCCGATGGCCGATATGGGCTACGACGTATCCGACTATACAGCCGTCGATCCGATGTTCGGCACATCAGAGGATTTCGACGCGGTGGTCGCCGAGGCGCACCGTGTCGGCCTGAAAGTCATTATCGACCAAGTCCTGTCGCATTCGTCCGACCGGCATGAATGGTTCGTCGAAAGCCGCGCGAGCCGCGATAACCCTAGGGCGGACTGGTATGTCTGGGCCGATCCGAGGCCTGACGGCACCGCCCCCAACAACTGGCTGTCGGTCTTCGGCGGTCCCGCCTGGGAGTGGGACGCGACCCGCAGGCAATATTACTTGCACAATTTCCTTGCCTCGCAGCCGGACCTCAATTTCCACAATCCGGAGGTTCAGGACGCCTTGCTGGAAACGGTGCGGTTCTGGCTGGAGCGCGGCGTCGACGGCTTTCGGCTCGATACCGTCAACTACTATGTCCATGACCGCTGGCTGCGCAGCAACCCGCCCCTGGCGTCGAGCGTCGCCGGCACCAACACCGAAACCAATCCCTACCTCTATCAGGAACATCTGTTCGACAAGACGCAGCCCGAAAACCTCGCATTCCTCAGGCGTTTTCGGGCGCTGCTCGACGAGTATGAGGGCCGCGCCGCTGTCGGCGAGGTCGGCGACGAAACCCGTTCGTTGCAGACGCTCGCCGCCTACACCGGCGGGGGCGACAAGCTCGACATGTGTTATACGTTCGACCTGCTCGGTGCGCAATTCTCGGCAGCACATGTACGCGGATGTGTCGAGGCTTTCGAGAGTACGGTCTTGGACGGCTGGGTCTGCTGGGCGTTTTCCAACCACGATGTCGTTCGCCATGTGACACGCTGGACGAGGCCCGGCGGCAATCTGGAAAGAATGGCGAAGTTCTCGATCGTGCTGCTGTCGTGCCTGCGCGGATCGATCTGCCTCTATCAGGGCGAGGAGCTCGGCTTGGAGGAGGCCGAATTAGCATTCGAGGATCTGCGCGATCCATACGGCATCCGCTTCTGGCCCGGGTTCAAGGGCAGGGATGGATGCCGCACGCCGATGGTCTGGGAAGCGGGCGCCGACAACGCCGGGTTTTCAACAGGCGAGCCGTGGCTCCCGATCCCGGAAAGCCATCGCGCCCGCGCGGTCGATATCCAGAACGGCGAGGAGAAGTCGGTTCTCGCCGGCTATCGGGCGATGCTCGCCTTGCGCAAGCAGCATGCGGCGCTGGTGCAGGGTTCGATCCGCTTTCTCGATGCCGAGCGCGATGTGCTTGCCTTCATTCGCGAAGGCGGCGGCGAGAAGCTGCTCTGCGTCTTCAATTTCGCCGAGAAGCCGGCCAGCTGGCCGTTGCCGCAGGATATCGACGTCGCAGAGACGATCGATCTTGGCGCTAGTGCCGCGTTTCAGGAAAAAACTCTGTCGCTGCCGCCCTTGGGCTGCTTCCTCGGAAGAGCCGGCTGACTTCACTATTTGGTCAGTTCATTGAACGAGCACGGAGCGCCCGCAAGTCGCGCCCATGACCCGGACATCGGCCTCGCCGACGCGCACGCCCAGTGCCGCAAGCACGTTGTAAACCAATTCGTCGACAGGCGCCGTCACGCCGTTCAGCAGCGCCACCACTGCCGGCTTCACCGTTCCAAGCAAGGCGGTTACATCAAGCCCGAGGCCCAGCGCACTGACCGAAAGCGACAAATTGTTGACCAGCGACGTGGTGAGAGATTGCGTCAGGTTTTTCGTGGAGGCGGTCTTTATCGTCTTGTTTGCGATTTCGGTGCTGTTGAAGGTCAATATCGTCGGATCTTTGTTGGCGATCTCAACGGCTGCAGAACCATTCACGCCGATCAGATTGAGGGTGAGAAACAGAAGCTTCACGCTGACCTGCGCGATTTCGGCATTTTGAAATGACTGTGGGTTGCTGAAATCGGCGAAGGCGGAGGGACTGTTGTCGGCATCGCTGGCGCCAAGGTGCAGCGAGGCAAGGCCCGGACGTGCGGCAATGGTAACCTTCAAACTGTCGGGGCGCCCCGTCGGGCAGCTGATGTCGGTCAGCGTGGCTTCGGCAGAGGCCACCTCGACATGCAGCGGCAGTTTGACGGCCAGCAGGCTGATGCCACCACCGAGATTGGCATTGCTGCCACCGACGGACGCCACCAGCTTGATCCGCGTCTGTGCCGTGCGCACCACAGCGCCCTTCTCGCCGATTGTCAGCCATGGCGAGAATTGCGCAGGTTCGCCGATGGCGATGGCAAGCGTGGTCGAGGTAAGCCCCGGAATGGTGGCTCCGAGATTGAGCGCGACCTGCTTCGAGCCGTTGGCCAGTGCGGCGGCGGTGGTCAGCATTCCCATGGCGCTAGCGTCGACCGAAAAACCGGCCGGCTTTTGTCCGAGACCCAACTGGCCAATTGATCCAAGGTCGACAAGATGATTGAGCGGGATTTTGACCGTGCTGGTGGCTCTGGACGCGATTGTCTGGAGAACGAGCTTGCTGCTGCTGCCAACCGTTGAAACGTTAGCCAGGGCCGTGGCTACCTGACCCACAGTCGCTTTTGATGCCAGCACGTCTGAATAGCTGACGCCTGTCAGTTGCAACTGGACGGCAAGAGCGTCGACGAACGAAAGCACATTCACATCGGCCGAGATCAGGGCGTTATAGTCCATGACGCTGAGCGAGATGTTAGTGCCCAGGAGGCCGCTGAGAAGCGAGTTCAGGATGCCGCCATTGACGCTGAGAAGCCTGGACCCAACCGAGAACATCGCCTGTGGCGTGACGCTGGCAAGTGCTTCGGTGCCGATGACCGGCGTAGAAATAAGCGAACTTGCGAAATAGCGGGTAGGAATCTTTTTCAGCGCGACATGGATGGCATTGTACGGCGTCTTGCCGGCCTCGAAGCGCTTGTCGACGCCGAGCGACGACTCCGGTGAATATCGGCCGGCGGTGACCGACACGATGGTTTTTCCGAGGGCCGGGGCGATCGTTTGTCCTGCCTTCTGAACAACGATACCCGGCATACCGTTGTCGCCGAGCGTGGTCACCACTGCGGCCTCAATGTTATTGATGTTGGAGGCGGCGGTGATTGCCGCCAGATCGGTCATTGCCTGGGCTTCCCGGCGCTCCGTGTAGATCGAGCCTTCGTCGATGGCGAAGGCAGCCAGCGCCAGCACGACCGGTGCGCACAGCGCCGTCATCACGGCGAAATTCGCCTTCACGTCGCCAAGCATCGAGCGAGTGACCCGGCCGATCCTCCCCAGCAAAGGTTCCGACATTCAGATGCCCCCAACCCGGATTGTCGACTGGCGTGAGATCGTGGTTCCAGGCATGGGCAGCGCCGGGAACAGATTCCAGACCGGCAAGTTGCGGGCATCATATTGGATGGACACGACGAACTGACTTCCGTCGGCCGTGCTGTCCTTGGCTTGATAGGTCAGCTTGTCGGACTCGACAAAGGGATATCCGCCGGCATTGTTGTTGACGAAACTGGTCACCAGTGCCTGGCGCTCGCCTTCGTTCAGCCCGGCAATCGCCGTGCGGGCGGCGTCCGCTGCGATTTGCTGCACCGAGTGGCTCGCACCAAAATAGATTCCATATGCAACCATTCCGAGCAAAAGTAAGATAAAAATCGGCGAAAGCATCGCGAATTCGATCGCGGAAGTTCCAGACTGCTCTCTAAATTGGCACAATTTTAGTTTTAACTGCCGCGTTTTATGCCGCTTTGTAGAGATTGTCTTGGTTTCTTCGCTGTTCATGTCCTTCGCCCATCGAGACATACCGAAGCTCACGAAAAATATAACCCATGGTTGTTTAAAGACGCATTAAGACATTTCGGCAAAGTGGAATCGACGACAAGTTTCTTGCCGGAAACGAAGGCTTGAAGAAGGGAAACGGAGCAAGCCCATGGTTTCGACTGCTGTTCTGCCGGCCCCGAAGTGGCTTTCCGTGCGCCTTACTTAGGGTGACCTCACGAGGCTGTTGAAATAAAAAATCACCACGTTACTGTTTGGCCACCAGCCGCCGGAAAGGGAACCAGCGGCGCGCTCAAAGAGGCCAGCTAATCGGTTTCGGGGCGTCAACACTCAAGAGGCGCAGCTGAACGGCCGCCTCGACAGGGAGAACTTCATGCTGAAAAACATGCTGAAGGCGACGGTGTTCGCCACAACCATGGCTTTGGCCGCCGGCACGTTCTACACGCCGGCCTTCGCCGAGGTCGTCTATAACCGCGGCACCGCCGCCGAATCGGAGTCGCTCGACCCGCACAAGACCTCGACAATCTACGAAGCCAATATTTTGCGTGACCTGTTCCAGGGGCTGACCATGCAGGACGCAAAGGCGAACCTCATCCCGGGCGCCGCCGAAAGCTGGACAGTATCGGACGACGGCACCGTTTACACCTTCAAGCTGCGCAAGGGGGCCGTCTGGTCGGATGGCGCTCCGGTCACGGCAGATGACTTCGTCTACGCTTTCCAACGGCTGGAAGATCCGGCCACCGGCGCCGAATACGCTTCGATGCTCTATCCCGTGAAGAATGCCGAGGAGGTGAACACCAAGAAGGCGAAGCCCGAGGAGATGGGCGTCAAGGCAATCGACCCAAACACACTGGAAGTGGCGCTGAAGGCGCCCACGCCCTATTTCCTCGAAATGCTGACCCACCAGGCGGCCTATCCGGTCAGCAAGGCCTCCATTGACAAGCTCGGCGCCGATTGGATCAAGCCGGGCAATTTGGTCTCCAACGGCGCCTTTACACTGGTGGAGTGGGTTCCCAACGACCACATCAAACTGGCCAAGAATCCGAAATTCTGGGATGCTGCAAGCGTCAAGCTCGACGTCGTCAACTACATCCCGACCGAAGATCGTTCGTCGGCGATGAAGCGCTTCGAGGCCGGCGAACTCGACAGCTACGACGACCTCCCGACCGAGCAGCTCGCCGACCTCAAGGCCAAGTTTGGCGATCAGATTCGCGTCGGGCCTTACCTCGGCACCTACTATTTTGCGATCAAGACCGACAAGGCCCCGTGGGACAACGTCGAACTGCGCAATGCCATCTCCATGGCAGTCGACCGCGATTTCCTTGCCGAAAAGGTCTGGCAGAACTCAATGCTGCCCGGCTATTCGATGGTGCCTCCGGGCATTGAAGGCTATACGCCGGCAATGGCCAAATACGCGGACATGTCGCAGATCGACCGCGAGGATGAGGCCAAGAAGGTACTCGAGACGCTTGGCTATACGCCCGAGAAACCGCTGAAGATGGAAATCCGCTACAACACGTCGGAAAACCACAAGAACACTGCGGTCGCCATCCAGGAGCAGTTGAAGCCGCTCGGCGTCGAAGTCACGCTGCTCAACACCGACACCAAGACCCACTACTCCTTCCTTGAGCAGAAGGGCGACTATGACGTGGCGCGTGCCGGCTGGATTGCGGATTACAAGGATCCGGAAACCTTCCTCGGCATCTCCCGCAAGGCAAGCGGCAACAACTATTCGGGCTACAACAGCCCGGAATTCGAGAAGGCCATGGACGAGGCTGCCGCCGCCGGCGGCAAGCCCGAAGAGCGCATGAAAGAACTCGCCGAGGCCGAGCGCATCCTCGTCGACGAGGTCGGCAACATCCCGCTTCTCTACTATAGCTACAAGGATATCGTTTCTCCGAAGCTTCATGGCTTCGAGGACAACGTTATGGACGTGCATCCGTCCCGCTTCATCTCCAAGGACTGATCTCCTTGGCCGGACTGCCGCTCCTTTACAGCGCCGCGCGTCCTTTGGGACGCGCACACGGCGGTGTAACGCCTTGACTTTGCGCGTGATCCTTTCCGAACCTTTTCGGGTCATGCGTTAGGGGCGGCGGGCTCCGGTTTGCCAGCAAAGCGGGGAACCGATGCTACGATACGTATTCCGGCGGCTCCTGACCGCCATCCCGACGCTGTTCGTCATCGTGACCATGGCGTTCTTCCTGATACGTGTCGCGCCTGGCGGCCCGTTCAATCAGGAGCGGGGCCTGAGCCCCGAGATCAAGGCCAATCTTGAAGCGCAGTTCGGCCTCAACGACCCGCTCTGGCTGCAATATGTCCACTATCTCGGCAATCTGCTGCGCGGCAATTTCGGCCCGAGCTACAACATGCCGGATTTCACCGTCACCGAATTGTTTGCCAGGGGCCTGCCCGTTTCGATCCAGATCGGCGCCTCGGCCCTGATCCTGGCGCTGCTGCTCGGCGGCCTCCTCGGCACCATTGCCGCGCTCAACCAGAACAAGCTTGCCGACTACTCGGTGATTGCGCTGGCTGCCGCCGGCAGCACCATTCCGACCTTCGTCATTGCGCCGGTGATCCAGCTTTTGTTCGGTCTGACCTGGAAGCTGCTGCCGATCGGCGGCTGGGGCGATGGCGCCCTGCTCAACAAGGTCGGGCCTGTGCTGACGCTCGCCTTGCCGCAGATCGCCATCGTCGCTCGCCTGATGCGCGGCTCGATGATCGAATCGTTGCGCTCGCACCACATCCGCACCGCACGCGCGCTCGGCCTGTCGGACTGGTCGGTGGTCGTCAAGCATGCGCTGCGCGGCGCCATTTTGCCGATCGTCTCCTTCACCGGCCCGGCGGCGGCGGCACTGCTCACCGGCTCGATCATCGTCGAGACGATCTTCGCCGTTCCCGGCATCGGCCGCTATTTCGTCGAGGCCGCACTCAACCGCGACTACACGCTGGTCATGGGCACTGTGGTGGTGATCGCGCTGTTCACCATCGTCTTCAACCTGATCGTCGACGTCATGTATGCCTTCGTCGATCCGAGGGTGCGCTATGACTGATATCGCAGCCACCGCTCCGGCCGTCGTCGGCCGCTCCCTGTGGGGCGATGCCTGGGCGCGCCTCAAGGCCAACCGCGCCGCCATGTTCAGCCTGTATTATCTTGCTTTCATCGCGATCCTCAGCGTGTTCGGACCCTCTTTGGTGCCGCATCGATACACCACCATCTACGCTGACTATGTGCGCACACCGCCGAGCTTCTCGGCCTATCCGAGGGCCGACAAGATAGAAACCGCGCTCAATGAGGCGATCAAGCGCATGCGTGTCGACATCAAGGAGTGGCGGCAGGAAGACAATCGCATCTTCGTCACCGTCACATCGCCCAAGCCGATCGATGACCGCAATGTCCGCTACCTCGACCGTTCCGATGCCTTCGACAACACGAAGATAGAGAGCAAATCGGCTGACGGCCTTGAGGCGGTGATGAGTGCTTCGATCAGGCAGCAATATTTCCTGTTCGGCACCGACAATACCGGCCGCGATCTCCTGTCGCGGACGCTGATGGCCGGGCGCATCTCACTGGCCATCGGCCTGCTCGCCGGGGTCGTCGCCGGCGTCATCGGCGTGCTCTACGGCGCTACGGCCGGCCTCGCCGGCGGCAAGGTCGATGAGGTGATGATGCGCATTGTCGATGTGCTCTATTCGCTGCCGTTCATTTTCTTCGTGATCATGCTGGTGGTGTTCTTCGGCCGGAACTTCGTGCTGATGTTCCTGGCGGTCGGCGCCGTGCTGTGGCTCGACATGGCGCGCATCGTGCGCGGTCAGGCGCTGTCGATCCGGCGGCAGGAATATGTCCAGGCGGCGGAGGCGATGGGCATCGGCCAGCGCGGCATCCTGATCCGTCACGTCATTCCCAACCTGCTTGGCCCGGTGGTCATCTACATGACGCTGCTGGTGCCGCATGTCATTATCCTGGAGAGTTTCCTGTCCTTCCTCGGGCTCGGCGTCCAGGAACCGATGACCAGCTGGGGCGTGCTGATCTCGACCGGCGCCAAGAACATCGGCACCGCCAACTGGCTGCTCTTGTTCCCTGCTTTCTTTCTCGTCTCGACGCTGTTCGCGCTGAATTTCGTCGGCGACGGCCTGCGCGATGCGCTCGACCCCAGGGATCGTTGAGATGGTCGCTTCCGAAACGATCCTCAGCGTCAAGGACCTTCGGGTCCGCTTCCGAACGCTCGACGGCGTGGTCGAGGCGGTCAAAGGCATCAACATCCACGTCAATGCAGGCGAAACCGTTGCCGTGGTTGGCGAATCCGGCTCCGGCAAGAGCCAGACGATGATGGCTGCGATGAGCCTGCTGGCCTCGAACGGCGAGGCGACAGGCGTCGTCGACTATCGCGGCCGCAACCTTTTGACCCTAAGCAAGTCCGAGCTCAATCAGATCCGCGGCCGCAAGATCAGCATGATCTTCCAGGAGCCGATGACCTCGCTCGATCCGCTCTATTCGATCGGCAATCAGCTGGTCGAACCGATCCGCCGGCATCGTGGGCTTAGCGCCGCCGAGGCACGCGAAGAGGCGCTCAAGCTCTTGCGGCTGGTCCATATTCCCGATCCCGAGCGGCGGATGAAATCCTATCCGCATGAAATGTCGGGTGGCCAGCGACAGCGGGTGATGATCGCCATGGCGCTGGCCAACGATCCCGACATTCTGATTGCCGACGAGCCGACGACGGCGCTCGACGTGACGATCCAGGCGCAGATCCTCATGCTGCTTGCCGAACTGCAGCGCAAGCTCGGCATGGCGATCGTCTTCATCACGCACGATCTCGGAATTGTCCGGCGCTTTGCCGACCGCGTCTATGTCATGCGCTACGGCGAAGTCGTCGAGGAGGGCGAGGCGGAAGCGATCTTCGTCAACCCGCAGCATGCCTATACCAAGATGCTGTTGGCCGCCGAGCCGACCGGAACCAAGGCGCCGCCGCCGCCAAACGCGCCCGTCCTGCTCGAAGGCAGGAATGTCGAGGTGACCTTCAAGATCGGCGGCGGGTTTCTCGCCGGAGAGCCGCTGATCCTGCGCGCAGTCGATCACATTTCGATCCGGCTGAAACGAAATCAGACTATCGGCATCGTTGGCGAATCGGGTTCGGGAAAGTCGACGCTCGGCCGGGCCTTGCTGCGGCTGCTGCCAAGCGACGGCCTCATCCGCTTCGGCGATCGCGATATTTCCGCCGCCGACCGTCAGGCCATGCGGCCGCTGCGGCGCGAATTGCAGCTGGTCTTCCAGGACCCGTTCGGTTCGCTGTCGCCGCGCATGACGATCGGCCAGGTCATCACCGAAGGGCTTCTGGTGCATGAGCCGACCCTGTCGGGCAGGCAACGCGATCTGCGCGCGGTCGAGGCCTTGCGCGAAGTCGGGCTCGATCCGAATGCGCGCAATCGCTACCCGCACGAATTCTCCGGCGGCCAGCGCCAGCGCATCGCCATCGCGCGGGCGATGATCCTCAAGCCCAAAGTGGTCGTTCTCGACGAGCCGACGTCGGCGCTCGACCGCTCCGTCCAAAAGCAGACCGTCGAACTGCTGCGCAAGCTGCAGGCCGACCATGAACTGTCCTACCTGTTCATCAGCCACGATCTCGCCGTCGTGCGTGCCATGGCCGACTACATCATCGTCATGAAGCAGGGCAAGATCGTTGAGGAAGGCCCGACCGAGGCGATCTTCAGCAATCCGCAAGCTACCTACACGCAGACGCTGATGGCCGCGGCCATCGACGTCACACGGTTTCGCTTGAGCGCGTAGCGCGACCGGTCAGGACTGTAGCAGATGGTGGTTGTATCCTGCATCAAGAAACGCACGAGGCAGCGCTGAAGCGCGAGGCCGGAACGGAAGCTCAGGCTTATCCGCGTTGGCGTTCAGGATGATAAGGTGGACCGTGAGGGCAAGGTCGAGGCTTGGCCCGAATGTTGCCGAGCCTGCCGCCTGGTCGGCGCCGGCCCGAGAATCTGGACGTGCCGATTCGTTTGAGGCCGCGTCCCTTCGATCGACAGGGCGCGGTAGGCCTTGCATGAACATTGTGATGTTTACCAACACATTCACCCCGCATGTCGGCGGGGTTGCACACAGCGTTGCGTCGTTGTCGGAGATGCTGCGTGAGTTGGGGCATGCAGTCCTGATCGTCGCGCCGGACTATGCGGAAAGAGCGCGATCAGAAAGTGACATTCTTCGCGTCCCGGCGATCCAGAATTTTAACGGGAGCGATTTTTCAGTGCCGATCCCGTTCACCCGCTCCCTCGAGAAGACACTGAACGCCTTCGAACCGGATATCGTCCATTCGCACCACCCGTTTCTTCTCGGCGACACCGCCCTTCGCATCGCGGCTTCGCGAGCGTTGCCGACGATATTTACCTATCACACCCGCTACGAACTCTACGGCCACTACGTTGCGCAGGATGCACCGGTCCTCCAACGGCTCGTGCTCAGCCTCGCGGCTGGCTACTGTGATCTGTGCGAGCATATTATCGCTCCGACTCGCAGCATTGCCGACCTCTTGCGCCACCACGACGTCACCAAACCGATCACCATAATCCCGACCGGGATCGACCTGGCCAGGTTCGCCGATGGAGATCGGCTGAGATTGCGGAGCCTGTTGGGAATAGTGGAAACCGATTTCATCGTCGGGCATGTAGGCCGGCTGGCGCCGGAGAAGAACCTGACTTACCTCACTGAAGCAGTTTGCCTGTTTCTTTCGCAAAATGCGCGCGCGCATTTTATTGTCGCCGGCGACGGTGCGTCGGCGTCCGAAATGCGCCGAATGCTGGACGAGACGGGTCTTCAGGGCAGATGCCATCTGCTAGGCGTGGTCGAAGGCGCCGAACTGGCCGACGTCTATGCCGCCATGGACGTCTTCGCCTTCTCGTCGCGTTCCGAAACTCAGGGTCTTGTTCTTGTCGAGGCGATGGCGACCGGCGTTCCCGTCGTTGGGCTTAATGAACCTGGAGTCCGTGAGGTGGTACGCAACGGAAAGAACGGCTATCTCCTGTCAGCCGATGCATCCCCAGGCCGTTTCTCCAAGGCTCTCGCCAGAATCCGCGCGATCACTGTGCCGGGCCGAGCGGCATTGCAAGAAGAAGCCAGGCTGACTGCGGCCTCCTATTCACGATCTTCGACCGCGCAGCAGACCATCGATCTCTATTCGCACGCCGTCGCGAGCCATGCCGGTGCCCGAGCTATCCGCACTCGTTCGTTTGAGGCGACGCTCGAAGGTCTCAAGCAGGAATGGAGAATCCTCGCCAACCTTGCGAATGCCGTCAAGGACGCGGTGGCGACGCGCAGTGACTCCGCAAAGTGACGGCTGTGGAACGCCGCGGTTGCGCCCGGACTACTGCGGTCCGTCTTCAGGGCGAGCCTTCCATCGATAATCTGGCGGTTTTCCTTGCCGTGCTGGAGGCTGGTGGATTTCGAGCAGCGGCCAAACGGCTGGGCCTGTCGCCCTCCAACGTCAGCGAAACCGTCTCGCGGCTGGAGGCAGAACCGGGCACTCCGCTTCTGACGCGAACAACGCGCAGCGTCATGGCGACGGAGGCGGGGCGCGGGCTTGCGGAACGCGTCGCGCCCCTGCTCGCCGAGACAAGGGCCGCGCTGCACGATGCCGCCAGCTCGCGGCAGCAGGTGCGCGGCAATCTGAGGCTCAACGTCCCGGGAGCGATGATGCCTGACATTCTGCCGCCATTGATCAACCGCTTCCTAGAGGTTCATCCCCGGGTGAGGGTGGAGTTGGTGGTCGAGGACCGGCTGGTCAATGCCTTTGCAGCGGGTTGCGATGCCAGGATCCGCTACGGCGAGCATCTGGCCCAGGACATGATCGCGGTGCCGATCGGCCCTCGCGTCCAGCAGCTGGCCCTGGCCGCCGCACCGTCTTATCTTGCCGAGCGCGGTACGCCTGCCCATCCTCATGACCTGCTGAGCCATGACTGCATCCGCCTCCGCTTTTCCAGCGGTGCGCTGGTCCCATGGGAGATGCAGAGGAGCGAGGACATCCTAACTGTGGGCCCCCCAGGCCGCCTGATCGTGGCGGTCACCGCCGTAGAATCTGCAATCGACTTCGCACGGTCCGGGCGCGGCATCATAGCAACGTTCCGGAACTGGCTCGATCCCGATCTGGAAACGGGGGCGCTTCTGCCGGTTCTCCCGGACTGGTGGCAATCGTTCGAGGGACCGCGCCTCTACTTCCCCAGCAGGTTTATGCCCGCGCCCTTGCGCGCCTTCGTAGACATGATCGCCGAAGATCGGTCGGGCTCCAATCCGAGCGAGCGCGGATTCTGAAAACAGGCGCTCATCTCAACGTCTGGTTTGGGCTCAATCGAGCCTCCATTGTGTCCGTCGGTTATGGCCGCAACGAGGTCGAAGAGGAATGGCAGCTTTAGCAATATGCTTTCCGAAAGCCGACTGTCTGAAATAGCCCCCGAAGCGGCCAAATATCAGATGGAATAGTCGACCATGTGCGGGGGCCTGGGTCAGTGCTAAAGATGACGAGCGGGTTTGCGGGCGACCTGTCTCCCGTGTATTCGCCATGGCGCAATTGTAAACGAAAAACTCCCAGCGCTGGCATTGGCGCTTTATGGATGACGTGTGGCTGCTGCTGTCCGCGGGTTTTCTACGCTTGATGAGGCCAGGAAAGCAAAATGAGCGATGTGGACGAACACCTCGATCTGACGGAGATCAACGCCGTCCGCAAATTGTTGACGTCAAAGCCACGACCGGTGGGCTGGGACGAACGCCGGGAACGGCTCGATGAGGTTGGTTCGGTGTGGCCGATTGCGGACGATATCCGATGCGAGGATGCGGTTTTCGATGGCCTCGAGGGAGAGTGGTCCCTAGCGCCTGAGAGTGACAGGGATAAGGTTCTGCTCTTTTTCCACGGTGGTGGGTACTGCTCCGGCTCTCTCAAAAGTCATCGTCGAATGGTGACCGAGTCAGGTCGAGCAATGGGAATGCGCACCCTCGCGATCGACTATCGACGCGCACCGGAACATCCTTTCCCTGCGCAACATGAAGACGCTCTCACCGCATGGCGCTTTCTTAGCCGGCAAGGGATCGCGCCGGATCGCATCGTGGTAGGCGGAGACAGTGCGGGCGGCAACCTCACCCTGTGCTTGGTCAGTATATTGTGCGCGGCAGGGGAGCGGTTGCCGCGATGTCTTTGGCTGGTTTCCCCCTGGACGGACCTTTCGATGTCCGGCGCGACACTATCAACTAAGGACGCGATCGATCCTATCGTCCACCGGGCGTATTTGGAGGAACTGGCAACCGCCTATGTTCCCCTTGGCGTCGGTCGGCGCGATCCCCTGGTCTCGCCGTTGTTCGCCGATCTGAGCGGATTTCCCCCAATGCTGGTACAAGTCGGTTCGGCCGAGACGCTGTTGTCGGACGCAACTCGGCTCGCGGAAGCCGCTGGCGCGGCTGACGTCAAAGTACGTCTCGAAGTTTGGCCGCATATGATTCACGCTTGGCCGGTTTGGAATGCGGGGTTGAGTGCCGGTCGGCGCGCTCTTCACAGCGCGGGGATGTTTGTCCGGGAATATTTATGACCCAGAGTGAGGCAGTTGCTGGGGCAATTTTCCCGTTCAGGAATGGCCAATCTCGGTCGTATAGAGCAGCTTTGCCGTTTCCTGAAAGCTGACATCGCAGGCACGATTGACAAAGAACTTCTGGATTCCGCCCACTCTGAGATCGAGCGCGCGGGCATCCAACCACACCAGAAACAATGCGTCGGGCCTTATAGGGGCAATGCCTGGAAGGTGTTCAGGGGCGAATTCGCAAACGAGATCAATGTTGCTGGCGATGTAGCTCGTGAGTTGGTCGAGCCATGGTGCGCCCGTGCTGTAAGCGACCTCCAACGCCAGGTGACCGAAAAAGTTCGCATTCACCATGAACGACGCCTGCATTGCGACAAGGAACTCGTCGCGACGCTTTTTGTTCGCTACCGAAATGGTTGCCGAAGGAACTCCAGCTAAAGGAGAAGACGATCTGGGGCCGATCTAGACGGCTAGGCCTACAGCGGCAAACCCGCCTTGATATAGCCGTCAACGAAATGCTGCCGGTCCTCATCGCGTCTAAAAGGCTGCGTAGCTGCCCAACGAGATGCGAGGAAGCCGGGATTTACCTCAAGGAACCGACAGGCTTCCTCGTGAGCTTCGGTGAACTGACCGAGCTGCGCCAAGCTCGCAGCAAGGATGCGCTTTGCCGGTAGCCGGCCAACCTCCTCCTTGCGGAGAACCCTGACCGCCAGGGTATAGTGGCCGGCAGCATAGTACGCGAACCCGAGGTCCCAGTAGTACCAACCCGGCGGATAGGGGTTGAGTCGGAGAGCACTCTCGGCCAGTTCGACGGCATCGTGGGGTTGGCCTTGCAGGACCCTCAAGCCCGCCATGTTCACCATCGTGTCGGCATGGTTCGGGTTGATCCGTAGCGTCGTTTGGAATGCGGACTCCGCCTCTTCGAGTAAGCCCTTGCAGAGCCGACCAAACCCAAGAACGCTATGCGCCATAGGATCGCTCATATCGAGCGATATAGCCTTCTGAGCGTAAGCGAGCCCGAGAGCCTGGTTCGCGTTAAAGTCCTCCCCGTAGTGGATCGCCGCGCCGTAGTGCGAAACGGCGAGCCATGCGTGGGCCTCCGCCAGATTCGGATCGAGCTCGGCGGCCTTGCGAGGAGAGTACGAGCAAGATCGTTTCCGGCGGGCGATTGCATGACAGGAACGCGCCCGCGAACGAGGAAATCATACGCCTCGATAATCATCGCCCGGCGCCGGGTAGGCGGCGCGTCATCGAGCACTGGTTCAAGCGGCAGCACGTTCGCCAGAGCCGCGACGACCTTGCGCACTACTTGGTCCTGCAGACGAAAGACGTCGGCCAGATCGCCGTCAACCGCTCGGCCCAAAGACATCTGTTCATCGTCGCCTCAGTGAGATGAACCCCAATTCTGACCTGGCCTGCGACGCGGCGCACGCTGCCCTCGATGACATAGCGGACGCCGAGTTCCTTCGCGATCGATTGACTATCGGCGGACCTTGCTTTGAAAGCGAACGATGAATGGTTAGCGCATGGATTACCCTGCGGCGGGCGGCAGACCTTCTGGCGGTATCGCCGGCGTCTACGCAAAAGGCCTCACCAAATGCCGCGAATATCTCTACAGCCTGTCCGTCAATCCGGAGCCCGGTCAGAAGCTTTCCCGGGCGCAGTATCTCGACCTACGCGGAGCGCGCCGAGAAAAGCTCGGTCGTGAAGGTCAGCCGCGGACCATGGTGTTCCAGGGCGGAACGTGCTTCAGCTCAGGGCGTGGCCGGCCAATCCATAGACCCAAGGCTCGTTGCTTTCCCGGTTCAGGAAGCGGCGGCCTTTGGACATTGTCGTCACGGTCTCGTCAATCCTGAGGCCGCTGTGCTGCAGAAACTCTGCATATAAGCCATCCCTCTCGCGCGAATCGACGCGCGCGAATCGACCTGCCGACTTCTTCAGATGGACGGCGGTGAGATGGACCGCGTCCTGGTCGCTCTGAGCCACAATGGGGCCAATCACATGGCCGCGCCCGAACTCGCGACACATGGAATAGCCAACGACCTCGCCGCCACGACTCAAAGTGGCGATTGAAGCATCCTCCGAAAGCAACGCAAGCAGCCTTGCACGGTTTGTCCCGAATGCGCGCGCGTCCAGCGCGGTGATGTCGCCGAGCCTGTCGCTGGGCAGGTCACTTAGTTCACCATCGAGAGCTGGCATCGGCGGGAGTGTTTGGGAGACCTGTCCCTGGCGCATGTAGACGATCGCCTCGCTCGTGAAGCCGAGTGAAACATACAGGGGATAGGCGGCATGGGTCGCGTTCAGGGCGAGATTTCGATCGCCGCACTGCTCAAGGACTAGGTCCATGAGCCATCGGCCGCCTCCTTGCGCTTGTGTGCGGGGCGTTGTGATCACCAGGCCGATGGTGGCGAAATCGTCCCCTTGAGGAAACCACATCGCGCTTCCGAAAACGCGTCCAATGCCGTCCACGGCGACGATGCCGCAGCCGGCACGGCGCAGAAAATCCCAATCCTTGGGCCGATGCGGCCAGCTGACAGAAATCGATAGTGCATGCAGCAGATCAACGTCGACATCATTGATGTCCCGCGCGACCAGTTCAAAGGATTTCAGGCGCACTGATCTCTGCATCTCAGTCGATCCGCTCCTTCAACGAATGCCCCAATATGCCCCAAGGCACGCGGTGTTAATTCTGGCGCCGATAGCCATGTTTGCGACAGGCCTCATTTGCCGCAGCTTTACAGGGGAAAGCCAGCAGGTTTCGCTGGTTTGAGGCGTTTTTTCGCAACCTTCAGCCAAAGCACGACGCGATTCGGCAGGGAACACTGCTGCCTACGGATAGGCTGGTCGCACCCAGTGATAATGTGCAAGCAGGCGACCGCCATGAACGTGGAAGAAATCCTCGCGACCCTGATCGCCTTTCCCTCTGTTGTGGGCACGCAAAACGGCGCGATCGTCGATTGGATCCGCGACTACTGTCAGGCAGCAGGGGCCGAGGTGACGGTTCTGCCCGGTCCCGAGGGCGACCGGTCCAACCTCTTCGTCACGATCGGCCCGCGCGAGGGTCGGGGCTACATCATCTCCGGACATATGGATGTCGTGCCGGCCGGCGAGCCGGAATGGAGCTCGGATCCGTTTGTCCTGCGCCGCCAGGGCGGCAGGCTTTACGGCCGCGGCGCCACCGACATGAAGGGCTTTCTCGCCTGCGCATTGGCCGCGCTCCCAGGACTTGCGGCGATGAACCTGCGGCAACCAATTCATCTCGCATTCTCCTGCGACGAAGAGGCGGGGTGCCGTGGCGTGCCGCATCTCTTAGCTGCGTTGCCAGGCCTATGCGAGAGGCCGCTTGGCGCGATTGTCGGCGAGCCGAGCGGGATGCAGCCGGTGCGCGCGCACAAGGGGAAGGCCGCCGCGCGGCTCGAGGTGATCGGGCGATCCGGCCATTCGTCACGCCCCGATCTCGGACTCAATGCCGTGCATGCCATGGCCGGCGTCATCTCGCACGCCGTGGCCTACGGCCAATCCCTCGCCGACGGGCCGCTCGATGACAATTTCGAGCCTCCATATTCTTCGTTGCAGGTGGGCGTCATCGCCGGTGGACAGGCGGTCAACATCATCGCCGGCCACTGCACTGCCGATATCGAGGTACGTGCCGTGCCGGGCGTTTCTCCATCCTTCCTGCTGGAGCCGGTCAAGGTCCGCCTTTTCGATCTACGCAACAGCGGCTTCGAGGTAATTTGGCACGAGTTGAGTTCCTATCCCGCCCTTGCACCCGCGAAGTGGAGCGAGCTAGCGGCGGTTCTGACCGAGCTGACGGGGCAGGAGCCGCTCACAGCGGTCAGTTACGGCACAGAGGCCGGGCTTTATCAGCAGGCCGGTATCGATGCGATCATTTGCGGCCCCGGCGACATCGGCCGTGCTCACCGTGCCGACGAATATATCGAGACCGGTGAACTCGCCGCTTGCCGGAAGATGATCCAGGGGCTCGGCGCGCGTCTCGCGGCCTGAAGGAAGAAGCGGGTTCCATGGCATTTCTTTTCAATTCCGATCCGGCGCGTGCTGCGGTGTTCCGCGAGATCTTCGCGCGCGAACTCCCGGATCTGGAATTCTTCCATTCCGGCGAGGAGATGGAGCCGGAGGAGGTGTGCTATCTCATTACCTGGACGGTGCCGGACGACATCTCGCGCTACCGCAAACTGGAAGTGCTGTTTTCCATCGGAGCGGGCGTCGACCAGTTCAAGCAGGACGTAGTGCCAAGCCATGTGAAGCTTGTGCGCATGATCGAGGACGGCATCATACGCATGATGCAGGAATACGTCGCGCTCGGCGTGTTGGCGCTCCACCGGGAGATACCCGCCTATCTCGAGCAGCAGAAAAGGTGCCTCTGGCAGCCGATTGCCGCTCGACAGGCGGCCGAACGCCGGGTTGGCTTTCTCGGCCTTGGCATGCTGGCGCAGGCGGCTATCGAGCGCTTGAAGCCGTTCCAGTTTCCGCTGGCCGGGTGGAGCCGCAGCGAAAAGCGGCTAGAGGGCGTCGCCTGTTTTCATGGCGCGGGCCAACTCGCCGGCTTTCTGAAGCAAACGGATATTCTTGTCTGCCTGCTGCCGCTGACGGAACAAACGCGCGGCATGCTCGATGCAAAGCTCTTCGACCTACTGCCCGCAGGGGCGCGGCTGCTGCATCTCGGCAGGGGTCCGCAACTCGAACAGGCCGCGCTGATCGACGCGCTCGACACCGGTCACCTATCTGCGGCGATGCTCGATGTCACTGACCCAGAACCGCTCCCGGAAGACCATCCGCTGTGGTCGCATCCGAAGGTGATGATAACGCCGCACATCGCTTCGGTGACGCAACCGCATACGGCGGCGCAATCCGCTGTGGACAACATCCGGCGCCACCGCGCCGGGAAGGCTCTGATCGGCCTCGTCGATCGGACACTCGGCTACTAACCAGGAACCCAACATGTCACTGCTGACCACGATTGACACAAATCCCGCCTTCACGCCGAAGGAGGCATTGCCGCTGCCGGAGCGGCTCATTTCCGGCACTCCATCCTTCAAGACCTGGGCGCAGGATACCTCGAAAGGTGAGAAGGTTCTGACCGGCGTCTGGGAGGCGACGCCCGGCGAGACGCATTCGATCAAGGGCACCACCTACGAGTTCTGCCACATCATTTCGGGTGTGATCGAAATCGAGGAGAAAGCGGGCGAGACGAAGACCTATCGCGCCGGCGACAGCTTCGTGATGAAGCCCGGCTTCGTCGGCGTCTGGCGCACGATCGAGACCGTGCGCAAGATCTACGTCTGCGTTTATGACTGAGCTTAATGCGCAAGGTCCGGCCGAATAGAGCGCGCGGCGGCTCCAGAACAATCGACTTTCCAAGTTCCGCCTGACGCGGTTCGACGCCGTCGGGCGGCTCATCCTCGACGGAAAATGCGGCGCGCGGTCCATTATTGTTCCGATGAAAAGCTAGTGCGAATGAGGACCTCAACAAATGAAGACCTACAACATAGCGCTCATCCCCGGCGACGGCATCGGCAAGGACGTGACCGGGGCGGCATGGCAGGTGATGCAGGCGGCGGCCAAACGGGGCGGTTTCGCCCTGGACGGCACACGCTTCCCATGGTCCTGCGCATATTACCTGGAAACCGGCGCAATGATGCCGCCAGACGGCATCGAGACACTTCGAAAATTCGATGCGATCTACCTCGGCGCTGTCGGCTGGTCCGCGGAAGTGCCCGACTCAGTATCGCTACACGGACTGCTCCTGCCGATCCGGAAAGGGTTCACGCAGTACGCCAACATACGGCCGCACAGGCTGTTGCCGGGCGTTCAGGGCCCGCTCCGCTCCGATGGTTTCGACATCCTGTGCATCCGCGAGAATACGGAAGGCGAATATTCCGGCGCCGGTGGGCGCATTCATTCCGGCACGGCCAATGAGGTCGCGGTTGAGACTGCGATCTTCACGCGCGCGGGTGTCGAACGGATCATCCGGTTCGGTTTCGAACAGGCGCGGGCCCGCCGCAAGAAGCTCGCATCCGTCACCAAATCCAACGCACAAAAACATTCCATGGTTTTCTGGGATGAGGTCACCCGCGAGGTGGCGAAGGACTACGCCGATGTCGAAGTCTCGCACTACCACATCGACGCCATTGCCGCCCGCATGGTGCTGGCGCCGGAAAGCCTCGACGTGATCGTCGCCTCGAACCTTTTTGGCGACATCCTCACGGATATTGGAGCGGCCATTCAGGGCGGGCTGGGGTATGCCGCCTCTGCCAATATCAATCCCGATCGCAGCGCACCCTCCATGTTCGAGCCGGTCCATGGTTCGGCGCCCGACATCGCGCATCTCGGCGTCGCCAATCCGATCGCCGCGATCTGGTCCGGTGCGATGATGCTGGAGCATCTGGGCGAGCGGCATGCTGCGGCAGAAGTGATGTCGGCAATCGAGTCCGTAACCGCGCAGGGGATAGGCACGATCGCAGGCAAGGACCGGACTGAAACAATCACGCAAGCCGTGCTTGCGGCATTGAGCTGAAAGGGCAGAGGAAAGACCATGAATGCGATCACGAAGATTAGCACCTATAACGATGCGGACCTGTTCCGCCAGCAGGCGTTGATTGGCGGTGTGTGGCGGGAAGCTGATACAAAGGTCGTCGTCGATGTCATCAATCCTGCCAGCCTGGCCGTTCTTGGCACCGTTCCCGATATGGGCGGCGACGAGACCAGGGCCGCGATCAGCGCTGCGGCCGCGGCCTTCAAAAGCTGGAAGAAAAGGACCCAAGCCGAGCGCGCGGGTCTGCTGGAGCGCTGGCACGATCTCATCCGCCAGCACGAACAGGATCTCGCGCTTCTGCTGACGCTTGAACAGGGCAAGCCGCTTGCCGAGGCGTCGGCGGAAATCCGCTACGGCGCATCTTTTGTGAAATGGTTTGCGGAGGAGGCGCGCCGGATCGGTGGCTCGACCATTCCATCACCCACCGCCGATCGCCGCATTCTGGTTCTCAAGGAGGCCGTCGGCGTCTGTGCCGTCATCACCCCGTGGAATTTTCCAAATGCGATGATCACGCGCAAGGTGGCGCCCGCCCTTGCCGCCGGCTGCACGGTGGTGATCAAGCCATCCGAGTTCACACCATTTTCGGCGCTCGCGCTCGGCGTCCTGGCGGAGCGAGCCGGCATCCCGGCAGGCGTTATCAACATCGTAACCGGCATGCCGGGGGAGATCGGCAAAGAGCTGATGGCCAACGAAACGGTGCGCAAGATCTCCTTCACAGGTTCGACCCGCGTCGGCGGGGGGGCGGGGGGGTTGGGCCCCGCCCCCGGGGAAACGGGAGCCCGGCGACCAAGGGGGGGGGGGGGGAGTTGTCGGGGGGTGTGTGGCGCG
>NZ_JAMYLQ010000029.1:0-105242 GCF_040318115.1 Mesorhizobium sp. M1312 | reverse complement strand
ACTTCAAAAGTGGCGACAGGCCATTCAGCAAAGGGCCGCGTCCAGAAGGCAAGCCTTATGAGAAGCGCGAAGGTCCGCGCAAGCCTTACGCGCCGCGCGGCGACCGGCCGGCGGCTGCCGAAGGCGAGCGCCGCGAAAGGCGCTTTGACCGTCCCAAGGGAGACTTCAGTGATCGCCCCAAGCGCGACTTCGGCGACCGGCCCAAGCGCGATTTTGGCGGTGATCGACCCCAGGGGGCACCAGGCGGCTTCAAGCCGCGCCCGCGTCCCGCCGAAGCGACGGAAGAGGCTGGCGAGCGCATTGCCAAGCGGCTGGCCCGCGCCGGCCTTGCCTCACGCCGCGATGCCGAGGAGCTGATCGCGGCCGGCCGCATCAAGGTCAATGGACGGGTGCTGTCCTCACCCGCCTTCAATGTGATGCCCGGCGACATCATTCATCTCGACGGCATGGAGATCCCGCCGATTGAGCGCACCAGGCTGTTCCTGTTCCATAAGCCGGCCGGCGTGGTCACCACCAACCGTGACCCTGAGGGCCGCAAGACGGTCTTCGACGTGCTGCCGGCCGACCTGCCGCGGCTGATGACCATCGGCCGGCTCGACATCAACACCGAAGGCCTGCTGTTGCTTACCAATGATGGCGGCCTGTCGCGCGTGCTCGAACTGCCGGCCACCGGCTGGCTCAGGCGCTACCGCGTGCGCGTCCACGGCAAGGTTGAGGAAAGTGCGCTCGCCGGCTTGCGCGAAGGCATCGCCGTCGATGGCGTCTTCTACGGCGCCATCGAGGCGACGCTCGACCGCGAGCAAGGCACCAATGCCTGGCTGACGCTCGGCCTGCGCGAAGGCAAGAACCGCGAGGTCAGGAACATACTGGGTTCGCTTGGCCTCGACGTGACACGGCTGATCCGCATTTCCTACGGACCGTTCCAGCTCGACGACCTGCCCGAGGGCCATGTGCTGGAGATCAAGGGCCGGGTGCTGCGCGACCAGCTCGGCGAACGCCTGGTCGAGGAGTCCGGCGCCAATTTCGACGCTGAGATCACCAAGCCGTTTTCCAACAGGCCGGTGCGGCGTGAAGCGGTGCGGGAAGCGGAACCGGAGCGGCCGAAATTCACCCGCGACGGCGAACGCCGCCCGATCGGCGAAGGCGGGCTGATCAAGAACCGCAAACGCCGCGAAGGCAGCCGCGACGAGGCGCTGGGCAAGCTGTCGACAAGTCCCGGCAGAAGCTTTGGGCCGGAAAAGAGCTTTGGTGAGCGTGGCCCCAAATCTGAACGCAGCGGCCCCGAACGCGGCGGCTTTGGCGATCGCGGCCCCAAATCTGAACGTAGCGGGCCGGGCGGGTTTGGCGGCAAGCCGGGCGGTGGGAAAAAGTCCGAACGCGAGCAGCGTCCGATCGAGCCGCCGGGCCAGCGCAAGGCGAATGTCTGGATGGCGCCGGGTGCGCGGCCGATCGGCAAGGGCAGGGCGGACGCCGATGCCGCCAAGGCGGCCGAAGCCAAGGAACGCAAGTCGTTCAAGCCGTCTTACGGCAAGCCCGCCAAACCCGGGGGCGCAAAGCCGTTCGGCAAGCCGCGTGGCGAACGCCCAAATTCCGGCAGCAGTGATAGCGGCGGCGACCGGCCGCGCAGCGGCCCCAAGGGATCAAGGGGAGGCAATGCGGATCGTCGGCGGTGAGTTTCGCGGGCGTCCGCTGGCGACGCCCCACTCAAGCGCCATCCGCCCGACCACCGACCGCACCCGCGAGGCTGTCTTCAACGTGCTGGCGCATCGCTTTCCCGATAGGCTGGTCGGCGGGCGCGTGCTCGACCTGTTCGCCGGCACAGGCGCGCTCGGTCTCGAGGCGCTGTCACGCGGCGCATCTTATGGCGTCTTCATCGAAGAATCGGCGGAAGGGCGCGGCCTGATCCGCACCAATGTCGAGGCCTTCGGCCTCACCGGGCGTACCAAGATATTCCGTCGCGACGCTACGGCTCTGGGCGAGGCGGGCACGATGGCCGCGTTCGGCCTAGTGTTCGCCGATCCGCCCTATGGCAAGGGCCTGGGCGAGCGTGCCTTGCGCTCGGCCAAGGCCGGCGGCTGGCTCGCCCCCGGCGGGCTCTGCGTCGTCGAGGAGGCGGCAATGGCGCCGTTCGAGGCGGGGCCGGGCTTTTCGGTTGTCGACGAGCGCAGCTATGGCGAGACGGTTATCCGCTTCATCGAAGCCGCCTGAGTTCGGCCTCCTTTGCGCGCGAAAATGACGAACAAATCACTTTGCCTGTATCGCCATCCCCGCCTATCGTCCCACCCCACGACAACCGGAGCCATTGATGACACCTCAGGCTGAATGGCTGCGCGGAACGCTCTTGGCGCTGGCTCTCGTGATGACCGGCCCGGTTCTGGCCGACAACAAGCCGAACGACGGCAAGGTGACGAATTTCCTGCTCGACAACGGCATGGAAGTTGTCGTCATTCCCGATCACCGCGCGCCGATCGTCACCCACATGGTGTGGTACAAGATCGGCAGCGCGGATGAGCCGCCCGGCAAGTCCGGCATCGCCCATTTCTTCGAGCATCTGATGTTCAAGGCGACGACCAATCACGCGGCCGGCGCGTTCGACCGCGCCGTCTCCGCCATCGGCGGTTCGAACAACGCTTTCACCTCCTATGACTACACCGCCTTTTACGAGACGGTGGTGCCGCAAGCGCTCGAGCAGATGATGGATTTCGAGGCCGATCGCATGCGCAACCTCATCCTCAACGACGATGTCATCGCCACCGAGCGCGACGTGATTCTCGAGGAACGGCGCTCGCGCATCGACAGCAATCCGCAGGCAGTGCTCGGCGAGGAGGTCGACGCCACGCTGTGGCAGAATCAGCCCTATCGCATTCCGGTGATCGGCTGGATGCAGGAGATGGAGAAGCTGAACCGCGCCGACGCCAAGGCTTTCTACGACAAATATTACACGCCCAACAACGCCGTGCTGGTGGTGGCCGGCGATGTCGAGCCGGAGGTGGTCAAGGCGCTGGCCGAAAAGACGTATGGCAAGATTGCGCGTGGTCCAGACCTGCCGCCGCGCATCCGTCCGGTCGAACCCGAGCAGAACACCAGGCGCACGGTGACGCTCACTGACGCGCGTGTCAGCGTGCCCAACTTTTCGACGCAATGGGTGGTTCCGTCCTACCACACTGCGAAGCCGGGCGAAGCGGAAGCGCTGGACCTGCTGGCGGAGATCCTTGGCGGCGGTAGCCGCAGCCGGCTCTATCAGCAGCTTGTCGTCAAGCAAGGCATTGCCGCCGAGGCCGGCGCCTTCTTCCAGGGCACCATGCTCGACGCCACCAACTTCACCGTCTATGGCGCCCCGCGCGGCGACGCCAAGCTGGTCGATGTCCAGGCGGCGGTCGAGGCCGAGGTCGCCCGCATCGCCAAGGACGGCGTAACATCAGGCGAGCTGGAGAAGGCCAAGGATCGTTTCGTCCGCTCGATGATCTTCGCCCGCGACAAGCAGGATTCGATGGCCAACATCTACGGCGCGACGCTCGCCACCGGCGGCAGCGTCAGGGATGTCGAGGAATGGCCGGGCCGCATCCGCAAGGTCACCGCCGACGAAGTCAGGGACGTTGCAGCGCGCTATCTCAATCTCAACCATTCGACATCCGGCTATCTCTTGCCGCAGATACAGGCAGGGAATTGATTTGATGAGGAGCCAGCTTAGCGGCGCGTTTTGCCTTCTCCCCTTGTGGGAGAAGGTGGATTGGCGCGTAGCGCCAAGACGGACTAGGGGTGTTGGCCGGAGCGCCATCGATGCCAAGCTGGAACATCCCTCATCCGACCGAGCTTCGCTCGGCCACCTTCTCCCACAGGGGGAGAAGGGAAGGTCGCGCATAGCCCCTTTGGCCACCCTGCTCCTCTCCCTGCTCTTCCTCGTCCTGCCGGCGCTTTCCGCTCGTGCGGCCATGAGCATCCAGGAGGTGACCTCGTCAAAGGGCATCACTGCCTGGCTGGTGGAGGACTATTCCGTGCCGCTGGTCGCCATCCGTTTCGTCTTCGATGGCGGCACAACGCAGGATCCCGCTGGGAAGGAAGGGCTTGCCAATCTGATGAGCGGCCTGTTCGACGAGGGCGCCGGCAATCTTGACAGCGAGGCCTTCCAGATAAAGCTGGACGACGTCGGCGCCGAGATGAGCTTCGAAGCGTCGCGCGACGGCACCTACGGCTCGATGCGCATGCTGGCCGAGCAGCGCGACGCGGCGTTCGACCTGTTGCGGCTGGCAGTCACCGAGCCGCGTTTCGACCAGGCGCCAATCGACCGCATCCGCGCCCAGGTGCTGTCCGGCATCATCGCCAACGAACTTGACCCCGACACGCTCGCCCAGCGCAAATGGCTGGAGGCACTATACGGCACCCATCCCTATGCGCGACCCGACCAGGGCACCAGGCAAAGCATCGCCACGATTAAGCCGGCCGATCTTATCGCCTTTTACAGGGCGAACTTTGCTCGCGATGGCCTGCATGTGGCGGTGGTCGGCGCCATCGATGCCGAGACGTTAAAGAAAAAGCTCGATATGGTCTTCGGCGACCTGCCGCAACACCAGGCGCTCGCGCCCGTCGCCGATGTCGATCCGAAACTCAACCAGCAGCTCGAGGTCAATTACGACCAGCCCCAGACGTCGCTGCAACTGGCCTATCCCGGCGTCAAGCGGAGTGCGCCGCATTTCTTCGCCGCGGTGCTGATGAACGAGATCCTCGGCGGCAGCGCCTTCACCTCGCGGCTGTTCGACGAGGTGCGCGAAAAACGCGGCCTGGCCTACAGCGCCAGCTCCGACCTGGTCGACCACCAGCATGCCAACGCCCTGGCCATCACCACAGCGACCCGCGCTGACCGGGCGGCAGAGACGTTGGCTGTCGTGCGCGAGGTGGTGAGGCGCATGGCGCAAGAGGGGCCGACCGAAGCGGAACTGGGGGCGACCAAGAAATACTTGATCGGTGCCTATGCCATCAACAATCTGAACTCCTCCGGCGCCATCGCCGCGACGTTGCTCGAACTGCAGCTCGACAAGCTCGGCATCGACTACATGCAGCGCCGCGCCGCCCTCATCAACGCGGTGACGCTGGATCAGGTCAAGGCGGCAGCGAAAAAGCTGCTCTCCGCCGAGCCGGCCATCATGATCGTCGGGCCGAAGGTCGGCGAAGCCAAGAAGGAATGAGCCCAAATGGCGGGCAAGGGATGAGCCCGAGCTTCGGCATCGCCTTCGGCGGCGGCGGCGCGCGCGGGCTGGCGCATATCCATGTCATCGAGGCGTTGGACGAACTGGGTATAAGGCCGGTCGCGATATCAGGCTCATCGATCGGCGCCATCATGGGCGCCGGCATGGCTTCGGGCATGGCCGGCAGCGACATTCACGACTACATGCGCTCGATCCTCGGCCGCCGCGCCGAGGTGGCGGCGCGCATGTGGCGGGCGCGGCCAGGGACCTTTGCCGAGGCGCTGCAGGGCGGGCTGCGTGTCACCCAGTTCAATGTCGAGCGCATCCTCAAGGCATTCATGCCCGACGCCATACCCGAAAGCTTCGCCGAGCTGAAAATACCGCTGAAGGTGACGGCCACGGATTTCTTCGGCCATAAGCTCGCCGTGCTTAGCGACGGCGACCTGCATTCAGCGCTTGCCGCCTCTGCGGCTATTCCCGCGGTATTCCGCCCGGTGATGCGCGACGGCAGGCTGCTGATCGACGGCGGCATCTACAATCCGGTGCCGTTCGACCTGATCGAGCACGACGCCGACATCATCATCGCCGTCGACGTCGTTGGCGCGCCGACCAAAGGCGGGCGCAAATATCCGACCTCCGTCGACCTGATGTTCGGCGCCACGCAATTGATGATGCAGTCAATCATCGCCGCCAAGCTGAGGCAGTGCCAGCCGGACATACTGGTCAGGCCGGCGGTGTCGAAATACCGCGTGCTCGATTTCATGAAGATCGACGCCTTGATGGCCGAAACGGCTGATATCAAAGACGAGCTGAAGCGGGAGATCGAGAAGGCGGTGGAGGCGCGGGCCAAGGTCGACACGGGCAAGCGCACCAAGCAGGTGGGGGGCGTGGCGCGGAAAGTCTGACGCCTGGTGGCCACTCCGATAAGTTCAGCAGACCTTTCGCGATATGACTATTCCGCCGGGGCTTGAACCGTTCGCCGGTCGATCGAACGGTTGAGGATCAGCGCCCCGGCACGGCTTTCGCACGCTGTTCGCGGCTGTTGCCGCACGCCCGGGCAGATCGCCGCCAGTCCCTCCATGGTCAGCACGTCGGGTATTCTCGTGTGGCTGACGCAAAGCGCACCGTCGGCACCCCACGCCGCTTCGAACGACATATCAGGCGCGGCCTCGTCCTGTTGAATGCCCTTGCGGTCGAAGATGACGATCGGAGTCCCGTTCCGGGTGTGGCCAACGCCATCGCCGCAATAATCGGCGCGGATCATGCGGGTGCATGCCTGATGATGATCCCAGAGCGGTGTGCCGTCCGGGGACGTCTCCCAGGGCCGATATCCGAAGCGCGCGCATTTCGCCTGCGCGCCGCCGGTGCAGGTAATGCTGAACGCCGTATCGGACGGCAAATGGCGACCGTCCTGCGTCCAGGTGCCGGCAAGCGGGAAGCCCATGCGCCGACCCTCGATGTCCGGTTCGCAGATGTTGCGCCATGCACCGCTAGCCCGGTCGCGGGTCGACATGGCGTAGAGCATGATCGCGCCATCCGGATTCCTCGGATCGGCCTCGACCGCGTCGATGCGCAGCGGCATCCGGTCTTGTCCGTCGGCAATCGTCAGAACGGCGCCGACGAGATGCTCTTGAGCGACAATGCGACCATCTTCCGTCGTCACCTCGAACCTTGTGCCAACAACGGAGATCGAACTGATCGCGGGCCTGGTCCCGGCCTCCGCATGGGGCACCGCGGCCATGCTGGAAATGGCTGCGGCGACGGCGACTAAGGTGTGGCGGCCGATATGGGCGCGGCGGTTTCTGTGGGCTGACATTGTTGGCTCCTGACGGCAGGTTTTGCTGATGAAACGCGGCCAACGA
The DNA here is from genome assembly GCF_040318115.1 of Mesorhizobium sp. M1312. NCBI lineage: Bacteria > Pseudomonadati > Pseudomonadota > Alphaproteobacteria > Hyphomicrobiales > Phyllobacteriaceae > Mesorhizobium > Mesorhizobium sp. M1312. Next base: position 98,197 of record NZ_JAMYLQ010000029.1, on the reverse strand, counting down.
GAACGGACAGCACAACGCCATCCGTTCCATTGACGACGAACGCCGGACCTTAACGCCTCGGAGTGGCGGTCGGCCTGTCATGGTTGGTCCCGGCGCTGCTGCCGGTGCCGTGCTGGCCAGACGGAAGGCCGCTGCTTTTCTTAGCGGCGGTCGAGGATTGGACATTGCCTTTCTGGACAGCCGGCAAACCGCGGATGCTTGGGTCGATGACGGAGCGGTCGTTCGGATCAATGACAGACTTGCCGGTCGGAGCGAGGCTTTTCGCCAGAACGATGCCGTCGGCATGCACGCCGTTTAGCGCAAGGACGCCGAGGCCGTTGGCGAAAATGGCATTGCTGGTCAGCGAATTGCTGGTCAACGAGTTGCTGGTCAGCGAATTCTGCCTCAGGCCGTTCAGCGATTTGCCGTTCCCGGTGGTGACCGGCCAGTCGGCGCTGGCCGGTGAGGCGAGGCAGACCATTGCCGAGGCAGCAGCAAGGTAAGTCTTGAAGCGATTCATCTCGATTTCCTTTTTCATTTTCAGCGGAGCCATCCCATCGGGTTCGCTCCATGGCGTGGCTTTTGGCTCCCGGCTGTTTCGGACCAATGCCGAAACCCGTCCGAATTGTTTCAGTTGTTGCGATCCGGGCAGCGCGCCTGATCAGCGAACGTCGCGATGCCAACAGCATGACGGCTCGCGTCCGCATGCCCAATGACGACAATCGCTGTGCGCGCACGGCGCGGCGACACAAAGGAAACCTTCAGCCGGCAAATCGGCAAATCCGCGCAACATCCCTGCGTCATCGGTGTCGCCAGAAACGAGGAGATTTCTGGCGATGCAACCTTTGCGAAAAACCAATGACCGATCGAGCGGCGAGCCCACGGCCGCCCAAACGGCGCGTCTGGCGGTTCTGGCGGGCACCCCAGGCCTGCTGCTGACGGCATACGCAGCGGCGACGTCCACGTCGCTGACCATCCGCGCCGATCTCGCGCTGACGCTGATGGACATGCTGGTGCTGGTCACCGTCGCGATTGTGGCTGGCGGCCGCAGGGACGAGGGCGTCAGCCACAAGCGTCAGGCGGCCTTGGCCGAGACGCTCGCCAATGCGTTCGCCGCACTGGGCATGTGCCTTTCAATGGCTGTCGTCGCCGGCATCGCGGTCCAGCGGATCGTGGCCGGCGGTGTCGAACCCCACGGCCAAGGCGTTTTTCTCGCCATGAACCTGAACCTGGCCTACGCGGTGATCAACCTGTGGATACTACGCCGATGGAAGGCCCGCAACAGGCTTGCCGCTTCTGCGCTGGCACGCGCACAAATCTTCCTCTTCTCGGACAAGCTCTCGTCGAACCTGCTCATCGCCGCGTCGCTCGCAACAGCCATGAGTTGGCAAGGCACGTTGATGGCCCGCTTCATCGACCCGGTTGCCGGGCTGCTGATTGCGACGATGACCGCGCGCTGGACCATTCCTGTCGTGCGGGACACTGTCCGAAGCCTGCGACGGGAATATCGCCGGGCGCGCAAGCCGACGTGTAAGGCAAGGTCATGAACCGTACCAGCTGGACGGCTCACCCTCTTTGAAGCTCCTATCTAGCGGCGTCGCGCCTCATCGTAAGCAGGTTCGTAGACATAGCCTTCGCCGCGAACCGTCACCAGGACGGTCGGAGTGTCGGGTTCGGTCTCGAACTTCTTGCGCAGTCGCGTGATGCGGATGTCGATGCTCCGGTCGCCCGGCTCGAGATCGCGGTTGTGCGCCAGCCTGCACAGCTGGTCGCGTGACAATACCTGCCGGGGATGGCGCGCGAAGACGCATAGCAGGTCGAATTCCATGGACGTCAACTGCACGTCGACGCCGTCCAAGTCGACCATCGTGCGGCCGTCCATATCGAGGACGCAGCCCCCGAAACGGATGCGGTCCTCAGGCGTCCGCTCTTCCTCGCCCAGGCGTCGGATGACGCTCCTGACACGTGCCAGAAGTTCGCGTGGCTCAAACGGCTTGGCCATATAGTCGTCGGCGCCGGCGGCAAGACCTTCGAGCCGATGCGGCAGGTCACCGACGGCGGTCAGCATCAGGATGCCGGCGCGGCTCTGCTTTGCAATTTCGCGGGCGAGGTCATAGCCGCTTTCGCCGATGAGATTGACGTCGAGAATGACTAGGTTGGGGCTAAAGCGGTCGAGTTCGGTCAGCATTCCCGCTCCATCCGGAACGGATCGGACATCGAAGCCGTGCATGAGCAGGTAATCCGACAGCATCTCGCGCAACGGCGCTTCGTCGTCGACGATGAGCAATTTCTGTTTTGTCACGCTTCGGCCTCTTCCATTGCGCTGGTTTCCATCGCCCTTAGGCGTTCCATCACGAGCCTGCGAAAGGTCTGCGGATCGAGCGGTTTCTCGATCACCGGCGCGTCCGTCTCGCCGATGAAGCGATCGATTTCGGGTGCCAGCGTGTCGCCGGTCACGAACAGCAGCCGGCTGGCGAGTCCCGGACGCAACTGCTCCAGCGCGCGGTAAAGGCCGGGGCCGTCGAGGCCGGGCATGCGTATGTCGCTGATCAGAAGGTCGATTCCTTCCTCACGCACAGCCTTGAGGGCGGCATTCGCGTCGTCGGCGATGGTGACGTCGTGGCCATCGCGGCGCAGCATCTCGGCGATCATCGAGGCAATGTCGGCATCATCGTCGACCACCAGAATTCGCGCGGCCGAGGGCGCAGGCGGCATCCTGCCGGCAGCTTCGGGCGGAGCGAGCGTCTCGGCTCGGCCGCTCGGAAGCCGGATCGTAAACCGTGCACCGCCGCCCTGCGTCGAATCCAGTTCTATGCTGCCGTCGTGGGCAGTCACGATGCCCTGGCAGACAGATAGCCCGACCCCGGTGCCTTCGCCGGCCATTTTGGTCGTGTAAAAAGGCTCAAAAGCACGCGCGCGGACCATCTCAGGCATGCCTGGGCCATTGTCGGCGACAATGATCTCGACGACATCGTCTTCTCCGGTCGTGACAATGGTCAGCCGCCGCGGGTGCGGGACCTGCAGCAAAGCCTGCTGCGCGTTCACCACTAGGTTGGTGACCACCTGATGAAGCTGGTCCCTGTCGCCCCAGATATTGGGAAGCGGTTCCGCCAGTTCGGTGCGGATCTCGATCCCGGCCGAGCGCAGGCTGTAGGCGGCAAGTTCCAGCGAACCGACGACGACTTCATTGATGTCGACGGCGCCCCGTGTCGGCGGTTTCTTGCGGGCCATCGCCAGAAAGGTCCGGACGATGCGCGAGCATCGCTCGGCCGCCGCGTGGATCTTGTCGGCGCGCCCCACGGTCGCCTCGTCCGTCGCGAATTCCTTCAGCATCGAACTGTAGCCGATGACGACCGACAGCGGATTGTTGAGTTCATGCGCCACGCCGGCCAGCAGCGAACCGAGAGCGGCGAGTTTTTCCGACTGGTACAGCGTCTCGCGCTGGCTTGCGATCTCCGCCTCGGCCTCGCGCTGGCGGGTAATGTCGGTGACTGCCGCAAGCATGGCCGAACGACCGGCCTGCGTGATCAGGCGGGCCGAAACCAGCGTATCGATTCTCGACCCCTGCATATTGGTCATGCCGGCTTCGAATGCGTCGGCGATTCCATCTCTCAGCAAAAGCCGCAGGAGAGCCTCGCGTCGTGAGAGGTCTTCCCAGGTCGACGTCGCTTCGGCTCCGATCTGGCCGACCTCGACGCCGAGTACCTTGCGCGCCGGTTCGTTGACGAACAGGATTTCGGGGCCTTCGATTGCCGAGATGATGATCGGCAGCGGCACGCCTTCGGCGACGGCGCGAAACTGCGCCTCCCTTTCGGCCAACAGCTTTTCGGCCTCCAGTCTGGCTTGCTCGGCCAGGACGCGGTCTGAGATATCGCGGCCGACGGATTGCACTTCGACAAGGCGCCCGTCGCTGTCGAAAATGCCATGATCGTTCCAGGCGAGCCATCGGCGCGCACCATCGGGCATTGCATTGACAAGTTCCATGCTGGCATCCGGCGCCTGCGGGGTCAGGCGGGCAAGGTGGTCCAGGAACCTGCGCCTTTCGTCGGGCGGCAGCACATCGAGTTCGCACCAGGACGGGTCGAGAAGCTCTTCGCGCGTCATCCGGCACGCCCGGCAATAGGCGTCGTTGACGAAGCTCAAATGGCCCTCCGGCGACATCCGGACGACGAATTCGGTCTGCAGTTCGACCACGCTGCGGTAGCGCTGCTCGCTGGCCTCGAGTGCCTGACGGGCGAGTTTCTGTTCGGCAACATCGCGTCCGATCGACTGTATTTCGATGAGCTTGCCGCTTTCGTCGAAGATGCCGCGATCGGTCCAATGAATATGGACCTCGCGGCCATCGCTTAGGGCGCCGGCCTCTTCCACCTCGCAAACCGGGCGTTCGGGGGTCACTCGACCGATGATCTCGTCGAAGCTGCCGAAATCGGCGGAAAACGAGTTGAAATAGTGCCAGTCCGGGCGCAGCAACTCTTCGCGTGTCTTGCCGACAAGGCGGCAATAAGCGTCATTGGCGAAGCTCATGCGCCCGTCCGGCGCGACCCGGATGATATATTCCGTCTGTGCCTCGACAACATTGCGGTAACGCTGCTCGCTGTCGGCCAGTTCGCGCAAGGCAGTGCGGTTTTCGGCGAAGATGCTAGAAGCCATGTCGATCCAGGGCTGCCAGAGCGTCGAGCTTTTGACGGCGGCGCCGGGGTTGTCGGTGGGCCCGCCGGCGGCGCCGGAGCGGACATGGTCGACGAGCAAGGTCGCAGGATCGACGATCTCCCTCAGCAGCACTCTGTGCAAAGCGAATACGCAGACAAGCGAACCGACCAAAATGACCGCATAGGGAACAAAAGACTGTTGATTGGCGTAGGACTGATAGAAGCCGATGCCGGCGACAAGCACGAGCAGCGGCAAAACGCAGTCCGCCATCAGCAACGCGTAATGCCTGGACAGCTTCGAGGAGGTCGGCACGGCGAGGTCTCCACAGACGGATGCGCCGTCACGACGGTTGCTGTTCCCGCGCGGGCCAGTGGACTGAACGGCCCACGGCCTGTCAAGCTGGCCTGCCCGGCCATCTGCCCGACGTCGTTGAATATAACCGCAAGGATGTTTCACAATGATGCCGTACGCCCGATTTCCCGGCTTCTATTGTTTCAAATGTGTCGAACCCGCCAGAAATCGGCAGCAGATGAGGCTGCGCTTGCGATTGACCCGGGGCGAATGCGGCCTGTAGGTTTGGCCGTCGCTCGCCGCGGGGGAACGCATGGCCGACATCATTGTCGTGGACGACGAGACCGACGTGGCGTTCATGATCGCCGACTATCTGCAGTCGAAAGGCTACCGCATACGGATGGCGTCCGGCGGCGCCGAATTGCGCGAGGCGATCGCGGCGGCGAAGGCCGATCTTGTCGTTCTCGACCTCAACATGCCGGGCGAGAACGGCTTTAGCCTGGCCCGCTGGCTGCGTGAACATCACGACACCGGCATCCTTATGCTCACCGGTGCCGATTCGGTGTTCGACAAGGTGGCGGGCCTCGAGATCGGCGCCGACGACTATCTGGCAAAACCGTTTTCACCGGTCGAGCTGGAAGCGCGGATCGCCGCGGTGCTGCGCAGACGCATGCCGAAGGGGGCGAACGGTGCCGACGCTTTGCCGGCCGGGCAATTCGCCTTCGGAACCTATGTGTTCGACGCTCGCGCGAGGAACCTCATCGACGCCGACGGCGTAGCCATTCCGCTGACGCCGATGGAGCTCGATCTGGTGGCGGCCTTCGCCACCCGGGCCGGCCAGGTCATTGGTCGCGACGAATTGCTCGATCTTGCGCCGCCCAGGGGCGACGAGCCGTTCGACCGCAGCATCGACAGCCGCATTACCCGGCTACGCCGCCGGCTCGAAAAGGACCCAGCCAAGCCGGAACTGATCAAGACGATCCGTGGTGTGGGATACCTGTATCCAAGACGGTGAATGAGTGTGATCAGGGACCAGGCTGCCCCGCGGGCGGAACGATCTGCATGACAAGGCGCATCAGATCGGCCTGACGGGAGGCGCCGGTCTTCTGGAAGATATTGTCGAGATGCGTCTTGGCGGTCGCGTTGGCAATGTGAAGGCTGGCGGCGGTCTCGGCCAAGGTGTGCCCGGCCACAAGGCTGGCGAGCACGCGGGTTTCGGCCAGCGTAAGCCCAAAGGCTCTCGCCAGCATTCCGGCGGCGTCATGCTCGTCCGGTGCATTGCCGATGAACACCGCGGCTACCGCCGCGAGTTCCATGCCGGCGCGCAGGTCGCCGCCGGCCATCGGCAGCACGCGGGCGAAGACGGGCGGCAGGCCGGGTTCGGTGAGGAGGACGGCAAGCCCTGTCTTGCCGATGCTGGCCTCATCCTGAGCCGCAAGCATGATGGCGCTGTGAAGCTCCCTGGAAGCCGACGGGATCTTCGCTTGCAGAATGCCCCGGACATCCTGGATCGAGCCGCCGCTCCGCAGCATGTGCTTGGCCGAGCGGTTGGCGTGCAGGACGGCGCCACGTTCATTGGTGAGGACCACGGCGCATGTGAGCGCATCGAGCGCCTCGGCCATTCCTGCGCGCTCGACAGTGCCGATGTCGAGCATGTTCCTGATTATCGCCGAACGGCGCACATGCGGCAGCAACAGTCCGCCAAGCTTGATTTCGCGCTCGGTGATAATGCCTTGCCGCTCATGCCGGGCAAGGGCGAAGCCGGCAAGACGGGTAGGGGTGTGGATCAGGAAGAACGACATGACGTCGATCAGACCTTGCGGCTTCAGCCACTCCTGAAAATATCGGGAGGTCTCCAGGTAGATTTGAGGGGTATGGCGTGAGACCACATGCGGCACATCGAGCGAAGGCCATGTCGAGAGATCCTCGATCAGCCGGGCATGGATCTCGGGGATATGTTTCGCCTGTTGCTCCAGCCAGTATGGCTCTATTCCCACGGTCCTGTAGATCAGCAGCCGATCGTTGGTGAGGTCGTCAAGGTGCAGAACCGCTGTCTGGGCGTTAAGCGCATCCCTGATCCCAGCCAGCGCGTGCTCCCATCGCCCCGGGTCGAGTGCGCAATCGTAGATCGAGCCGATCAGCTTCGACAGATCATGATGCGACAATGCCTTGGCCATCGAAGGCCCCCCCGCATGTCGACAGCGCGTCCGACACGGAAAGCCGCGCGCTCTCACAGGTGCTCTCGCCTCTCCAAATTTTAGCGATCGCTTAAATTCCGATTATCTCCCCCAAACAGGGGATGCGCAAGCAGCCGGGCGGTGAAATACTCGCGCTTCAGAAGAACGTCACACTTACTTCAGAAGAACGTCACACTTAACTGTGACAACAAGTGGGGTTCAGCGCGTTCTCGGCTCGCGGGCCTTCGCCACTGTGATGCAGCGGGGGGGACTAATCAACAATTCTGCCTGCGTGCGCCAACTATCACGGCGCGCGACCTCCTATTGCTGAAATCTTAAGCCGGGCTCGTCCCGGACAATTCTGGATGGAGCAGCATTATGTACAGGTACATTGCTTTTGCAGCACTTTGCATGGCGGCGATGCCCGCGCATGCCGGCGAGCTTGGAGCCATGAAGGCTGAAAGCATCGATCTCGCCGGCTTCCTTGGTGTCGTCTATTACACGCCCGAGGAGGACGGTTATCGGGTGGTCACCACAATCGCGCAGGGCGAGGCTGGCCTGCCCGTGCGTTTCGTGGCGATACTGACCGAGAACCAGAAGGTCGCGCTCTCCGTGCCGGGAAAACTGGGAGAGTCGGACCAGATCGTCGAGATATTGCGCGTTGGCGGCAAGCTTGTCGTCAGCCCGCATCCGATAGACGGGATCGTGGTTTCTTCTCCGAAGGCCGCCGTTGACTGATCCCAAGTCGAGTGATTGGGGGTCGAGTAAGCGAGGGTAGCGTGATCGAGGGTTGCGTGATCCGGGGGCATGCGCGTTGCGGCGGCGCTGGATGAGCCTGCAACTTGGGCGACAGACGATGTCTCCATGGCTGGTGCCGGCTGTCGTCGTCCTTGCCGTCGCCGCCGGAGTCGGCGCGTCTTCGCAAGCCGAGCTGGCCTCAGGCAAGTTCTACGAAATTGTCGACGGCAAGGTCGATGCGCGGACCTATAACGGCTTCCGTCGCTACCATGGCAGCTGCAATCACTGCCATGGCCCCGACGGCATGGGCTCGACCTTCGCCTCGGCCCTTGTCGACCGGCTGCCCGACCTCGAGGTCTTCCGGCGCAATGTTCGCGACGGCGTGCGCAGCGGCCCTTCGGTGATGAAGGGCTTCGCCGACGACCCCAACGTCGCTCCTTACATCGACGACATCTACGCCTACCTGCAGGCCCGCGCCGACGGTGCGCTTGGCCGAGGTCGGCCTGAGAGACTTCAACCTTAGTGCCTCAGGCTGCCAGCTCACCAAACGACGGTGAGACGGTTATCGCTCCCGTGCGCCACATGAGTGCCAAAAGGCGACCACTCGCGCTCAAGCATGGCCGCGAGCCAGGCGGCATCTTCGCGCAGGGCGCGGTTTAACCGGAACTTGGCGAGCTGGAACGGCACGAGGTCGAGCGAAACAAGCGTACCGCCCGGTATCGCGAGCCGCGGCAGGTACATCAGCGCAAGTTCACCGCGAAAGGTTTCGTACTCTGTTATCCCCTCATAGTCGGTGAGGACGTCGCCGCAGCCATAGAGGATCAGCCGGCCGTTGTGGACTTCGATCGGCTTGGGATGGTGGGAGGAATGCCCATGCACGACGTCGAAACCTGCAACATCGATGAGAGCGTGGGCAAGCGCGCGTTTCGGCGGCGACCTGGTAGCCCCAGTTGCCCCAGTGGATCGAGGCCACTGCGAGATCGCCGGGCCGTTTTATAGCCTGCACGGATCGGGCGATCTGCGCGAGCGAGCGGGCCGAGACATCTGCCAGCAGGTTCACCCCAGGCTTATAGGCTCCGGCTGCCCATGAAGGTGGAACGCCGCTCGTCTCGAGCGCGAAGCCGAAGACGAGCACGCGGCCTCCGCCGGCCAGGTCGATGACGGCAGGCGCGGCCGCTTCGTCCGCGTCAAGCCCGGCCCCGGCATAGGCGAGGCCGGCAAGCCGGAGCGTGTCAAGGGTTTCGACAAGGCCGGGCTCATCCCAGTCGAGCACATGATTGTTGGCGAGCACGCAGCAGTCTACCCGCGCCGCCACCAGGCAGCCGATGTTTGCCGGGTTCATTTTGTAGTTGATCCCCTTGGGCGCCAAGGACAGGCTGGTGGTAATGCTGGTCTCGAGATTGATGATCCGCGCATCGGGCGCTTCTCGGTCCAGTTTGCTGAGCGCATCGCCCCAGACATACGCGTCGTCGACCTTTCTCGGGATCGGGCCATTGACGCGTTCGGCAAGCTCGACATAGGTCGTCGCCGATTTGACATAGCGCTCGCTAAGGTGCGGATCGCCCGGACTGGCGAGGATCTGGTCGATGCCGCGCCCGAGCATGACATCGCCGCACAGGAACAGTTTTGCGCTGCTTCGAACGGGCCGTCCGGCGGCGGCATTGTTCGCGATCTGCGGCATCGCTCTCGGATCTCCTCCGTGCCAACACCCAGTGACCCCAAGGGTTCCAGAAGGGGCAATCACCCCAGGTTTGCGCTGCCCCTCATCGCCCTGCCGGGCACTTCTCCCCGTATAGAGACGGGGAGAAGGGGCACTGCCGCAACCTCGGCGCCTGCAACGTTGGCGATTGGCGAAATCGTTCACGAAGGCGTTCTTCTCCCCGTCACTATACGGGGAGAAGGTGCCGGCAGGCAGATGAGGGGCAGCGCGACGTCGACAATTTGCCGCCGTTCTCCTCCTACGACGACCCTTCTCAGGTCGCCCGGATCAGATCGAGATTGGCCCTCAGCCCCACTTCATCTCGCCGGTGGCGACCTTGGAGCCGATGTCAAGCGCGACGCCCATGCCGAGGCCGGGGAAGCGGGCCTCCATAGCACCCTTTAGCGCGGCCGCGTCCTTGGCCTTGGCCAGCTCTTCCTCGAAGGCAATGAGGTAGGCCTTGGTGTGCTCGACGCCCGAAAGGTCGGTGGCTGCCTGCGGCGTCATGTGGCCGGGCACGACGATTTCAGGCTTGGCGGCGGCGATCTTTTCGAGATTGGCGAGCCAGGCGGCGCGCTGTTCCTTGGTCGGCGTGTCGGCGGTCCAGACATGCACGCCGGAAAAAATCATCACCCCGCCGAACACCGCATTCAGCGACGGCACCGAGAGATAGCGCCGGTTGGCGAGGCCTTCCGCGTCGACGATCTCGATGGTCTCGCCATCGACAGTGAGCGTCTTGCCGCCGAACATCTCGGGGATGACGATATCGGCGAGCGCCTGCGGGCCGTTCTCCTTGAGCTGCGGCCCCCAAACGGCGATTTTCTTGTCGACGCTGCCGTTGATGGCGGCCACCGTCTCGGCGGCGGCGATCACCCGCGCCTGCGGGAAAGCCTCCTTGATCGGCTTGAGGCCGAAATAATAGTCCGGGTCGGACTGGCTGACATAGATGGTGGTGAGCGTCTTGCCGGTCGCCTTGATCGCCTCGGCCACGGCGCGGCCGTCAGAATAGGTGAAACCGCCGTCGATCAGCAGCGCCTCGGAGGCGCCGGTGATCAGCACCGGGGCGCGAAAGAAGCCGTTTTCGCCTGCAGGATAATGTTTCCAGGAAAGGCCTGCGGCTGCACGGCCAAGCCCGGCGGGAGCGAAGACGGCGCCGGCGCCGGCGGCGAGGGTGGTTTTCATGATGGCTCTCCGTGTGAACATTGATGTCTCCTGGGGTGAGAATGCGCATATCGGGCGAGGCGAGCGCATCTCCCGCGCGCAGCTTCGATCTCAGGAAGATGGCAGAGGCGGAATGCGTATTGAAGGCCAACAAAATAGACGTAATGTATGCCATTTCCTGACAATGAGGTCGCATTTGCCATGAGCCACGCATGAACCTGAACCGGCTGGCCTATTTCGCCGCGGTGGTCGATGCCGGCTCCTTCACGCGGGCCGCCGAGCGGCTGGGCATCACCAAGGCGGTCGTCAGCCAGCAGGTGGCGCGGCTGGAGCGCGACTTGGGAATGACGCTGCTGATCCGCACGACGCGGCGCGTCCATCCGACCGAGGCCGGCCGGACATTCCATGCCCGGTGCCTAAAAATCCTGCAGCAGGCCGAGGATGCCTTCGACGAGCTCGCGCAGGCGGCCGCCGAGCCGACCGGCACGCTGCGCATCGCCGCGCCCAACGACTACGGCACATCGGCGGTGGTGCCGGTGGTCGCCGCTTTCAGCGCGCGCTATCCCGCCTGCCGGGTGGAGCTGACGCTGGGCGACGAGACCATCGACCTGGCTTCCGGTGGAATGGACGTGGCGATCCGCGTCGGCTGGCTGGCCGATTCCAGCCTCCAGGCACGACGGATCGGCACATTTAGGCAGTTCATGGTGTACGGGGCGGAGTTCGCCGGGCGGTTCACGGCCGGCGAGCCGCAAGACTTGGCCAGACTGCCCTTCGTCGCCAACATGGCGCTGCGCGAACCGCTGCTGTGGCAATTTTCGCGCGGCGACGACGAGCATCAAGCGGTTCGCATGCAGGCAACGATCGCCATCGACGCAACGCCGGCAGTGCTGGCCGCCGTCCGCGCCGGCGCCGGTCTATCGGTGCTGCCGGATTTTTTGGTGAGAGTTGAGCTGGCCTCAGGGCTGCTCGTCCAGATCCTGCCGGAGTGGCGGCTGCCCTCCGGCGGCATCTACACGGTCTACCCCGCCGCGCGCTTCCGCCCGCCCAAGGTGACTAGGTTTGTTGAGATGCTGATTGCGGCTGAGCAGAAGACGGGGCCGGTCGGGGAGGGCGTGCTGTAAGCTTCGGGCGAGGCGCTGATGGCCGAAACGCTCAGCGCGCCGAGGCCGAAGCTGCCGATCTCCCCCTCAAGGGGGGAGATTGGCCGTCATTGGCGCCTTCGCCAATCACCGGCGTTGCAGGATGAGTGCCAACGCCCCGAACTGCCGATCTCCCTGTGGAGGAGATGCCAAGTGGTGGAAAAGGGGGCAGGCCCGAGGGGCGCTGTCCCGCCGGCTTATCAACAAAATCGTACATGCACCATTACGCGCCATCACGACTTCCCCGTCACAGGCGCATACTCAAGCGCCACCACGCCGTTGCTGAATGACGTGGCCGAAATCAGCTCGAGCGGCACTTGCTCGCCGGGCGGGAACAGCTTCTTGCCCTGGCCGACGGCGCCGGGATAGATGAGCAGCCTGACGCGGTCGACCAGGCCGTGGCGCAGCAACTCCTGCGCGACGCTCAGGCTGCCATGCACATAGATGTTGCCGCCGCTGCCTTGCTTCAGTTCCCTGACCGCTTCCGGCAATGCGCCCTTCAGCAACTCGGCCGGTTTCCAGTCGAGCGCCTTCAAGCTCGTCGACGCGATATATTTCGGCAGCGCGTTGAACCGGTCGGCGAAGTCTCCGGTTTCATTGGGCCATGAGCCGGCGAAAATTTCGAAGGTCGTGCGCCCCAGCAGCATGGCGCCGCTGTCGGCAAGCTCGTCTTCCTTGAACCTTTGCATTTCGTCGTTCCAGGTCACCTCAGGCAGCTTCTCGACCTCGGCAATGCCATCGACGCTGATGAATTCGGTAACGATGAGCTTTCGCATGACGCACTCCTTTGTCAGAGGACGAACCGCGCGGGCCTTTTGCGACAGCTTGGTGAAAAATAACGCGGCGCTTTGTTGTTCTTTTGGTCGGTGTCAGACACAAGCGTCGATCTCAGTCGACCTGGAGCCCGGCGCCAATTCCAACCGGTAGGAGAAGCGCGAAGCGGTGGTGGGCAGTCGGTGCTTGGTTGTCCGCGATGGCCGCTTTTGACCCGAAAGCGACGTCCACACTTCAGATTGCGATCGGCAGCTCTGCGCCAATACCAGTCATTGACGAAGCAGATTTTCTACCGTCGCCTTTGGGGCCGACAGCGGACTGGCAGCTTCGGGCCTCGGATCCTCAATAGCGGACCTTTAGGTCGGTGCAAGTTTCGTCCTGACGTGACCCGCTCCGAACCGTCGTGTCGGTTCGTCGGAGGGGCTGCAATAAAATGGATAGCGGACTTGCAGGCAGGTAACCGCGAGGTCCTTGGTACCCCGTGAAGGATGCGTAATGCGGTCAGGCTGCTTGCCGTCCCATTTGCGGTCGCCGCCTGAGGCGGAAGACGCCTTCTGACGCACCGCCAACCTCCAACGGGGTTGATCCGGACCTGGTGCCGCGACATGTTTGGTGTGAGATCGGAGCGGCGTTTGCTTCAAATGGCCGCTGCCTTTGTTCTCGACGTCGTGGGCCAGGAGAGGTTCATGAGTGCTCTAGCCCAGTGCCGAGCGTTGCTGGCCGCGTTTCTCGCGAGTGTCGCCGCCTTCGTTTCGACATCGGCGCCCGCCCAGGACCGCGCAGCCGAGCGTGCGGCCATGATCGAGACGATAAAGGGACACGCCCGCTCCGGGGCACACAGTATCGATCCGGCGGTGCTCAAGACGATGGGCACGGTGCCGCGCGACCGTTTCATACCCCAGGCGCAGCGCGGCGCGGCCTATCATGACCGGCCCCTGCCGATCGGGCACGGTCAGACGATCTCGCAGCCCTTTATCGTCGCGCTTATGACCGACCTGATCAATATCCGGCCTGGCGACACCGTCCTCGAGATCGGCACCGGCTCGGGCTATCAGGCAGCCGTCCTGTCGCCCCTCGCCGCCAAGGTTTACTCGATCGAAATTATCCCGGAACTGGGCAAGAGGGCAGCGGCACGACTTGCGGTGCCCCGCTTCGACAACGTCGAGGTGAAGGTGGACGACGGCTACTACGGCTGGCCTGAGCACGCGCCCTTCGACGGCATCGTAGTGACCGCGGCTGCCAGCCATATCCCGCCGCCGCTTGTCGAGCAGCTCGCTGAAGGAGGTCGGATGGTCATCCCCGTGGGAGGCCCCTTTGCCACCCAGTTTCTCATGCTCGTCGAGAAGCGACGAGACGGAGGCATCACGACCCGGCAGCTGCTCCCGGTGAGCTTCGTTCCGCTGCGGGGAGGTCCCTCCCGGTGAGAGCGGGCCGCATGCTACCAGTCGGTCTCATTTCGGCAGCGGTTCTCGGTTATGAATTGCTGCTGATGCGATTGTTTTCGATCGTTCAATGGCACCATTTTGCCTACATGATCATCAGCATCGCGCTCTTGGGCTTCGGCGCGAGCGGTACGTTCATTGCGCTTGCCCAGCGCTGGCTAGTGGAGCGCTACCCGGCTGCTTTCGCGGCGTCGGCAGCGCTGTTCGGCATGACCGCGGTCGCCAGCTTCGCCATCGCCGAACGTCTGCCGTTCAACGCGCTCGAGATCATCTGGGATCCGCGACAGCTCGGTTGGCTCGCGGCCAGCTATGCGCTTCTGATCCTGCCGTTCTTCTTTGGCGCGACCTGCGTCGGCCTTGCTTTCTGCCGCCATCCCGGACAGATCGGACGCGTCTACGCCTTCGACTTGGCCGGCGCAGGGATCGGTGCGCTGGGTATCGTCGGGCTCCTGTTCCTGGTCTTTCCATCTACGGCGCTGCGTTTCGTTGCAGCACTGGCATTCGCGGCGGCTGCCTTTGCCGCGTTCGGCATGGTCCGCCATCGGTGGCTCGCAGCGGGCGGCCTTGGGTTGGCAGCGGCGTTCGTTGCAGTATCTCTACCGCCGTCCTGGGTGGCCCCCGAGCCGCATATGTCGCAGTATAAGGGCCTCCGCATAGCCCTGGAGGTTCCGAACGCGCGGGTGATCGAGGAGCGGTCGAGCCCGCTCGGGTTGCTGACGGTTGTCGAGAGTCCGACCGTCCCCTTCCGTTACGCGCCTGGCCTCAGCCTTGCCAATACCCAAGAGCCGCCTGCGCAACTCGCCGTCTTCACCGATGGCGACAGTATTGCGGCGATCACCGCCTATGGAGGCGATCCGGCGAAGGTCGCCTATCTCGACCGGACAACGGCGGCGCTGCCGTACCGCATCCTCGAGCGGCCGCGGGTGCTAATCCTCGGCGCCGGGGGCGGCGAGCAGGTGCTGCTGGCGCTACGCGCCGGGGCCGATACCGTGGATGCGGTAGAGGTCAACCCGCAAATGATCGACTTGGCTCGGAATCGCTTCGCCGACTTCGCTGGCGGTATCTTCAGCCGACCGAACCTGCGCTTGCATTTGGCCGAGGCGCGCGCCTTCGCTGCGACTGCCGGCGGGCGCTACGACCTGATCCAGATGCCGCTCCTCGATTCCTTCAGCGCGGCCGCGGCCGGCGTGCAGAGCTTGCATGAAAACTACACCTATACCGTGGAGGCAATTCGGGATTACCTCGCGATTCTCGGACCAGATGGTGTCGTCGCTATCACACGATGGCTGCGAGTGCCGCCGCGTGACAGCCTTAAGCTGTTCGCCACCGCCATAGCAGCGCTTGAGGCGGAAGGCGTGGCCGAGCCGGGCCGGCACCTGGCGCTGATCCGGAGCTGGAATACCGCAACTTTGCTCGTCGCCAAGTCGCCCTTCAAAGGCGAAGACATTCCGGCCATTCGCAGCTTCGCGGCCGAGAACTTCTTCGACATCTCTTGGGTGCCAGGCATCTCCGCGAGCGACGTGAACCACTTCAACCAGCTCGATCAGGAATATCTCTACGAGGGAGCCCTCGCGCTCCTCGGCCCTGAGCGTGCCGACTTTATCGAGCGCTACAAGTTCGCCATCGCACCGGCCACCGACAATCGGCCCTACTTCTTCGACTTCTTCCGCTGGCGCGCCCTGCCCGAACTCCTAGCCCTGCGTACCCAGGGCGGAGCAGCGATGCTCGACTGGAGCTACCTGATCCTCGTGACGACTCTGGTCCAGGCTGCCATCCTCAGCGCCGTCCTGATCCTCCTGCCGCTATGGATTCGCAGACACGCGCTCGGGAAAGCTTTGCACCGGCTGCGCTTCGGGCTCTACTTCCTTGCCTTGGGGCTAGCCTTCCTCTTCATCGAAATCGCCTTCATCCAGCGCTTTGTGCTGTTCCTCGGTCATCCGTTCTACGCTGTCGCTGTCGTGCTTGCAGGCTTCCTCGCATTCGCCGGTCTCGGTAGCGCCGTTGCCGCACGCTGGGCCGCGGCGGTCGGGCGCGGGTCGGCGGTGCGCGGCATCGCCCTCGCTGTCGGGGTTATCGCGGTCCTGGCTGCCACCTACCTTCTCGCGCTGCCCTCAGTATT
This sequence comes from Mesorhizobium sp. M1312, assembly GCF_040318115.1. Taxonomy (NCBI): domain Bacteria; kingdom Pseudomonadati; phylum Pseudomonadota; class Alphaproteobacteria; order Hyphomicrobiales; family Phyllobacteriaceae; genus Mesorhizobium; species Mesorhizobium sp. M1312. The sequence goes on along the minus strand of NZ_JAMYLQ010000029.1, from coordinate 82,028 downwards.
CGAAAGGCTGCTGGCGGTCCCGGACGCCGCTAAGATCGCGATCGCGCTCCTTCTCATAGCGCCGCTCGCTCTTTTTATGGGCATGCCGTTTCCCCTCGGCCTCGGGCATGTCGGCGCGCGTTCGGAGACATTCATTCCCTGGGCGTGGGGAATCAACGGCTGTGCGTCCGTGCTGAGCGCGATTCTCGCCACGCTGCTTGCAATGCATGTCGGGTTCTCTGGCGTCGTGATGATCGCCGTGGTCCTTTATCTTGTCGCCCCAGCCTTGCTAGCAAATCGGCTCACGATCCGAACCATGATCCCTTTCCGGTCCTGAAGTTCTTCACTGCCATGGCGGCGCGATCGCCGCAACCGTTATGCCCTGACATATCGGATCTGGTCGTCTTTGATCCCCGAGTAACTTGCCCATTCACGCGTCAGCCGCCGATAGATGAATTTCCAGCCTCTTTTTCGTCCTGACTGATCTGTTTCTTGACCTGAGGCAGGAAGTCGCTTTCGGAGACGTCGGTGCCCCAGACGGCGAGGAGGCTCCGTCGGGGGATTGGAAGGCCGCGCCATCGCCGTCCTTTGAACGATGCAACAGTTCGAACTCGGGCGGCACGTCGAAAACAAACCCAAACCTTTCGATCCCGAACTGCTGCCATTCCTGCGCTCCCGCCTGAGCGAAGGAGAGCATTAGCGCCGAGAAAACCAGCAGGGTTCGGCCCATGGCCCGGTTCTCTTGTTTACCTTACACTAATGTAAACTGCGACAATGTAGGGATGTTCCGTTTTCAAGAATCGCCTCTTCAGTAGCCGCACAGGAGACGATTTTCACTGTCGCCGGAGGTTGGTAGAGTTGCACGTCGCGACCGGAAGAGGTCGCGAAATCGATGCCGCCAGGTGAAGTTCTAAACGGCAGTTTCAGACAGATAGGTTGTGCAGAATCGGCCATTGACGTCCCAACTCGGCAGAGTTGTTTAGCGCTCTAAGTCCGACCTTAATGCATATCCAAGGCTTGGTGCGGGAAACCGGCATCGCCGCCGAACAAGGTCGCGAGTTCCGTGTACTTGGCAAGTGCAAATGACCGACAAGCCTGAAGTCACTGATGCGGGTGAGAACAGGCTGTGTAGGTGCTGCGGTCGGTGACCGTCAACGGATCCGAATGTAAGGGTCTAGGCAGCAGGGCCGCGATACGGTTGCGGCCCTGACGTCTGATTAACCCTTGAGACGATCCTTGATCTTGTCCTCGGTCTTCCCAAGGCCCTTCTTGGTGCTTTCGTCAAGCTTGCCGGCAGTTCCGCCGGCACTCATTTTCTTGTCACCAGCCGGTTTGCCAGGCTTTGCCTTAACTTCGCCGCTTTTCGCAGAGCGCTTCACTTCATCCTTGTTCATGGTTTCTCTCCCATAGCTGGGAAACCAACATGCGCTCTCACTGAAAGTTCCAGTAGCCAAGGAAAATAAGCATGGCCGGCTCCGAAATGGAATCGATCGCACATCTCACGCGTGAACGAAGGAAAATGGGTGCGTCGATGAACGCGTTCGACGGAATGCCAAGATGGCCGGATAGTCGAAGATGCGATCAATTGGGAGCAACTCCGCCATGCCGCCAAGCTCAGGCCCCGGTCCAGGTGGGCAAGATGGACGCGGTGATGTCCAACCCGGTTTCCGCAGCGTGGGATCGACCCGCGTAATCGGCATTTGAATTCCACAGCCGGCTCAGCGATCAGAGGCCTTCCCATCGGCTCGCTGCGCAATCGGCTGCATCTTTGCCCCGCAGGCATCCCTCACGCCTGACGGCGTAGTCGAGCGGTTGGATCGGGCATCATGCCGGAATGGCTAACGCTGACCAACGAAACGGCTCGCCCGATCGTCAAATACTGTGAAGGACATGCAGGCAGGCCGCGCAGATTGACCGAATTTGATTTGCCAGGGAATCGGGCCCCTCCTACGCCCGGCACGTCAGGCGAAGGGGCCACCCCCATCGTTACAACAGCCACAGCCATCACGACGGTGGTCAGCCATCCAAGCCATTTGAGCACCCCGGTGACGACGAACTGCCCGAGCACATCCCGGCGTGTGGCGAAATACATCATGATCCCCATGACCGGAACGGCGACGATGCCGTTGATCACCGCCGTCCAGACAAGCGCCTTTATCGGATTTATCGGCGTGAAGTTGAGCACCGCCCCGATCACGGTCGCGAGCATGATTGTTCCGTTGAAGGCTTTTGCTTTCATGGGCTTTCGCGTCAGCCCGATGGGCCAGCGTAGCGCTTCGCCGATCGCGTAAGCTGCCGAGCCGGCCAGAACAGGCACTGCAAGGAGGCCCGTGCCGACGATGCCCAGGGCGAAGAGCGTCGAAGCAAGGGGGCCGGCAAGAGGGCGCAGCGCTTCCGCCGCCTGTGCCGAGGTTTCTATCTCGGTGATGCCGCCCGGGTGCAGCGTGGACGCCGCGGTCAGAATAATCGCCAAGCCGACGATGTTCGAGGCTGCCATCCCGGCCATCGTGTCGAAGCTTATACGTTCAAGAGCAGCCGGGCCTTGGGCGGGCTAATAATCGGAATGTTAGCATCATGAACCTTTATCCTGTGTTCTCCTATCCGGATTACAACCAGTGTCCGCGAAAGGGGGTCGACTCCGGCCGGTGGCTGAAGGTCAGGTAACGAGGCGCGCTGCGAATGACCGGTAGTGGCGCGACCACGACCTCCAGCGTGGTCCCCGGCAAGGTCTGCTTTCAGGCGGTGGCAAAGCTGTTCTCTACGGCCGAGATGAGGCGCAAAGCTGCCATCCAGCCGCAGCAGTCCAGTCAGAATCTGCCGGGGCAATCGGCAGACCAGCGCCAAGCGGCCCCTGAATGACCGCAATGGGGCCGGAAGCAGTAGGTCCGCTTGTGGTGTAGGAAGGCTGATAGCGGACGTTCAACTCCCAAGTTCCGATGTCGTGAGTGACCCAAAGGTGAGATTTGCCGGTCACCGGTTCCCGTCGTGCGTTCTGGGAGCGCTTCTACCGCAAGGCACTATCCTTCGCGCCAATGAAATGGTCTGGTTCCAAGAGACCCTATTGGCGCAACTTAGCTATTCGTGAATGCGACGTTTGACCAAGGTGGAAAAGATTTCGAGTGGCCAACCCATGAGTGCCCCCTCGGGCATCGAAATGCTCCTTCGCTGGCTTCGCAGGCTGCCGATTCCCAACGATCGCATCGGGCATCTCGTACTGAGCGCCTTCCTGCTCGCGACCGCAAACACCTTCGGTTCCTCCTTGGCGGCTGCCCGGTTTCTATCGACCCAAGGCGGCGAGGGGATCGCGATTTACTACATGGTGTTCGCTCTCGTCTCGATTCCCGCGTGGGTTGTCTATGCCCGAATGATCGACCGCGGCAGCCGTGTTGTCCTGCTGCAGCGGTTCATGGTCTCCGTCATTGTGATGACAGCATTGTTGATCCTCGCCAGCGGGTTTGGCGGTACGGCAGCGGACTATGCGCTCTACGCCGGAATCAGCGTGTTGGAGTCGCTGCTCTACAGCGTCTTCCAAGTGGTGTTGATCGACTATCTGACTGCGCGCGAAATGACGCGTTTTTCGACGCGTGTCGCTGTCGCTTTGTCCGCAGGGGGCATGGTGGGTGGCAGCCTCGCCGGCTTGCTTGCAGGTTTCGTATCGCCCTTCTGGCTGCTCTTCGGCATGCCGCTGATACTGTGCCTCTGCCTCGCGCATCTGGCCTGGCTGTCTCTCCGCTGGAAGCCGGCGGGCGAAAGGGAGGAGCAGGGAGAGTCCGGAATACTTGAAAACCTTCGCAGCATAGGCAGCATGATGCAGGGATTTTTAATAGCAATTCTGCTTTCAACCGCACTTTTCCTGAATATTGTTACGCAATGCATCGCTGAGTATATGGTTTTCAACATCTACACCGACAGTTTTCCGGACGAACAGTCGCTTGCCAAGTTCTTCGGACTGATGAGCGGCGCCCTGAATTTTGTTGGCATGGCGATCGGGTTGTGGCTGACCAGCCCGCTGATGCAACGGCTCGGCATCGCGCGCATGAACCTTGTTTTCCCAGCCGCGTGCGGAGTGAGCTTCATCGCCATGCTTGCCAGTCCGACGCTGCCGGTCGCGATGTTTGCGCACGTCGTCTATGATGGTCTTTCCAAGAATATCGATGCGCCGGTCACGGCAATCAACTACAACGCAGTTCCAGCGCGGTTTGCAAGCCGACTGCGCGCCTTCAACGACAGCCTGATCTATCCGATGGCATTGGCCGTATCCGGGCTGCTGGTCTGGGTGGTGGCGCAATTCGCAGGTCTTTTCGGTGTCGGCGTGCTCGGCGTTGTTCTTAGCCTCTGCTTCCTCGTATGCGGATGGAGTATCGGCTGGCGCTATGTCAGCGGGCTTGTAGGGATACTGCGAGAGGGGGCTGTCGATCTCGATCGCGACGAGTTCCTGATACGCGAAGCATCGGCCGTCGCCGCGAGCAACAGTGCGGACCTCGTCGTGATGCTAAGGGGACAGGACAGAACTGCGACCGAACTTGCTCTGCGCATTGTTGCCCATACCTCGATAGGGCCATTCCTCGAACCAATCACCGAGAAACTCACGACATCGGGCGACGAAACGGTCATCGCCCTGGCTCGTGGAGGCGACCGGCATGCAGCAGATCTGCTGACACTCTGGCCCAATGCGGAACCGGTGCTCCGCGTCCGCATCGCCCAGTACCTTGTGGCAGTGGGGCGAACCCTGCCCGAGGGTCGGGATCAGGCACCGGTGATGATCGCGCTCGATTTGGCTGCACGCCTCGGCAAATCGCCGGAAGCGGCGCAAGCGCTCGTAACGATGGCCCAGTCTCAATTGGAGGTGGCCACGGCACTGCTGCCGATCGCCGCCGCGCGGCGCGACGACGCGTTCACGCCGATGCTCGTCAGCATCATTCGCAATCATGCTTCGCTTGAAGAGGTCATAGTCAAGACGATCGCTGCCCTGCCTTATTCCAAGCCCGGGAGTACTGGTCTGCCCCAGGACCTGCTCGAGGAAGCCGTCCGTTCCAACGACACGGGACGACGAGTGATTGGTTATCAACTGGCGGTGCGAGGAGGCTGGCCGGCGAAGCGTATCGCTGTCGGGCTGACGGATCGGGATGAATCGGTACGCCGCGTCGCAATCGCGGCATTGGTCGCCCGCAAGGATTCCGTGGCAGCGGTATTGCCTATGCTGCGAGACGAGAATCCATCCGTCCGCCTCGCCGTCATCGAGGTGCTCGGCCACGTAGGCGCCACCGAAGCCCTGTTCAGCTATCTGCAGAAAGATGCCTTCCCCCGTATTGACAGGTATCGCCAATGGCGTCAGGCAGTGCCCGACAGCAATCTCGCCTGGGCTGCGATCGCCAGAATTGCAATGGCAGAGGCCAATCAGGCCGCGATCGACGAGGTCCTGGTGACGCTTGCTGCCCTCGGCCACAAACAGACGGTCAGCTATATCCGGCGCTTCCTGAGCGCCCGCGACGAGCGTATGCGTGCTCGCGCGGCAGAGGCAATTACCGCCGTCGACCAGCGGCGGTTGGTGACGCCGCTCATCCCACTGCTTGACGGTGATACGGCCAAGCGTGGCAAGACCCTGCCTCTCAAAACCGTGCTCGATGCCATGAGCACCTCCTCGTTGCCCTGGCTACGCCGGGCCGCTGTGGCTGCACGATCATTGGAGTCCGATATGACGAATGCCGAACACGGTTTGCTCGACCGCCTGCTTTTCCTGCGCAATGTGCCAATTTTCGAAAGCTGCTCGCTCGACGATTTGTATGCAGTGCAACAGGTCATGAAGCGCACCGACTACCTATCCGACGAGGTTATCGTCAAGCAGGGCGCGCATGGCGAGGAGCTTTTTGTCCTCCTTGAAGGCGAAGTCAAAGTGAGACAGCGCGGTCCTTCGGGCTTCACCGACTTTGCAACGCTGAAACCCGGCTCGATGTTCGGAGAGATGGCGCTGTTCGGCGAAGGTGAGCGCTCGGCGGATATAGTTGCGGTCGGGTACGCAAGCTGCCTTGTGCTGGAGCGTTCGCATTTCGAGGACCTTGCCCGGCAGCGGCCGGGTATTCTGCTGCAGATCTGCCGGGTGTTGGGTGGAAGACTCCGTGCCGCGAACCAGAAACTCCATGACCTGCAAACAGCGAAGTCAGCAAAGAGTGGGTTGCTGGAATCCAGTTCTACAGCCCAATCGCGCGGATTGCAGTGATTTTCAGGTAATCGGAATGTCCGTTGCGCGGCGCAAAGCGGACGTTTCGGAACGCCATCGCTCGACGCCGTTTAATTAGCCACAACATCAGCACGAGCGGCCCGCCAGCCAATTGTCGGCTTTTGACCCGATACGAACGTCGAACTTTCGAGGCAATCGGACAACTACTCTTGAACGCTGCCGTCGTCATCTGACCTCGGCAGTGGTCCAGGTCGATCGATCCCAACTGTTTCGCTTGCCGACGCAGTGCCTTTTTTCAGCACGGCAACGTCGAGCAGTGCGGTGAGGGAACCGATTGCGGCGCGTGCCGGCCTTGGTGGTCACCTTTTGACCTCAAGGCCCTTGCCGTGATTGCTCTGCACCGGTAGCGCTGTTTCAGTTCCCCCCACGGGCGCAAAGGTCCGCCGGCAGCGCAATCCAACACGTGGTGTGTGTGTGAGGTCTCTATTGGATGGCGAAGAAACTCAAAGTCTATCAGACCTCCATCGGCTTCTTCGATCTTGCTGTTGCCGCACCGTCGATGAAGGCTGCCGCCGAGGCCTGGGGGGCGGACCCCGACATCTTCAAACGAGGGTTCGCGAAACAGACTGAAGACCCCAAGGTGGTGGCAGCGACGATAGCCATGCCAGGCGTCGTGTTGCGGCGGCCGGTCGGATTGGATGGGGAATTCACCGAAAAGGCGGTGCTTCCGATACCCGAGGGGGATCGGCAGGTTCGGCAGGATCGTGCGAAACGCGCGGACAGCAGCAAGAAAGCCGACGATAAGCCAAACGGACCGCGGCCGGCCGGCAACAGGACGCGACGTTCTGACGCGTGCTGCCGATCGCTTTGCTGAAACCGTCATGCCGATCATCGGGTCATTGCAGAGAGCGGGCATCACCAGCCTCCGCGACATTGCAATGGCCGAAGGTACGCCTGAACAAACACGGATTGCCCTGCTCAGGGACGGCGACTATTTTGGCGAGATTGCACTGCTTAAAAATGTCACTCGCACCGCGAGTGTGAAAACGCTCACCCCATGCACCTTTCTGTCGCTGCAGCGCGAACAGTTTTCATATCTGCTCGAACGTGCACCGCACCTACGGGCGCGGCTGGAACAGGTGCTGACCTCGAGAGAGGCAGAAGGTGAAGCGGAGCGGCCTTTGACAAAGGGTGCTGCACATGATCCTCTGACCCGAAGCGTCGGTTTATCGACGGCATGATCCCGACCGAAGCGGCTATACAGTAATGATGCATCACACAAGCCTTCCCTTCGGAGCAAGATGCTAATTACGATAGTAGAGCCGCATCGTCGATTTCCCGAGTCCAACGAACCATCCGTTACGCAGGAGTTTGCTGATGCAAAACGAAATTGTTTTTGCCCATAATCCTTTTAGCGAGCTGACGGAAGTTCGCGCTAGCGCCTTGCATGGTTGGGGTGTGTTCGCGAGACGACTCATCCCTAAGGGGACAGTTTGGTGGCAGGCGCGTTCGCAAGATGTGCTGGTGATAGAGCGAGATCATTACGAAGCTATTGACTCCTTGCCCCGTACCGTTCTTGTCAATGGGCTTTTGGACGCCATTTTGCATTATAGCTACTACCCGAGTGGTCTTAACCGGCTTATTTTGATCCTGGATGGAGCACAATTCACCAACCATTCATTCACCCCCAACTCCGTCGACGACCCAACCAAACTTCAAAGCTTAGCGCTTCATGATATCGGACCGGGAGCCGAAATCCTGGAAGACTATTCCCACTATGGAAAATGTCCGTGGGCCCCTCTGTATGGCGAATTCGCGAAAGCGATTTGGGAACGGATTTGATGCTGCTGTCACGTTTTTCCGTTGATCTCATTACCAAAACTTGCTGATCAGAACCATGGCCCCATTTTCGCTTTCCGGCCCGCGCGCAGTGTCGGCCATGTCGCTCAGGGGGCTTTCCGGAGCCCGGAACGCGACCATTTCTCGGATTGCCTCTTGCTCGGCCTCGTGCGGGAGGTGTTCGCCTTCGCCTCCGAACGTCCGAAAGGGGACCGACTGCGGTCGGTCCTCTTTCAGGACATTAGATAGCCAAGTTGCCATTGCCAAAAAGGTCGCTTCGATAGTGCGACTATGCGGCCTCAAGAACAAATGGCGAGCGCACATCTGAAAAATTGCGGATTGTTCAAAGGATTCGAAGCTTCTTATAACGAGCCGTCTACACTAGTTCAGTCTGCGGTGCGAAGCGCAATCCGAAGAGGTTGTTGGATTTCTCGCTAGGCTCTTCGAGGTTCCAACCCTTAAGAGCCTGTTGCAGTTGCGTCGGCTGTTCGTTCTCGACTTGCTGCACGATAGTCTTTTCGGGGTCACCGATGCGGTGATTGTTCGGATCCCAGCCCAACGCATGAACGTTCTCGAGGTTCTCCGCTCTGCCAATGACGGCAAATCCATCTGGATAGATCGCACCTCCGGATGCTCGCGCACTGGCATAGAGCCCATCGTCGATCGGACCGAGGTTCGCCAAAGAATCTGCCGGGGGAAGACTTGCTTACCCGCTTCATCGCGACGCTTGATCGGGATGAACTGGAACGGGCACGCGATTTGGTGGAGGAGGCGCTCGCCGATTGATCGGTGAATGGAGGCAGGGTCCGCTGACTTTGCCTCCTAAAACTTGCCTGGTCAGGACGGTGCTGCTGCGAGGCCTTAAGACTATGTGCCGCCGCAACGAGGAAGATGGTTGCTTCGGTCGTGCTCGGTATTTTGACGATTCTCCCAATTGTTTAGCATCTGTTAAGTTAGTGCGTGGAGCGGCATGACTCGGTCCGAGCTAAATGATAGCTTTGATTAGATTCAGACGGAGGGGGACATGGCCGCAAACAAGCGCCTGTCGGCGACACCGGTCGAGAAGGTGTTCGAGCACGGCTTCTACCCGCTGAAGGGCGGCTTCAAGGCGATCACCGAAAATCCGTTCGAAATATGCAGCCAGTGGATCGAGGTCCTGCCGACAGACCAAGTAGTACCCGTTCCCGTGCAGTACGACCCGAGGACGGGCCGACAACTGGCACCTGGAGGAACGGGATCGGCTTCACCTCCAATTCCGCCTCCACCCTAATGATCGTCGAGTTAGGGGAATGATATCCTGGAGTGCTGTGCCATAACCCGCCTCGTCGTACACGTGCGAGATGTGAATGGAAGGGAATACACCCCTCAATGGTTCGTTGCCCGTTACAATAGCCGCCCATCGCAAGGTGCTGTTGCGGTTCCAGCTTTCGCCAGGATTGCTCCTGGTGTCCCAACCGATCTTCCCATCATCGACAACGCGGTCAATCTTACGGTCGGGGCCGGCGCCCCCGGATTTTCTGGGGAGACGTTCAACGTTCGAAGGGTCGGCGACCAGTGGCTGGCTGATTCCCGGGCGGCAGCGATCAGTATGCAGGGCGAGACCATTGTTGTGGACGTTGTAGACGGGACAGTCAGGCTCGCCCCCACTAGCTTCATCCCGCCCGATCAAACCGTGAAGGAAAACCCCAACGCACTGCTCTGTGAACCAGGACAGGGGTGGATCTACTACGGAGCCTGGCTTAGCAATCCCGCGATCAACCTTCTCAGGAATCCTGTGTTCTTCGATACCAACGCGCCCACAGGTTACCCCTTCGACGTCAAGGGCGTACAGAACGAAGGCACCGGCAATCTCATTTTTCTTGAATTCGGGTTTGAAACCACAATAACGGCTACGCGCGGACCGCGTTTTCTTATCGCAGTTTGGGCACCGCGCGCTGTTCTCGGCAACACCCCGCAGATTATCGTATTCTACACTCCGCCAACGAAGCCCACGGACTACCCCGCCGACTCTTACCCATTCCTCTCGCGATACCCCTACTTTCCGAGTCCCGATGTGTCCGCCAAACCTACGATAGCAAAGGAAATTGTCCAGCCTTACGCCTACCTTGCCATCAACTACCTATTGGCTGGCTACAAAATAATCCCTCAACTCCAGGCCGCAGGTCGCAATCCTATTGTGATATTCCCCATTCACCCCAGCATGGACTGGGGCCCTCTCGGCACCCAGGCAGGGTTGACCCGGCTTACTAAAGAAGTCGTTCGTTACCTCTATGCGCGACAACTCGTATCTAGCCGTGTCGCCCCCACGGCGCGCGTTTCGCTCGACGCCGGCCGGGTATCCATTTTTCCGAAAGAGGGCCTATTCAATAATGAGCGGATTCCCAACTCTTGGACCCTCACTGTCTCAGGCTTCAGCAATGGAATCGACCGTGTTTTGGATCTCTGCACACCGCGCCAGATCAACGACAAACTCTATGACCCAAAAATATTCGCATCCCCAGAGGCCACACTCGTCGAAAGTTGGCGGGAAATCTGGGACATTGATGGCGTCGCCGATAACGGAGAGGGTGCCGGACGCCACCTGAATACTCTCCGCAATTGGCTAAAGCAGGACCGCCGGCGCGTCCGCTCCTATCACTCAGGCGAAGGCATGAGGACCGCGCCTAGGAGCCTTGTCGAAGCATCCAGAATAACATCGAGTCCCGCACCTCCTTTTAACGGCGTCTATATCGAGGAAGGCACCAGTGCCGACAAAAACGCGACCTGGGTGGGATTCTCAAACCAAGCATTAAGGCCAAGCCCTTACGACGCTCACCACACGGTCCCTGCCGTCGCTTTCGGCCATGCAGCCCAGTTTGCGCTGCCGTGAGACGTTGCTGAGGTGTGCCTCCTCGCGGTCCACCCCCCCTCAAACCTGGCAGACAGTGGCAAGCGCGATTGAGGAGTCCTCACTGCCGCCAGCGACCCTGCCTAGCCAATTTGTCCACGCCGCCTAGTATGAGTTATCCGAAAAGCTTTGTCCCGTCTTGATCGGACGTAACCCCTGAATCAAATGTCCAGTGTCAAGGTCGGTACGTATTCGGCGGCGACGATCTGCTCGGTGGGCAGCACCGTAATCCATTGGCTGAACACTTCGTTTGCTGGTAGTGCCGCGTCGAAGCCGCCCGATAGGGGATCGAAGCCGGTTTCGAAAACCTTGTCCGACGCCAAAACGGTTTCGATATCCACCGTGGCGGACATCCGATCAGCGATGATCGTGAGCACTTCACCGATTGTCTTGCCGGCGAACTCGGCGTCACTTGCTGCCGCACCGAGATAGGGCGAGTCCCATCCATCGTTCTCATGGCCCTCGATGGCACGAAGCCAGTTCAGCGCAGCCGTTTCCCGTCCCGGCCGGATCGGGATCACCGCCTTGACCCAAGGGGCATTCAGGAAAGCATTGCGGAGGTTGTCCCCGTCGAGTTGCATTAGCCAACCCAACGAACTGCCGAGTTTGGCGGGCGTGGAATCCTCGGTGATCCGGTAGTTGTCCTGACGATGGACTCCGCCCCATGACAGCACGTCGTCCGTCTTCACGGCATATGGTTTTCCAGCCACGGTCTGATCGAGGTTCAACTGTCCGAGCCGCCGCTGGGGCATCCACCATTCCGGGGCGACAAAGTAGAGCATGGCGTCGACATCGAATATCGCGCGCACGAGTTCGGAGCGTACGTGGCTCAGCCTTCGGTTCGCCTCGGTGTCCGGTAGTTTCCAGCTATCGAGCATCAGTCGCTGGATCAGCTTGCGGTAGACGATTGTTCGTTCTTCCTCGCGTAAGTCCCACGATGGCCGGGGCTTGATACCGGCGGCGTCCTTGATCCTCGAACGCACATCATCAGCGAAAGCGCGCCTGGCGAGCGCTTCCTTGTCGGCATCGTACTTGGCCAGTGAGAGTTTTTTCTTGGTTTCATAATCCGCATTCGCGATCGCGCCTGGAGCAAATACAAGTTCGACATCCAGGTTCACGACGTTTTCAGAGCCGTAATTGACCTGTTGCATAATCAGTGTGACGCTGTTCGCGGCAGTGTTAACGGCGACGGATTTGACCTGTGCGATCTTGGCGCCCTGTGGACCGAGCACCCGTACATCCTCTGTCAGCACATATCCCGGTGCCGGCGGATCGAATGTAAAAGTGAACGGTCCGAATATGGACTGGCTATCGTCGTCGTTCTCGTTGCCCTTTATGATGCTGAGATGTTTTCCTTTATACTGACTGTTTATTGTCTCCTCATAGGCGTACTCGTAAGTCGATGAAGTATCCATGTAGTCTAGAATTGGCAAATAAGGGATAGGTATAACCACCTTCTTGGTAATGTTAGCAGGAGCCGGCACGTCGGCAGGGTCCTTGAGGCTCGAGAAGTCCGGCGACTGGGCGAAGTGCACCAGCTCCGAAAGGCCGACGGTTCCGCCGGGGTCGTCGACAAAGATCTGCCAGCAGAGCCGGCTGCCAATATCCTGCATCTGCACGCCGACCCGCCGCATTTTTCGGCGGAGTTCGTAATTGACGAGTTTTTCCGATGAATTCTGCAGGACATAGCGACGGCTGCGCATGTCGGTCGTCTCGGTGACGGTGCGAAACACCGATTTGAAATTGTTTTTTATTTCCGACGAAAGCTTTTCGCTCTGCTCGCGCGATTGTTTGTGGCTTTGCTCGCGGGCGTCCTTGCGGGTGCTCTCGATGCCGAACGTCGCCGAAACGGTGCCCTGGTAGACGCCGTAATTCACGGTATTGGTGTTGGTCACGCCAAGCTTAACATTGCTGCCATTCTCGGACTTGATCGAGTCGGCCAGCTCATCCTTTTGGGTGCTTGCGGTCTCACCGCGCGTGGTCGTTTCGCTTGCTGTTTCCAGCATCTTCTCGACGAGGACCCTACGCGTGCTGACCTCGACCAGTTCGAGCGTGGTCCCGGGCGCTAGCCAGACATGCTCCACCGGCTCGCCAAGGAACGATCCGAGATCGAAAAAATACTGACGGAACAGGTGCACCATCCCGACCGGACTGAGCGACCCGGTCGCGTCGCTCGGATTGATGTGGGCCAGCGGATCGGCGGGCCGCAAGATTTCGTCCAAAGTGGGGGCGACCTGAACGCTGAACAAGGCGAGGAGACCGTTTGGATCGAGGCCGCCCTGCCCCTCTGCCATCGCGACCAGGAAGGAAGCGATCTGCGACTCGTATTGCATCAGGTGCAATTGCGTCTGCTTGGCGATGGCCATCGCCGTTTCCGACGGTTGTTGGCCGTCGGCGTCGCGCAGCAGTTGGTCGAACAGGCGCTTGCGATGGATGTCGTTGACTATGCGCAGGTCGCCGGCGTTCGCGTCCATCAGGTTGTTGATGTCGATGATCTGAGTCCATTCGGCTCCGTTGGGAAGCTTACCGGCGTGAACATCGACGAAGGCTTGCACGCGGGCGGCGATGAGGCCCACGAGTTCGGCGCCTAAGTCCTTGGTGACCAGGACCTTGGACGGCGACCTGCCCGAACCTGGTTCCATCGGTTGCGCAAGGAACTCGAGAGGGTGAGAGTTGGCCACGTCGGTTGGTCCGGGCTTGATGCGCCCGTCGAGCACCCGCTTGACCTGGGGATCGAACAGCGCTCCGCCCTTGCCGAGCCACTTCTTGGTCAGGTTGGACTGCCAGCCCAGTAACGGCTGGTAAACGCCGTAGTGTTCGCTCGCGTAAGGCGAAACTCCCTTGGACTTGTCGACGTCCTTTTTCAGGTCGAACATGCTCGTGTCCCCTCCATGCGGCTAAGGCGTCGGACGCAGTCCGCTGGTGCGCGCGGCGTGGCCGAAAGCGAAGTTTGGAATGGTGTGGTGAGCGTCGGCCATCTTGGCGTCGCTGGAAGCCGCGAAGTTCATGAAGGCGTTGCTGAAATAGACCGCCGAGCAGCGCTCGTCGACGCCATGGGCCTCCTCGGCGAGGACTTCGCCCTTGTCGCCCTTCATGGTGTTGACGACCGGCGTGGCGCCGACAGTGGGGCGAAATCGTCCGTGACCGTCAGTTCGGCCGCCGCCGACCAGGTCGTGCCGACCGTGTATTGGGTCTGATAGACGCGTAGCCGGAAAGCCGCCCCAACGCTACACTGCTGGAAATGCCGTTTCAAAAAAAGGCCGACATAAGGGTCGCCGGAACCGGTTCAAGTGTTAAAGCTATTGGAGCATGCATCAAGTGGACCTAATAGTTTTGCCCCTTCATCGCACAATCTGCCTACCTAGTAATTAAGTTCGACTCTCGAATTTGACTGACTTCAGTACTGAACTGACGCAGATGGGACCTGAGGCTAAGCGCGGGTTATAGAGGCAGCCCGGGCAGCGCAAAAACATCACCGCCGCCCATCATCCACCATTACCTGCCAAGGCTGGGCTGCCATTCCTTCGGAAGGGCGGCTCGGTTTACGTCCTATCTCCGTTTCATGCATCTGCTTGAGCCGCACACGTTGGCCGGCTGCGAAGTTCTCGACAATCCTGCGCCACGTTCCCTCGCCGATGCTTGTTGGACTATGCTGGGTTGAACCCTAGCACTCCAGAACCTGCCCGCTACCCGACGGCGGCGTACTCACCGTCGATATCGGTTCAATCACTGACATCGCAGCGGTCTATACGCCCGACGGCACGCCGATGGCGGGGCACCGGACCTGTGAGATTTCTCGCGGGTCGGTCCGACCACGATTAACGTGCGGCGTTACGAGGGTGCATGTGACCGAATGGCCGTTTCTAGGAAAGCCGCCGCCGTTCAGGAACGGCGAAGAAGCGGCGCATTGCCGCCATTCGAAAGGTCGGAACCGAAGGTCTCCGATGGGTCACGCCACGACGATAGTCGAACCGACCTGAAGGTCCGTTATTAAAGATCTGAGGTCTGAAGCTGCCAGTCCGCTAACGGCCCCTAACGCGACATTCGGAGATTGGCGCGGCGATGGCAACTCATGGCGCAAATCGGCCGTAGATCACGGCATCTAGCAAGAAATCTCGGACACGCCCAAGACCACATCTATCCCTCTTGCCATCACCGCATTCTTCGCCTAATTTCCTCTCTGAGAAAACCTTTTCCCAGCTGGCCAATCTCCGCTGACCTCACCCGTCGAGGCCCAAACGGGACATAAGAGAAAAGCTTTTCTCAAAATGGAGTATCAACACCAGAATCATGGCGTCCGACGTTCAGCCAACGCCCGTTTTTGCCAAGCCTGTCACCCTCCGCGAGGTGGCAGCGCTTTCCGGTGTCAGCGTCGCCACGGCATCGAAGGCGCTCAACGGGCAGGGGCGGATGACTGCCGAGACGCGCGAGCGTATTCGCGAGACGGCGCAGCGTCTTGGCTTTCGCCCCAACAGCCTGGCGCAGAGCCTATTGCGCCGGCGCAGTTTTACCGTCGGGCTTTTGACCAACGATACCTATGGCCGCTTTTCGCTGCCGGTCATGTCGGGCATTTCGGATGCGCTGGTCGACAAGGGCGTCTCGGTGTTTTTGTGCAATGTCGAGGACGACCAGCGCCTTGGCCAGCTCCATGTCGATGCCATGCTCGACAAGCGCGTCGACGGCATCATCGCCACCGGCAAGCGCATCGACCGCCACCTGCCGGTCGACCTGTCCAATCTCGGCGTTCCCGTGATTTACGCTTTCACCCAGCCCGACCCCGGCGCCGTCGCTTTCGTCTCGGATGATGCCGGCGGCGCGCGCCTAGCGGTCGAGCACTTTTGGCGGCTTGGGCGGCGGCGCATCGCCCATGTCACCGGACCGGCGAGTTTCGCGGTGGTGCACGCGCGGGCACAGGCCTATCGTGACGTGCTGACCGAGAAAGGCTTGCCGGTCATGGAACCATCGCTCGGATCGTGGTCGGAAGCGTGGGGTCACGAGGCGGTGAAGAAGCTCTTCGACGGCCCAAAGCTCTTTAACGGTAAGGGCGAAAAGCCCGATGCCGTCTTTTGCGGCAACGACCAGATCGCGCGCGGCGTCATCGATGCGCTGCGCGAGCGCGGGCTTGGCGTGCCGGACGATGTCGGCGTCATCGGTTTCGACAATTGGCAGATCGTGGCCGAGGCAACCCGCCCGCCGCTGACCTCGGTTGACATGAACCTGACGGCACTCGGGCGCGAGGCCGGGCTTACCTTGCTTTCGCTCGTCGGCGGCGAACCCGCCGAGCCGGGCATCCGAAAACTGCCGTGCCGGCTGGTGGTACGTCAGTCATGCGGCCGTCCGCCGGGCGGCTGAACAAAAACACCGCGCGGGGAGCGCGGTCGCAGGAAAAAGAACCATGAGGAGGAGAACATGAGGACCATCATTACCGGGCTCGCCTTTGCCGCGAGCGTATTGGGCGCGCTGGCAACAGTCGGACCGTCCGCTGCCGCCGAGACCGCCAACATCTGGGTCCGCGCCGACGGCTCGAATTTCATGCCGCGCATCGTCGATGCCTTCAACAAGGGGCATGAGAACCAGGTCAAGCTGGACATCATCCCCAATGCAGAGATCATCCCGAAATATGGCGCTGCCGCCGCCGGCGGCACAGCACCCGATGCGCTCTCGCTTGACCTGATCTACACGCCGTCCTTCGCTGCCGCCGGCCAGCTGGAAGACATCACCGAATGGGCGAAGTCGCTGCCTTATTTCAACAGCCTGTCGCCGGCGCATGTCAAAACCGGCACCTACAAGGGCCGCATCTACGGGCTGCCGTTCTCCGCCGATAGCTCGGTGCTGATCTGGAACAAAAAACTGTTCAAGCAGGCCGGCCTCGACCCTGAAAAGGGTCCGACCAACTGGGCCGAGATCGAAGCCTATGCCGAAAAGGTCAACGCGCTTGGCGGCGATATCAAAGGCTTCTATTTCTCCGGCAATTGCGGCGGCTGCAACATCTTCACCTTCACGCCGTTGATCTGGGCCTCGGGCGGCGACATCCTCACCGAGGACGGCTCGAAGGCGACGCTCGACAGCCCGCAGCTGCGCGGTGCCATCGACCTCTACCGGTCGATGGTCAAGAAGGATCTGGTGCCGGCAGGCGCGCAGACCGACACCGGCTCCAACTTCTTTGCCGCCTTCGCCGCCGGCAATATCGGCATCTCGCCCTCCGGCGCCTTCGCCATCGGCGCGCTGAACACCCAATACCCGGACATCGACTATGGCGTCACCTTCCTGCCTGGCAAGGATGGCGGCTGGTCGTCCTTTGCCGGCGGCGATAATTTCGTCGTCACCAAGGGGACCACGAAGGTCGCGGTGGTCAAGGAGTTCCTCGATTTCGCCTATTCGCTTGAGGGCCAGACCATACTGGCGAAATACGGCAGCCTTCCCGTGCGCGGCGACATCGCCAATGAGGCGCTCAGGGATCTCGACCCGCGCTACAAGATCGCCGCAGAGGCCATGGCCAAGGGCCGCACGCCCTATTCGGTGGTGTTCAACGACCTGATCAACTCCGCCAACGGTCCTTGGAACCAGATGGTCAACGAGGTTTTCTTCGGCGAAGACGTCGATGGCGCCATCGCCAACGCGCAGGAAACCATGCAGTCGATCATTGACTCGGCGCCGCAGCAGTAAGCGCCGGCTTACCTCCCCCTCGAGGGGAGGTCGGACCGCAGGTCCGGGTCATCTCGGCAGTGCTCGACGTTCTTTTCCGTCGGCGCACCTCGCAGGCGACCCCACCCGCAGCACCCTTACCTCCGCCTTGAGGGGAGGTCGGACCGCAGGTCCGGGTGGGGTCGCCTCGGCAGTGCTCGACGTTCTTTTGCGTCGGCGCGCTTCGCGGGCGACCCCACCCCCGGCCTTCGGCCGGACCCTCCCCTCAAGGGGGAGGGGGACGTAGCGCTAACGGAAAAACAGCCATGAGTTTGATCGCAGCAACCACCGTTGGCTCCCCCTCCTCCCCTTGTGGGAGAGGGTGTCGCCGAAGGCGACGGATGAGGGGTGCTCCAGCTTGGCTCCGACAGCACTCCGTCCAACACCCCTCATCCGTCTCGGCGCTACGCGCCGATCCACCTTCTCCCACAAGGGGAGAAGGAAAGGGGAGCGGCCAGCCATGACCTCCATCGCAGCAATCTCCACCCCCGCCCGCCGCCGCAAACTGGTCGGCGCCGGCCGCCGGCAGTGGATCGGCCTGCTCTATGTCGCGCCGGCCGTGGCGCTTGTCGTCGTCTTCTTCATCATCCCGCTTTGCATGACCGCGTGGATGTCGCTGCACAACTGGCCGCTGATGGGTGCGCACTCCTTCATTGGCCTCGACAATTACTGGGCGATCCTGCGCGATACCAGGTTCTGGAACGCACTCAAATTCACCGGGTACTACACGGTGATCGTCACCATCGCGATCTTCGCCGTCGCCTTTCCGCTGGCGCTGTTCATCGAAAGACCGCGGCCGCTGACCGGCTTCTACCGGACGTCCTTCTTCATGCCGGCCGTCATCGGGTTCGCCTCGGCCAGCCTGCTCTGGTCGTGGCTGCTCAATGTCGATTCCGGCCTGTTCAGCCCGGCCGCCTTCCAACTCGGCCTGACCGAGAAGAAGGTCAATCTGCTGGCGACGTTCCAGCCCGCGTTCTGGTCGATCATCGCCATGGTCGTCTGGAAGGTGGCGGGCTTCACCATGATCATCCTGATGACCGGCCTGCAATCCATCCCGCCGGATCTGCAGGAGGCGGCGATGATCGACGGGGCAGGGCCGCTGGCGAGGTTTCGCGCCATCACCCTGCCGCTGATGCGCCGCACGCTGGCGCTGGCGCTGATCCTGTCGGTTGCCGGCTCGGTGCTCGCCTTCGACCAGTTCTACATCATCCTGCGCGGCGGGCCGCGTAACCAGACGCTGACTGCCGTCTACTGGATTTTCAACCAGTCGTTCGTGTCGTTCAAGCTCGGCTATGGCGCCGCCCTGTCGATGATCCTGCTGGTCATCCTGGTCGCGCTCAGCCTCATCCAGCTGCGGCTGCTGCGCCAACCGGAGGGCGTTGACTGATGGCGCAGGCAAGGAGCCGCAAACGCCGTATCGGCATGCAGATTGCGGAGCACTCGACGGGCATCATCGCCTCATTGCTGTTCCTGGCGCCGATCGTCTGGACCGTGCTTTCGGCGTTCAAGCCGGCGCAGGAGTCGCGTCAGCCGCCGCTGCCGCCCTGGCCGACGACGGGTTTTTCGGTCGAGAATTACGCCACGCTCAACACGTTCGGCGACGGGCTCTGGCTGCCGGCGCAAAACAGCATCTATGTCTCTGTCATGACGGTGGTGCTGTCGGTGATCGTCAGCGTGCTGGCCGGCTACGGCTTCTCGCGCTTTCGCTTTCCGCTGAAGAACCTGCTCTTCGTCCTCATCCTGTCGACGATCATGATCCCGTTCCAGTCGATCCTGACGCCGATCTTCCTGGTGCTGACCAAGATCGGCCTGCACAACACGCTGACCGGGCTGGTCTGCGTCTATGTCACGCTGCAGCTGCCGTTCTCGATCTTCATGATGCGCAACGCCTTCGACGCCGTTCCGCGCGAGATCGAGGAAGCCGCCCGCATGGACGGCGCCAACAATGTCACCATGCTCTTGAGGGTAATGCTGCCGCTGGTCTGGCCGGGCATCGTCACCATCGCGCTGTTCGCGTTCCTCGGCGCCTGGAACGAGTTTTTGGCAGCGCTGGTGCTGATGACCGACCAGTCCAAGTTCACGCTGCCGATCATGATGACGGCGCTGCA
Organism: Mesorhizobium sp. M1312; assembly: GCF_040318115.1. NCBI lineage: Bacteria > Pseudomonadati > Pseudomonadota > Alphaproteobacteria > Hyphomicrobiales > Phyllobacteriaceae > Mesorhizobium > Mesorhizobium sp. M1312. The sequence goes on along the minus strand of NZ_JAMYLQ010000029.1, from coordinate 62,353 downwards.
GTCCGGCCGCTTCGGCGCCATCGACTGGGGTGCGGTGCAGGCCGGGGTCACCGTGATGATGGTGCCATGCCTGGTGCTCTTCCTGCTGCTGCAGCGCTTCTACATCCGCGGCCTCATGGCAGGGGCCGTGAAGTGACCAATCGAATCGAACCGGAGTAAATTGATGACAGCATCGCAATCCGTCAGTCAGGGCGCCACGCCGGGCCAAACCGGCAGGTCGGGCAAGCCGAAGCTCGCCTTCCGTCCGCTGCCCGTGCCGCAGGTCGATGTGCGCGGCTTCTGGGGCGACCGTGTCGATGCCGTCGCCACCAGGACCGCCGATATCCTCTATGACCGCTGCGTCGAGGCCCGCATGCTCGAGCAGATCGACCCGGACCGGCCATCGCCGGGCGTCGTCATTCCGTTTCACTCACCCTCGCCGGACGAGGCAGCCACCGCCGGCAACGAGTTCACAGGATCTACGGTGACGACGCAGATGTTCTGGGACAGCGATTGGGGCAAGACCATCGAGACCGCCGCCTACTCGCTCTATCGCCGCCGCAATGACGCGCTGGAGAAGAAGATCGACGCCGTCATCGATATGTATGGCAAGCTGCAGCAGCCCGACGGTTATCTCTCCAGCTGGTACCAGCGCATCCAGCCGGGCCTGCGCTGGACCAATCTGCGCGACTGTCACGAGCTGTATTGCGCCGGCCATCTGATCGAAGGCGCGGTTGCCTACTACCAGGCCACGGGAAAACGCAAGCTGCTCGACATCATGTGCCGCTATGCCGACCATATCGCCGAGACCTTCGGCCCCGAGCCCGGCAAGAAGAAGGGCTATTGCGGCCATGAGGAGATCGAGCTGTCGCTGGTCAAGCTCGCGCGCGTCACCGGCGAGCAAAAGTACATGGATCTCGCCAAATACTTTATCGACCAGCGTGGCCAGCAGCCGCATTACTTCGACGAGGAGGCGCGTGCCCGCGGCGCCGACCCGAAGGCCTATCATTTCAAGACCTACGAATACAGCCAGTCGCACAAGCCGGTGCGTGAACAGGACAAGGTCGTCGGCCACGCGGTCAGGGCGATGTATCTCTATTCGGGCATGGCCGACGTCGCCACCGAATATGGCGACGACACGCTGCGGGTGGCTCTCGACCGGCTGTGGGACGATCTCACGACCAAGAACCTCTACATCACCGGCGGTCTTGGACCGTCGTCGCACAATGAGGGTTTTACCGCCGACTACGATCTGCCCAATGAAACCGCCTATGCCGAGACCTGCGCTTCGGTCGGACTGGTGTTCTGGGCGAGCCGCATGCTCGGCATGGGCCCCAATGCACGATACGCCGACATGATGGAAAGGGCGCTCTACAACGGCTCGATCTCGGGCCTTTCGCTCGACGGCTCGCTGTTCTTCTACGAAAATCCGCTGGAAAGCCGGGGGAAGCACAACCGCTGGAAATGGCATCGCTGCCCCTGTTGCCCGCCCAACATCGGCCGCATGGTCGCCTCGATCGGCAGCTATTTTTACAGTCTGTCCGACGATGCACTGGCCGTCCATCTCTATGGAAACAGTACGGCTCGTTTCGATATCGCAGGGACGCAAATAGAGCTGATCCAGACCAGCAATTATCCATGGGACGGCGCGGTTTCGATCGGCGTCGAACCCGAGGCGCCGACCGAATTCACCTTGTACCTGCGCCTGCCAGCCTGGTGCCGCAAGGCGACGCTCAAGGTGAACGGGGAAGCGGTCGATCTGGAGGCTGTCACCAGCGACGGCTATGCCGCGATCCGCCGCGAATGGTGCAAGGGCGACCAGGTCGAGCTCGACCTCGAAATGGCGGTCGACCGCCTCTATGCCAACCCGCAGGTGCGGCAGGATATCGGCCGCGTCGCGCTTGCGCGGGGTCCGCTGATCTATTGCGTCGAGGAGACTGACAATGCCGGCCAGCTGCACCGCATCGCCTTGCCACGCACGGCAGACATCGAGGCGCGTGAGGAGCCCAACCTTCTGGGTGGCGTCGTCACGCTTTCAGCCGTCGCCAAAAAAGAGACCTTTGAAAACTGGGAAGACGGACTGTACCGCACCGAACCGCCCGCGGTTGAGGAAGCAAAAGTCACCGCCGTGCCCTATTTTGCCTGGGACAACCGCGATCCCGGCGAGATGCTCGTCTGGCTGAAAGACTCGTGATCCGGAGACGAAGATGATGCCGCCGACGAAAGGGATGTCTTGAATTTGCCCCGACGGCGCTAGTTTAGAGGGGAGAGTGGCGCCAGCCACTTGAATGGGTGGAGGCAGAGTTGGCGCTCGAAGATGTGGCGCGTCCGAGCGCTGGCGCTCGCGCCATGGTCCTGACCGTCGCAGCGGTGCCGTTGCTGTTCGTGATCAGCGGACTCGCCATTCGCTATGCGGCATTTGCTTCGGTGTCGGAGGAACCAGGTTTCGCGGCTTTTGCCCGCGCGCTCTGCCGCTGGGATTGTGCCTGGTATATTGACATCAGTGAACAAGGTTACGAGCGCTTTCCCATTCCAGACCACAGCAATGTCGGTCGCTGGGGCTTCTTCCCGCTCTACCCGATGCTGGTGGCGGCGATCCGGTCCGTTTTCCCTTTCCCTACGATACTGGTCGCCACCATCACCTCCATTGCCTGCAGCTACGCCGCCTGTCTGGTGGCATGGCCGCTGCTCGAGAAGAACATGCGCGCCTATGTGCTGTATTGCGCGTTTCTGCTCAGCGGCCCGTTCTCCTTTCACTTCACGACCTTCCTGAGCGAACCTCTTTTCGTGCTCCTGACCTCATGCGTTTTTCTGGCGCTCAAGCGCTCCAGCTATCTCGCCGCGGGCGTTTCATCCGCGCTGCTGTCGGCGACCAGGCTGGTCGGGGTTTTCGTCGTATTTGCAACCGTCATTCAAATGTTCAGGGAACACCGCAAGCAGGGCGGATCGACGCTGTCTTTCCCGCGTTGGGTGCTTGGCCGGCCGGATCTGCTGGTCGCTGTCCTCATCTCGCCGGCCGGTTTGTTCGCTTACATCCTGTTCCTGTACCTCACCGTCGGAGACGGCTTTGCGTTCTTGCACATCCAGCGCGCGTTCGGACGGGTGGCGGGTAATCCGCTGGTCTTTCTATGGGACGGGCTCTCCGCCGTCCCGACCACTGGATGGCTGCCCACGGCGCCGCAATGGAGCGCGCTCGCTGCGATCAGCGGATTGGCACTGTCGGCCGTTCTGGCGGCTCGCAGGCAATATGGCGCGGCACTCTTTTGCGCTCTCTGCATCATCCTGCCACTGATCACCAACCTGGCCTCGATGGTCAGATACGTCATTGGGCTTGCGCCTCTGACAATGATGCTCGCCGTCCTGTTGTCGGCGTCGAGGCTTATTTGGCTCGCAGCTTTGGTTCTCTTCCTTGGCGCCTGTTATTTCACGACTGTGGCGTGGATCGGAGGCTACCTTGCCCTGGTCTGACACTCTGGGGCCTTACAGACGCGCCGCCTCGCTCGGCGGCTACGCGCTCGCGGCGGTTCTGGCCGGGTCCGAGATCGTCATCCTTGCGCTTGCTCTCAATCCAAACGTTAATGCCGATTATCGCGCCTATTACATCGATCGGACGACGACCTGCCTCAATCGCGATGCGACCGGCAGCTACGTACTTGGCCAGACGGTATCGTTCCGGAACGACGGCGCCAAACAGGCAGCCGGCATAAAGGTCTGCGGCTGGTCGGGGCCCGTTGCCGACGGCACTCATTCCTTAGGCGAGACCTCGCGGCTTCGCGTTAAGATACCGCCGCTGCGCAACGGGCTGACAGCCACGCTGCAAATGGCCGCCGTCATTCGGCCACCGCAGATCACGCAGAGGGTTGTGATCTCGGTGAACGGTGTTCGGGCGCATGCGGTGACGCTACCTGGCAAAGAACCACGAATGGTCTCGTTCGTCATTCCACCGGCGGCGCTCGGCAAGGCCGATACACTCGAAATTGCCTTCGATTATCTCGACGGCATTCCGCCAACTCCGGCCGCCAGCAACATCTATAAGCGCTCCATCAAGCTGGTGTCGTTCCGGCTGGATGCCATTGAGATAGATTAGGTAGAGCGGTCGTCTTGCCGACCGGGCCTTCTTTGCGCAAAAACCCATCGGTCGAGCATGAGCAGATTGACCGCCGGAATAAGCAGGCATGTAACCAGAATGCCAATGATGGGCGGCAGGCCGAGTTTCGCCGTCAAAAGCGCCGGCGCCGCGTAAGCCACGGCGAAGCCTGTCGCCGTCAGCAGGAGAAAACGCGCAGCTTCCGATCGGTGCGATCCGTTCGACATGAAGGTTACCGATTTGTGGGCGAGATACGAAAACACGGCAGCCGCGGCGTAAGCCGCAAGCGACGCCTGGACAGGCGAGAAGCCGATCCATCTCGATTCGACCAAAGCGATAGCCAAGACAGTATACAGCGTTGTCGCGGCGATGCCGACCACCCCGAAGCGCGCCAGCAGCTTCAGCCCGGCGCCGGCGGTCGAACGGCGCTCAGACATGCGCACTGCACGCATACTGGGCTCCGAACGGTAGGGGCGCGAGCAGACGCTCGAGTTTTCTGGCAAAACGCCTGGCCGACGGCAGCAGCAGGAAGTGCTCGGATCGGACATCCCTGAAGCCCGTCTCCTGAAAAAGGTACCTTGCTTTGGCGGCGTTGAGCAGGACCGCATCCTGATCGAACGGACACCGGAACACCGCAAGACGCGTCAGCGGATTATAGGGATTGTGCTCGATGATGCAGGCGACGCCGCCCGGCCGCACGACGCGCCGCATTTCCCGGAAGAAATCGCGCCAGGAGGCGGGCGGAACATGATGGACGACACAACTGGCGAAAGCCAGATCGAACGCGCCGTCGCCATAAGGCAGGCTCGGCGTGGTGCAGGCCCTGTAGCTCACACGTGGATTGTCCTGGCCGGCGCGCCGGATCGATTCTTCCGAGACGTCGCAGCCATCCAGGCGCTCGAAGGCGCCTTCGAGATAAGGGTGGAGCGACCCGACGCCGCAGCCGACATCCAGCGCCCGCACACCGGCACCATCCTGCCGAAGCCTTCGCTCGACGACAAGACGCCGCAGCAGGTCGGCTTTGGCGATAAGAAAGAAGTCGTGCCTGAGGCCGGAAAACCGGATGGATCCTGCGACCGCCTCGCCATAATTTGATTTATAGCTGTCGAAGAGTTCGGCCATCAGCCGAGGCTCCGTTCCTGGGTTTTCGAAACGATCGACGGCTCTCATCCGGGGTGGTTGCACGCACCGCCTTCTCGAAGCCGGCGACCCTGTCGATCACGTAGAGCGGACGGCGTTTGACCTCGGCGTGGATACCGCCGACATAGAGCCCGACCACGCCGGTCATGAAAAGATTGATGCCGCAAAGGAGCGACACGATCACCACGGTGGATGTCCAGCCGGCAATGATGCCGGTTTCAAAAATCCAGGCGAAGATGGCGTAAGCACCGAACACCACCGCAAGCGCGGAGATGGCCAATCCGCCCCACAACGCCATGCGCAGCGGCTTCTCGGAGAAGCTGACGATACCGTGAACGGCAAGGTGCATCATCTTCCAGAATGGGTATTTGGTCTGGCCGAGGGTCCGCGCGGGACGTTCGAAAGGCACCGCCGTCTGCTTGAACCCCATCCAGGCAAACATGCCTCTGACGAAACGGTCGTGTTCGGGCATTTGCTTGAAGGTTTCCAGAGCCTTGCGCCCGACCAGGCGAAAATCGCCGACGTCGCGCGGGATGTCGACCGACGTCATCTTCTCCAGCAGGCGGTAGAAGAGGCTCGCCGTGAAGCGCTTGAACCAGGATTCGCCCTCACGCTTGACGCGGCGGGCATAGACGATCTCGAAGCCTTCCTTCCACTTCGCCACCAGATCGAGAACCACCTCCGGCGGGTCTTGCAGGTCGGCATCCATGACGATGACGGCATCGCCCGCGGCAGCGTCCATGCCAGCCGTGATCGCGATCTGGTGGCCGAAATTGCGGGAAAGCTCGATCAGCCGGAAACGCGGCTCGACGGCGACCACGTTCCGAAGGTATTCGACGCTTCCATCAAGGCTTCCATCATCGACGAAGATCGCCTCAGCCTCTCCGTCCAACCGGCAGATCAGGGAGCTGATCCGCTCGATCAGTCGAGGCAGTACCTGCTCTTCATTGTATATGGGAAGGACCAGCGAGTACCGCGGCGGCGACACGTTCACCGCAGTCCTGATGCTTTGGATCACAGAGTCTCGCATGCGGTTGAAAATGGAACGCAAGCTACAAAGTTCCAATTGTACACAAGAAATTGCTAACTTAATGGGTTTGGGCAGGTGACGATCATGAGTGGAACGGACATAGGCGGCGTTACCGCAATTGAAGATCGAGACACGGTATCAAAGAGGCTGTCGACCAATCCGAACCTGGCGCGAAGCAGCCTTTGAGGTACCGCTTCGATCATGCCGCCTAAGCCGATGTCTGCTGGCCGATCTATCCTGCTTGCGACTTCTGCCATTGCACAAGCCACATCGGAACAATAGATGGTGCGGAGCGGCCGCCCTTTTATGTCAGGCGGAAAACAGGATTACGTGCATGACCGATACGCTGGACTCAGCGAAATTGACCGACCGCGTCGCGGCCCTGGTCGAGGCTGCCAAACGCGCCGGCGCCGACGCCGCGGACGCGGTTGCGGTGCGCGGCCGTTCGACGGGCGTTTCGGTGCGGCTTGGCAAGGTCGAAGGCACCGAGGCATCCGAGAGCGAGGATGTCTCGCTGCGCGTCTTCGTCGGTAAACGGGTGGCGAGCGTCTCGGCAACCGCAGCCTCCGACCCGAAAGCGCTCGCCGAGCGCGCCGTGGCGATGGCGAAAGTCTCGCCGGAAGATCCCTATCAGGGGCTCGCCGATCCGGCCTTGCTGGTCAAGAAGCCGCGCGACCTCGATCTGTTCGACGCGACGGAAGTTTCGGCCGACCAGTTGAAGGAAGCAGCGCTGGCCGCGGAAGCGGCGGCCCTTGCCGTCAAGGGCGTTACCAATTCGGCCGGCAGCGGCGCCAGCGCCGGGCTTGGCGGGCTGGTGCTCGCCACCTCGCACGGCTTTGTTGGCCACTACGTCGCGTCCCGCTTTTCGCGCTCGACCAGCGTCATTGCCGGCGAGGGCACCGGCATGGAGCGCGATTATGAATTCTCCTCGCGCCAACATTTCTCCGACCTGGACGCGCCCGAGGACATCGGCCGCAAGGCTGGCGAACGCGCCGCGCGGCGCATCGGCGCGCGCAAGGCGGCGACCGGGCCGGTCGATGTGGTGTTCGACCCGCGCGTCGCCCGCGGCATCGCCGGCCATCTCGCCGGCGCCATCAACGGCGCGTCCGTCGCGCGCAAGACCAGCTTTTTGCGCGACATGATGGGCAAGCAGGTAGCGGCGGCGGCGATCACCGTCACCGACGAGCCGCTCCGGCTCCGTGGGCAGGCATCGCGCCCGTTCGACGGCGAAGGCATCGAGGGCGAAAAGCTGCTCATGGTTGAGAAGGGTATTTTGAACCACTGGTTCCTGTCGACCTCGGTCGCGCGGGAATTGGGGCTGACCACCAACGGGCGCGGCTCGCGCAACGGCTCCTCCGTCTCGCCGTCATCAACCAACGTCGCTATCGAGCCGGGCGAGCGGACGCCCGAAGACCTCATCAAGTCGCTCAAATCAGGCTTTTACGTCACCGAAGTGTTCGGCCAGGGCGTCGACATGGTGACTGGCGAGTACAGCCGCGGCGCTTCCGGCTTCTGGATCGAGAATGGCGAGCTCGCCTATCCGGTTGCGGAAGTGACCATAGCCTCGAACCTAACGACCATGTTCCTCAACATGGTTCCGGCGAGCGATCTCGATCGCAATTTCGGCACCGCCGCACCAACGCTTCTGATCGAAGGCATGACCCTTGCCGGAGCTTGACCAGGTCACCTCCGCCGGGGCTCGCGAGGATCTGCCGCTGCTGCGCGACGCCGCCCGCGAGGCGGGCGCCATCGCCATGCGCTATTTCGGCAACAATCCGCAAGTGTGGATGAAGGGCGGCACCTCGCCGGTGAGCGAGGCCGATCACGCCGCCGACGCCTATCTGCGCGAAACTTTGCTTGCAGCGCGGCCGGACTATGGCTGGCTGTCGGAGGAGACGGCCGACGATCCGGCAAGGCTTGCCGCCCGCCGCACCTTCGTCGTCGATCCGATTGACGGCACGCGCGGCTTCCTCGAAGGCCTTCGCTCCTGGTGCGTCAGCGTCGCGGTGGTCGAGGACGGCCGCACGCTTGCCGGCGTGCTCGAATGTCCGGCCACGGAGGAGACCTATTGGGCGCTGCCGGGTGAGGGGGCGTTCCTGAATGGCCGTCGCATTGCCGTGCGCCGCCCGGCGGCGATGGTCGAAATTGGCGGCCCGAAGCCGTTGATCGCCCTGATGCCGGCGGAATGGCAGGGCCGGCTGAGCCGCGTGCCCTATATTCCCTCGCTCGCTTACCGGCTGGCGATGGTCGCCAATGGCAGGCTCGACGCGACCTTCGTCAAACCCAACGCACATGACTGGGACATCGCCGCGGCGGATCTCATCCTGCGCGAAGCCGGCGGCGCGTTGCTCGACCAGAAGGGCCGCGCACCGCGCTATGCTCGCGAAGTGATCCACCACGGCGCGCTGGTTGCCGGCAGCGGCGAACTGCTCGCCGTCCTCTCCGGCGTCGTCGCAGGGCTGGACGGCTGAACATATCATCAATGGTTCCAAAGTCGGCGGCTTTGGTCTAGACCTGTCACAAACTCACGATATGTGAAGGACCGACATGACCGCAGAAGACGGCAAGAAGCAGCTTTTGCACCTGGTGTTCGGCGGCGAACTGAAGACGCTGGGCGGGACGGAATTCCGTGATCTCGACTCGCTCGACATCGTCGGCATCTATCCGGATTATCAATCCGCGCAAACGGCGTGGAAAGCCAAGGCCCAAGCCAGCGTGGACAACGCCCACATGCGTTATTTCGTCGTTCACCTGCACCGGTTGCTCGACCCCGACAACAAGGCTGCCGGTTGACATCTGATGGATCATGACGCCGTGAAAGGACCGGCCACGAGGTCCGCGGTCAGAGGGCGCCGCGGTGGCACCTCGAAGACATTCTGGCGCAAGATACGCGAACCGCTGGCGCAATCGCGATTCGTCAAGAACGCCATCGCCAGCCTGTTTGCGCAGTTCGTTCGCCTCGTCCGCCTGACCAACCGTGTCGTCGACGGATCGGCGCCGATGTCGGGCGGCGCCTACTCGGAGTTCGAACCCGCCATCATCGCGCTGTGGCACGGCCAGCATCTTCTGACTCCGGCCTACTATCCCAGGGGACGGCCGGTGGTCGCCATGGTGTCGCGTAGTGCCGATGCCGAGCTCAACGCTCTGATGATCGAGAAATTCGGTATCCAGGCGGTGCGCGGCTCGGGTGGACGCGAAGGCTCGAAGCGTCGCGACAAGGGCGGCGCCAAAGCGCTGATCGCCCTGAAAAAGTCACTCGGCACCGGCAAGAACGTCGCCATGATCGCTGACATTCCGCATGGCACGCCGCGCGACGCTGGGCTTGGCATCGTTCTCCTGGCGCGGCTTTCGGGCCGCCCGATCCTGCCTGCCGCCATCGCCACCAGCCGCCGCAAGGTGCTGGAGCGCAGCTGGGACAAGACCACGATCAACCTGCCGTTCGGCCGCTCCTCGATCGTTCTGGGAACGCCGGTTTTCGTACCGGCCAATGCCGATGAGGCCGAAATGGAACGCAAGCGCCAGGAGGTCACGGCCGCGCTCAACGCCGCGACCGCCGAGGCTTACCGCCTCGTGGATGGCTCAAAATGAGCGAGCGCTGGGCGCGCACCTTCCTGACGGCGTATCGTTTCGCAGGCGCAGTCGCCTACCCGCTGATCGGACCCTATGTCGCCTGGCGCACCTCCAGGGGCAAGGAGGACCGAATTCGCCGGCGCGAGCGCTATGGCATCGCCGGGCGCGAGCGCCCCGAGGGACCGGTGATCTGGATCCATGCGGCGAGCGTCGGCGAGACAATCGCTGTCGTGCCGCTGGTTGAGAGCATCCTCGACTACGGCGTCAACATCGTGCTGACGACGGGGACTGTCACCTCCGCTCAGGTTGCCGACGAACGGCTCGGCGACCGCATCATCCACCAATATGTGCCGCTCGACCTCAAGCCGGCGGTCAGCCGCTTCCTCGACCATTGGCGGCCGGATCTGGCGATCATCGCGGAATCGGAGATCTGGCCGATGACCATCCTGGAGCTCGGCGCGCGCCGTGTGCCGCAGGTGCTGGTCAATGGCAGGCTATCCGACCGTTCATTCAAATCCTGGAAGAAGCGCGCCAACATCGCCGAGGCGCTGTTCGAGAATCTCGCCCATGTCGTCGCCCAGTCGGATGTCGACGGCGAGCGCTTCCTCTCGCTCGGCGCCCGGCCGGTCACCGTATCCGGCAATCTCAAGGTCGACACCACGCCGCCGCCGGCCGATGAAAGGGCGCTGTACACGCTGAAGCGCCAGATCGGCGCCCGCCCGACCTGGGCGGCGATCTCGACCCATGACGGCGAGGAGGTGGTCGCTGCCGAGGTTCACGCGATGCTGCACAAGCGGCACCACGGTCTTTTGACGATCGTCGTGCCGCGCCATCCCGATCGCGCCGAAGCGCTTGCCGCGCAGATTTCCGGCATGGGCCTGAAAGTCGCTCGGCGCAGCAAGGGCGACCGAATCACCGCCGATACGGACATTCTGCTCGGCGACACGATGGGAGAGATGGGGCTTTATCTCAGGCTGACAGAGATCGCCTTCGTTGGTCGTTCGCTTACCTCCGAGGGCGGCCAGAACCCGCTGGAGCCGGCCATGCTCGACACGGCGGTGCTGGCCGGCCGCAATGTCCAGAATTTTCGCGAGACCTATCAGCGCCTGCTCGACAGCGGCGGCGCCAAGCTGGTGCGCGACCGCGACATGCTGGCCGGCGCCGTCAATTTCCTGTTGAGCAACGAGGTGGCTCGCCATGAGATGATGGCGGCCGGCGCGGCGACCGTCGACGAGATGCGCGGCGCGCTGGCGCTCACTTTGAAGTCGCTCGAACCCTACATTCAGCCGTTGGTCGTCAAGTCGCGCCTCAAGGGCGCCAACGGCCGCTAAGATGGCCAGCGAAGCGCCTCCCTTCTGGTGGGAAGAATCGGACTGGCGGGCGCTGGCGCTGGCGCCGCTGTCGGCGATCTATGCGCTCGTTGCCGGCCGCCGCATGCGGTCAGCGGCGCGCGAGAAGGTCGCGGCGCCGGTGCTTTGCGTCGGCAACTTCACCGTCGGCGGCACCGGCAAGACGCCGGTGGCGATCGCACTGGCTAGGCAGGCCAGGCGCATGCAGCTCAATCCCGGTTTCCTGTCGCGCGGCCATGGCGGCTCCTTCGCGCAGCCGCATGTCGTCGATCCGCATCACGACGCCGCCAAGCATGTCGGCGACGAGCCGCTGCTTTTGGCCGAGCAGGCGCCGGTCGCGGTAACGCCGAACCGAGCCGCCGGCGCGCGTCTTCTGCTGGAAAAGCATGGCTGTGATTTCCTGATCATGGATGACGGCTTCCAGAGCGCGCGCATCCATATCGACTATGCGCTGGTCGTCGTCGATGCACGCTACGGCGTCGGCAACGGCCACGTTATTCCTGGCGGACCGCTCAGGGCCGATATCGTCGACCAATTGGTTTTCACCAGCGCGCTGCTGAAGATGGGCGAGGGCCTTGCTGCCGATGCGGTCGTCCGCCAGGCGGCGCGTGCCGGCCGGCCGATCTTCGAGGCGCGTACACGGCCAAGCAGCAAGGCGGGGCTGGCCGGCAAGCGATTTCTCGCCTTTGCCGGCATCGGCCATCCCGACAAGTTCTTCGACACGGTCCGCGAGGCCGGCGGCGAGGTCGCGCTGACCCGGTCGTTTCCGGACCATCATTTCTATGGCGAGGACGAGCTTGCCGAACTGGCAACGACAGCGCGAGGTGCCGGACTTGGCCTGATCACCACCGCCAAGGACGCCGCCCGGCTGCGCCATGATGCCGCGTCCGCGGATTTCCTCGGACAGCTCGATGTGCTGGAGATCGACACCGTCTTCGATCCGGACGACGTGCCCGAACGCATCATCGACGAGACGCTGGATGCCTGGCGGCAGCGCAAGCTGCAGGGCTGACTTTGGAGCCGATCCGGAAGCTGGTTTAGCGCCGGCGGCGCAGTTCGGGATTTGCCTCGATCTCGCGGCGCAGCGAGGCCGCGGCACTCACATAGGGCTCCTGCCTGGCGACGCTCCAATATTTGAGCTCATCGAGCGGGATGCTTTCGCCGGTGACTGCGCAGCGCACGAAGGCGCCGGGGCTGGTCACCTGGAAGTCACCGTCTAGGTAGCGGATACGGGCTTCCTTGCCGCCGGGGCCTTCGAAGCGGTTCATCATGACAGGGAGCCAAGGTTCATGACGATGTCATCGCCACAAAATGCCGGCAAGGTCAAGCTTGGTGCGAGACAAGATTGGGTTTGGTCGGCTCTGTTTCAGACGACAACAAGCCGAGCAAGCCGGCAAAGTGGATGTCCGGCATCCTACTGCTCGGCTACGATGAAATCCTCGATCTTTTCCGCCCCCAGCCCGGCCTGGGCCGCGATGCGCCGGGCAAGCTCGGCGGCGGCGGCGCGCGGTCGCCCTAGAGGCCGGTCGAGCCAGTAGGATATCGGGCTGAGGACGCTGCGGTCGTCCACAGCGACGATGCGGCCTGACTTCAGTTGATGCTCGATCATCGGCGGCCGCGCCAGCGCGATGCCGAGGCTATGGGCGGCGGCATCGAGCACCAGATTGTAGTCCTCGAAGCGGCGGTCGTGCGGACGCGGGCGATAGTCCATGTCGTGGGCGGCAAACCAGGCGCGCCAAGCCAAAGCATCCGAATCATTGATCAGCGGGAATTTGAGCAGCCGGGCAGGGTCGCCACGGCCGATCTCGCGGGCGAGGTCCGGCGAGGCGACCGGAAACACATGTTCCTCGAACAGCTGCACCGAGACGCGGCCGGGGATGCGGCCGCGGCCGCAGCGGATCGACAGATCGATGCCCTCGTCGGCAAGGTCCGCCTGGCGGATATCGACGTCGAGCACGATACGCAGCTTGGACGGATTGTTTTCCAGCGCCGCCATGCGCGGCATCAGCCACAGCCCGCTGACCGAGGGGATCGAGGTCAACCGCACCACGGCGGTGCCGCGCGGCTCGACCCAGCGGTCCGAATTGCTGGATATCAGGGCGAAGGCCTCAGTGGTGCGCAGATGCAGGCGGTTGCCTTCGATCGTCAGCGACACCCCACGCGCGCCGCGATCGAACACTTTCAGCCCGAGCCAGTCCTCGAGCTTGGCGATCTGCCGGCTGACGGCGCCATGGGTGAGGTTGAGTTTTTCGGCAGCCGCCGAAAAGCTGCCCGTCCGGGCCGCGGCGTCGAAGGCGCGCAGGGTCTCGAGTGGCAGCATCGCGTCTGAGCTGTGATCCATAGTCACAGCTGACTCTCGATTTGGTCGTTTGTCAATCGGCCAGGAAAGGCGCTTTGTGTGTTTGGGGACATGAAACGCGAGAATAATGAAATGAGCGCCTGTACCGGCACGTTGAATACGACACAGCGGATCGACACCACTGCAATCATAGCGGTCGCGCTAACAGTGGTCGGCTGGGCTTCGGCCTTCCCGGCGATCCGCGCCGGCCTCGTGGCTTTCGGGCCGTTGGAACTCGGCGCGCTTCGCTTCGCCATTGCGGCGGTACCGGCGGCGATCTTCCTCGCAGTCAAGCGGCCGGCACTGCCCCGGCTCGATGAATTGTGGCGCTTCGGGTTCGGCGGCGCTGTCTTCGTTGCGCTGTACACGGCAATGCTCAATTTCGGCGAGCTGACCGTCTCGGCGGGTGCCGCCGGCTTCATCATAAATGTCAGCCCGATCTTCACCGCGATCATGGCGATGGCGCTGCTCGGCGAACGCTTCTCAGGCCTGGCCTGGGTCGGCACATTGCTGTCCTTCGCCGGCATCGGCATCATCGCCATGGGCGAGGGACAAGGGCTTCGCTTCGACAATGGCGCGCTGCTGATCCTTGGCTCGGCGCTGTGCTCGGCCGTCAACACCATCGTGCAGAAGCCGCTGTTTGCCACCCATCATCCGCTGACCATTTCGGCCTCGAATATGGTGCTCGGCGCGCTCTGCCTGCTGCCTTTCCTGCCGAGCGGCCTGGCGCAGGCGGCGGTTGCCGATACTGCCGGCCTTAGCGCCGTGATCTTTCTCGGCATCGTGCCAAGCCTGATCGCTTACGCCGCCTGGGCAACAGCACTTTCCCGGCTGCCTGCAGCCCGTGCCTCGAACTTCCTCTATCTGGTTTCGCCGGTGGCGACGCTGATCGGCTTCTTCTGGCTGGGCGAGGTACCGACGCTGCTCGGTGTTCTCGGCGGCGCGCTGGCGCTTGGCGGCGTGATCGTGGTGAATTTGAAGAGGTAAATCAGAGGGTGGGCCGTCTCTTGACTCGAAAAGAGCCGCTATACAGCGGCTCTTTTCGGACCCCCACCCCGCTGCTCCGCAGCGACCCTCCCCACAAGGGGGAGGGTAAGCTCCTCGCGAGACGTCCGCGGCCAAGCTCCCTACCTCCCCCTTGTGGGGAGGTCGGACCGAAGGTCCGGGTGGGGGTCTGCGCCCTGCGCCTCCTTAGCGCCTGCCGAACAGTCTTTCGATGTCGACAAGCTTGAGCTCGATGTAGGTCGGCCGACCATGGTTGCAGGTGCCGGATCCCGCCGTTGCCTCCATCTGGCGCAGCAGCGCGTTCATCTCCTCGGGTTTGAGCAGGCGGCCTGACCGCACCGAGCCGTGGCAGGCCATGGTCGCGGCTATTGTGTCCAGCCGCTCCTTCAGCGTCTCGACCGTGTCGTTGTCGGCGATCTCGTCGGCAAGGTCGCGCACTAGCTGCTGGACATTGGTTTCACCCAGCATCGACGGCGTCTCGCGCACGGCGACAGCACCCGGGCCGAAACGCTCTATGCCGAGGCCGAAGCGGGCCAGCGTTTCGGAATGCATAGCAAGCCGCTCGGCATCCTCTTCCGGCAGATCGACGATCTCGGGCAAAAGCAGCATCTGCGACGGCACGGCGTGCGCATGCAGCGCGTTCTTCAGCGCCTCGTAGACCAGCCGCTCATGCGCCGCATGCTGGTCGACGATGACAAGCGAATCCCTGGTCTGCGCGACAATGTAGTTCTCATGCACCTGCGCCCGTGCGGCACCCAGCGCCATGCCGAGCAGCGTTTCCGCCGCCTGTTCTTGCCCCGCACGCGCGTCGGCGCTGTGAAGCGGTCCGGCGTCGAACGCCGCCTGATCGTTTTCGCCGAAGCCGCCGTTTCCTGGTTCCGTGTCCTCAAGTCCCCCGCCTTCCAAGCCCATGTCCAGCGGTCGCTGCGGCGAGCGGGCCGGATCGAAACCGGCGGAGCCGGAGGCCCGATAGGCCGCCTCGTAGCTGCGGTGGCCGTTGGCCGGACCGGCATGCGCATAGAACGCTGCGCCCGGCCGGAATGCCGCCATCATGCCGGCGGCTCCTGATGTGGCGGCACGGATGCCGGCATTGGCCAGCGTCTCGCGGATGGCGCCGACGATCAGCCCGCGCACCAGCCCCGGATCGCGAAAGCGGACATCGGCCTTGGCCGGGTGGACATTGACGTCGACGATGGCCGGATCGAGCGTCAGGAACAGCACCGTCACCGCATGCCTGTCGCGCGGAAGCACGTCGGCGAAGGCGCCCCGGATAGCGCCGGCGATCAATTTGTCACGCACCGGCCGGCCGTTGACATAGGCGTACTGCTGCAGCGCGTTGGCGCGGCTGAAGGACGGGATCGAGATGTGGCCGGCGAGATGCACGCCGTCGCGCATGGCATCGATAGCGATGGCATTGGCCGGGAAGTCGGCGCCCATCACTTGTGCGACGCGACGCAGCCGGCCTTCCGGGCTGTCGTCGGTCGCCGGCAGTTCCAGCGTCGAGCGGTCGGAACCGGCCAGCGTGAAGCGTACGGCCGGGAAGGCGATAGCGATGCGTTTGATTACGTCGCTGGTGGCCGAGCTTTCAGCGCGCTCGCCCTTCATGAATTTGAGCCGCGCCGGCGTGGCGAAGAACAGGTCGCGCACCTCGACCGTTGTGCCGCGATTGGCGGCCGCCGGCTTGACGGCGGACACGCGTCCGCCCTCGATGCCGATCTCGGCGGCGCTATCGCCGCTGGCCGTGCGTGAGCGGATCGACAGCCGCGCCACTGAGCCTATCGACGGCAGCGCTTCGCCGCGAAAGCCGAGCGAGCGGATGTCGTGGATGTTGTCGGCGAGCTTCGAGGTGCAGTGGCGTGCGATCGCCAGCGCCAGTTCCTTCTCCGGGATGCCCGAGCCGTCGTCGGTGACGCGGATCAGGTTCAGCCCGCCGCCGGCGGTGACGATCTCTATCCTGGCGGCGCCGGCATCGAGTGCGTTCTCGACCAGTTCCTTGACCACGCTCGCCGGACGCTCGATGACTTCGCCGGCGGCGATCTGGTTGATCATCGTTTCGGAAAGCTGGCGGATGGGCATGGGAGCACTATAGGCGGATTCGAGACGTGCGCGGAAGCACTAGATACGTGTGGCAGTGGAGAAGCCCGCGGCAGAGGGGGCTGTTCCGCCACGGTGCGTTGAAATGGGAATGTTGTTGAAGTGAACGGGTTTGGCCACTAAGTGACATAGTGAATTATCGGACGGAAAGCCAAAACCTGAAACGAATTGCGGTCGGTGGCGACAATTGGATGTCATTCTAGATTTTATCTGCTGTATATTCGGAATTTGACCACATAGTTATCTTGTTTATCATTGCGCTAGAGCGCGTAGCACGGCCGGGCGAACTCACGCCTGCGCGGCCAGCCAGTCCCGTACCTTGCGGGCGTTGTCGCTGAGTTCGCGGTTCTTCGGCCAAATGATGTGGAAACGCGTGCCGGTTCTCATCACATGGCTGGTGGCGCTCACCAGCAGGCCCGATGCCAGGAGCCGCTCGGCAAGGTGCCGCCAGCCGAGCGCGATGCCTTGCCCCTCCATCACCGCCTGGATCACCAGCGCGTAGTCGTTGATGCGCAGGCCGCGCCCGGCGTCGGCCTCCTTCAGGCTGGCCCCGGCGGAGTGGAACCACTCTTCCCAGCTTGCCGCCTCGCGAAACGGCTCTTCCAGATGGATGAGGCGGTGTGCCGCCAATTCCTCGACAGTCTGCGGCAGGCCGAACTTCGCCACATAGCTGGCGCCGGCAACGGGAAAGATTTCCTCGTCGGCCAGTGGCAGTGAATGATAGTCCGGCCATTCCCGGGGCTCGCCACCGCGCACAGCGAGTGGGATGCCCTCGGCGATGATGTCGAGATCGCGGTCGGCGGTCTGGATGCGCAGATCAATGCCCGGCAGTTCGTCGCGGAACTGCTGCAGCCGCGGCATCATCCAGAAGGAGCCGAAAGCGGTCGACGCGGCAAGCGTCACATGGCCGCCGGTCGCCTGTAGGCGCAAATCCTCCGCCGATTTGCGGATGTGCGACAGGCCAAGCGAGACGTCGGCGTGAAAACGGCCACCGGCTTCGGTCAGGCTGACCTGCCGATGGCGACGCTGGAAGAGTTTCGCGCCGAGCTGCTCTTCAAGCCCCCGGATCGCGTAGGACACGGCAGCCTGCGTCATGCCAAGCTCTCGCCCGGCGGCGGTAAAACTCGACAGCCGCCCGGCGGCTTCGAAAACGATCAGGCTGCCGGCGGACGGCAGCAGGTGGCGCAGGCTTCGCATAAGCTGAACTTATACAAGAGATCAAGATTTTCCAGCGTCACAGCTGTATTTTGTCTCGCTAAGTTGACTGGCTCTGGGAGGATGGAGTTTCCATGAACGCACAGGCTGCTGAAGTGACCGAACACGCCAATCGTCGAGCGGGTGGCCGCCTGGGGCGCAAGGCGCTGCGTGGAACTCCCATGGCGTCGTTTCCGACCCTGGTCCGTAAGATCCCGGTATATCAGATGGTCCCGAACGAGGCGGTGGAGCTGATCCATCAGGAGTCGCTCAGCATCCTCGAAGAGGTGGGATGCGAGTTCCGCGACGACGAGGCCATTGCAATGTGGAAGGCCGCGGGAGCCGATGTCTCGGACACAAGAGTCCGGATCGACCGCGCCCTCCTGATGGAGCTCGTATCGAATGTCCCGTCGGAGTTCACGCTCAATGCGAGAAATCCGGAGCGTTCGGTGCGCGTCGGCGGAAACAACTCCATCTTCGTGCCGATGTATGGCGCGCCTTATGTGCGCGACCTCGACAACGTCAGGCGCTATGGCACGCTCGCCGACCTTCAAAATTTCCACAAGCTCGCCTACATGGCGCCGGCGCTGCACTCGTCGAGCTCGATCATCTGCGAGCCGATGGAAATTCCTGTGCCGAAGCGTCACCTCCACATCATCCATTCGGCGCTGAAGCACTCCGACAAACCGTTCATGGGCATCGTGACGTCAAAGGATCGAGCGGAAGACACGATGGCGATGGCGGGCGTCGTGTTCGGCGAGGACTATGTCCGTGACAACCCGGTCCTGGTTGCGATCACCAACTGCAATTCGCCGCTCGTCTGGGACGCCACCATGCTGGACGCGATGAAGATCTATGCGCGCCACAACCAGCCATTGATCCTGGCGCCGTTCGCGCTGTGCGGCGCCTCGACTTCGGCCTCTGCCGTCGGCGCGGTCGCGCAGGTCAATGCGGAAGCGCTGGCCGGCGTCGCGTTCACGCAGCTGCTGCGTCCGGGTTCACCGCAGATCTACGGACAGTTCATGGTCACGGTCGACATGAAGACCGGAGCACCCATGGGCGGCACGCCGGAGGCCGCCCAGATGATGTATCTGATGGGGGCACTGGCGCGGAAATACCGGCTGCCCTGGCGCACGTCGGGCTTCCATGTCGGATCGAAGCTGAACGACGCCCAGGCGGGCTACGAGGCGAACATGCTGATGCATGCCGCCATCCTTGCCGGCGCCAACTACATCTGGCACTCCGCCGGATGGCTTGAGGCCGGCCTGACCTGCGGCTATTCAAAATTCGCGACGGACTGCGAACAGCTTGTTGGCTGGTACAAATACGCAGGCGGCCTTCCGTTCGACGATTTCAAGGAAGCGATGGCGGCGATCCGCGAGGTGGGGCCGCAGGGCCATTTCCTCGGCACCCAGCACACGCTTGAACATTTCGAATCCGCCTTCTTCATGCCCAGCATCATGGACTTCAATTCGTACGAACAGTGGAAGGCTGAAGGGGCAAAGGACCACGACACCCGCGGCCGCGAGAAAGCGCGCAACATGCTCGCGGATTATGAGGAGCCGAAGCTCGATGAAGGCATCGCCGACGGCCTGACAGACTTCATCGCGCGGCGCGAGGAGCGGCTGCCGGACAGCGTTAGTTGATGCAACGGGCGAAGACCCAACGGGAACCACAAGGAGAAAAAAATGGCACTCTTCAGAAGCAACGGTGATCGTGTCCCGAGCACTATCGAGGCAATGGCGGCAGAGACGCGTGCAGGTCGTATGGACCGGCGCGAATTTCTGGCGCTGGCAAGCGCCTTCGGCGCATCGACTGCCCTTGCCTACGGTATGATCGGTCTTGCGATGCCCGAACAGGCCTTGGCCGAAGAGCCGAAGAAGGGTGGAACGCTGCACGTATCGATGTCGGTGAAGGGACAAAAGGATCCGCGCACCTACGACTGGGTGGAGATGGCAAACATCACCCGCACCTGGCTCGAACCGCTTGTCCGCTATACGCGCGAGTTCACATTCGAGCCGGTCCTGCTCGAAAGCTGGGACGTCAACGACGACGCCACCGAATATGTGCTGCATCTGCGCAAGGGCATCACCTGGAACAACGGCGACGCTTTCAACGCCGATGATGTCGTCTACAATCTGACGCGCTGGTGCGAGAAGGGTGCCGCCGGCAATTCCATGGCCGCGCGCGTCGGTGCGCTGATTGATGAAAAAACCGGCAAGGCAAGGGATGGAGCGATCACCAAGGTCGACGACAATACGGTCAAGCTTAAGCTGAACGAACCAGACATCTCGCTGATCCCGAACTTCACCGACTATCCGGCGCTCGTCGTCCATCGCAAATTCGACGCCGACGGCGCCGATCCAATCGGCAAGCCGATCGGCACCGGGCCTTTCGAGCTCGTTTCCTACGATGTCGGCCAGAAAGCCGTCGTCAAGCGTCGCGAAAACGGCAAGTGGTGGGGCGGTGAAGCGCCGCTCGACAGTGTCGAATTCATCGACTACGGCACCGACTTCAATGCTTCGGTGAATGCATTCGAATCCGGCGAGATCGATGTCAATTTCGAGACACCCGCCGACTTCATCGACATCCTCGACAAGATGGATCTGGTGAAAACGGAGGTCGCGACAGCAACCACGCTCGTTGCCCGGACCAATATCACGCACAAGCCCTATGATGACAAGCGGGTGCGCAACGCCCTGCAAATGGCTGTCGACAACAATGCGGTGCTCGAACTTGGCTACGCCGGGCGCGGCACCCCAGGTGAAAACCACCACGTCAGCCCGATCCATCCGGAATACTACCCGCTGCCCAAGAAGACACGCGACGCGGCGGCCGCCAAGACGCTGATGGCAGAGGCCGGACAGGCCGATTTCGAGCATGAACTGATCACCGTCGAGGACGATTGGCAAAAGAACACCGGCGACGCGATTGCCGGCCAGCTGCGCGATGCAGGGATCAAGGTGAAGCGCACGGTGCTGCCGGGGTCGACCTTCTGGAACGACTGGACGAAATACCCCTATTCCATGACCATCTGGTACATGCGCCCGCTCGGCGTTCAGGTGTTGGCGCTCGGCTATCGCACCGGCGAGGCCTGGAATGAAACGGCGTATTCGAATCCCGATTTCGACGCCAAGCTCAAGCAGGCCCTCTCGCTGATAGACGTGGAGAAGCGCCGCGAGGTCATGAAGGACGTCGAGCAGATCTTGCAGGATTCGGGCGTCATCGTGCAGCCGTTCTGGCAGAAGCTGTACAGCCACATGAACAAAAAGGTGAAGAATTACGCTGTCCACCAGACGTTCGAGATGGATCTCCAGAACGTCTGGCTGGACGCCTGAGTTAAACGCCCAGGGGCGCCTGAGTTAACGCCCCTGGGATTACACGGGCCGGGTTTCATGGGCTGCAAAAAAGCCGGGATGCAGGATTCGTGGTATGAACGGCTCCCACCACGAAAGCCTGGAGATTATCGGATGAGACTGACTGTGCTTGCCGCCGTTCTCTCGATCGCAGCGCCTGCGGCCGCTCTGGCCGGGCCGGCTTCCAACGCGGTGAAGTTCTTCTACGTGCCCAAGGTCAAGTTCGAGGCCGACGCGAAATACCGCGACCGTTTCACCGAGCCGGTGATCAAGCTGTTCGACCTCAACGACCAGGCACAGAAGAACAAGCCGGACGAAGTGCCTTGCATCGACTTCGCCCCCGGTCTCGACGCGCAGGACTATGACGAGAAGACCGTCGCCAAGACGCTGAAGCTGTCTGAAGCGGTGGATGGCGACAGCGCCAGTGTGACAGTGACGTTCAACCTTTTCCCGGAAGGCGATGGTTCCAAACGCGAAATGGTCTGGTCGCTGAAGAAGGTTGACGGCAAATGGAAGGTCGCCGACATCACCTCGAAGACGAGCGGCTGGACGCTGAGTGCGCTCGAATGCCTCGCTGGCCAGACTCCGGAGTGATGCCATGGCCCGCGCCCTGGCCTTGGCGACTGTGTGCCTGCTGGCGGCGGGTTTGAGCAACACCGCTGCTCAGGACCTGTTCGGTGCGCCACCCGCAAACGCGCCTGCCGACAATGCTGCAACTTCGCCGACCGCGTCCCAGCAGACTGATAGCGCCCCGGCAGCGCCGGTGCAGCTGGGTTCGCCAACGGCGGTGGTGAAACCGTTCTACGAGCATGCCGGGCTCGAGCTCGATCCGGCAGAGCGCAGCCACTTCGCCGATCCGGCGAAGTCGGTGCTCGACAAAAGCGATGCGCTGCGGAAATCCGGGCAGGGCGAGTGTCTCGATCCCAACATGGCGCTGGACAATGCGGCGTACGACAGGGCCGAGATCGACAAGAGCCTGAAGACTATTGAAGCGGTCAAGGGCGACGAAGCCAAGGTCGTCGTCGCTTTCGTCGTCGCCGGCAATCCGCACCGGCTGGAGTGGAAATTCAGGAAGGTCGAGGGCGATTGGAAGATCACGGACCTTCTGTCGGTGACCGGCGAATGGGCGCTCAGTCAGTACCAGTGCGAGTGAGAACCGATGAAGATCACCAACATCCGCGTCACCCATGTCAACGTTCCGCTCGATGCCCCCTTCTGGTGGACGGCTGGTCTCTACGGCGGCGCCTCGAAGTCAATCATCGAGGTCGAGACGGACGAAGGCGTGGTCGGACTGGGCGAGGCGCCTTGGTGGCATTTCGGCGAGGTGATCAAGGCCGAGATCGCGCCGGCGCTGATCGGCGCCGATCCGCTCGACATCGCCGACTGCGAGGCGCGCTGCGTGCCGCCCTGGCAGATTACCGCCAACACCGGCGAGAATGCCGCCTCCGTGGCGTTTGGAGCCGTCGAGCTGGCGCTTTGGGACATCAGAGGCAAGGTCTTCGGCATGCCGCTCTACAAAGTCCTCGGCGGCGCCGTGCGCAAGGACGTTCCGTTTTCGGAATATTTCTCGTTCCGCACCGCGCAGGGCGGAGCGGGTGGCGAGATGACGTCCGAAGCGATCGTCGAGTACTGCCTAAAGATGCGCGAGGAGCATGGCTCGACAATCTTCGAGGGCAAGCTGATCATGGGCGATCCCGCGCTCGAGATCAGGACCGTGCGCATGCTGCGCGAGGCGCTTGGCGATAAGGCGCAGATCAAACTCGATTCCAACATGCAGTGGTCGCTGACCACGGCGCGCTGGGTGCTGCGCGAGATCGAGCCGTTCAACATCCGCAATTATGAGGATCCGGTCGCGACCTTCGAGGAGATGGCGGCGCTGCGCCAGCACTCGCGCATTCCGTTTTCCACGCACATCCCGGATCTCAGACGAGCGGTTGCGCTCGGTGCGCCGGATTACTTCGTCTGCAATTTCGCAGCACTCGGCGGACTGTCGAAAACCCTGAAATTCATTGCCGCCTGTGAGGCGATGGGCAAGGGGTTCTGGTGCTATTCGAACGATCTCGGCATCATGACATCGGCCTATCTGCACGTCGTGGCGGCGACGCCGTGGATCACCGAAGCATCGCAGTCGCTGTTTCGCTGGCAGATCGGCGATGTTATCAAGGACGGTCCGTTCCGGCAGACCGGCAACACGGTGCGTGTGCCGGAGGGCAACGGGCTGGGCGTCGAACTTGACCCCGCTGCAATGAAGCGCTGGGCGGGGCATTTCGCCGAACACGGGCCGATGGGCCATTTCAGCGACCCGAACAATCCCGGCCGCTACCGGCGGCTGCCGCTCAACTGATGCAACATACGTTCCGTAGAAACTCAGGCTCAGCCGCGCCCGCGATAGGGTGCGACGCCGGTGTCGGGCAGCCAGGCGCCTTCAGGCGGCGCGCCGGTCTGCCAGAATACATCGATCGGAATGCCGCCGCGCGGATACCAATAGCCGCCAATGCGCAACCACAGTGGTTTGGTCGCGGCGATGATGCGGCGGCCGATCATGACGGTGCACTCTTCATGAAAGGCGCCATGGTTGCGAAACGAGGTCATGAACAGCTTGAGCGACTTCGATTCCACTAGCAGCGTATCAGGTGCATAGTCGATGACGATATGGGCGAAATCCGGCTGGCCGGTGACCGGACAGAGCGAGGTGAATTCCGGGCAGGTGAAGCGAACGATGGCCGGCGGCCCGTCGCCGCGCGAAAACGGCACGGTTTCCAGGACTGCCGCTTCAGGGCTCTGTGGCGCCTCGACGTTGGTGCCGAGCTGGGTAAGGTTTTTCGTATTGGTCATGGGCGGGTTCCTTACTGCATGTCGCCCAAAAGCCTGTCCACGGGCCTGACCCGAGGGTGCGCAGCGGTTTTGGGATACGACATGCGCGAAAACAAAAATTTGCCGCTCTTTAGCACAATTTGAAACAGCAGGAAGACGATGACCACCAACGATCCGCTTCTCCAGCCCTATCAGCTCAAACACCTGACGCTGAAGAACCGGGTCATGTCGACCAGCCATGAGCCGGCCTATTCCGAGGACGGCATGCCGAAAGAGCGCTACCGGCTCTACCACGCCGAAAAAGCCAAGGGCGGCATGGCGCTGACCATGACTGCCGGTTCGGCGATCGTCTCGCGCGACAGCCCTGCCGCCTTCGGCAATCTGCATGTCTATGACGACCACATCGTGCCCTGGCTCACCGAGCTCGCCGATGCCTGCCACGAGCATGACTGCAAGGTGATGATCCAGATCACCCATCTCGGCCGCCGTACCGGCTGGAACAAGGCCGACTGGCTGCCGGTGCTTTCAGCCTCGCCGGTTCGCGAGCCGGCGCACCGCGCCTTTCCCAAGACCATCGAGGACTGGGACATCGAGCGCATCGTGGCCGACTACGCCGCTGCCGCTCAGCGCTGCCAGGCCGCCGGCCTCGACGGCATCGAGTTCGAAGCCTACGGCCACCTGATGGACGGCTTCTGGTCGCCCGCCACCAACCAGCGCGACGACGATTTCGGCGGCTCGCTCGACAACCGCTTGCGCTTCACCGGCATGGTGCTCGACGCGGTGCGGGCAGCGGTCGGCGAAAAGTTCGTCGTCGGCGTCCGCATGGTCGCCGACGAGGATTTTGAGAAGGGCCTTTCGAAACAGGAAGGTGTCGAGATCGCCAGGCGGCTGGCCGGCTCCGGCAAGGTCGACTTCCTCAACATCATCCGCGGCTCGATCGAAACCGACGCTGCGCTGACCAGGGTCATCCCGGTGACCGGCATGCGCTCGTCGCCGCATCTCGACTTCGCCGGTGAGGTGAGGGCGGCGACGAAATTCCCGACTTTCCACGCGGCGCGCATTTCCGACGTCGCCACGGCGCGTCACGCCATCGCCACCGGCAAACTCGACATGGTCGGCATGACCCGCGCCCATATCGCCGATCCGCATATCATCCGCAAGGTGATGGAGGGCCGCGAGCACGAAATCCGCCCTTGCGTCGGCGCCACCTATTGCCTCGACCGCATCTATGAGGGCGGCGAGGCGCTGTGCATCCACAATGCGGCAACCGGCCGCGAGGCTGATATTCCGCACATCATCTCGAGAACCGAGGGACCGAAGCGGAAGGTGGTCGTTGTCGGCGCCGGGGCCGGCGGGCTGGAAGCGGCGCGTGTCGCGGCCGAGCGCGGTCACCAGGTGACGGTGCTGGAAGCGTCGAGCCAGGCCGGCGGGCAGGTGCGGCTGGCGACGCAAAACCCGCGCCGCAAGGAGCTGATCGGCATCATCGACTGGCGGCTCGCCGAACTCGACCGGCTCGGTGTCGAGATCCGCTACGACACCTGGGCGGAGAAGGACGATGTTCTGGCGCTGTCGCCCGACGTGGTGGTGGTCGCCACCGGCGGCCTGCCGCAGAACCCGCCACTGGCGGCGGGCGACAACCTCGTCACTTCGAGCTGGGATATCATGGCCGGCAGCATCAAACCGGCCGAGAACGTGCTGCTCTACGACGACAATGGCGGCCATCAGGGTATGGGTGCCGCCGAATTGATCGCCAATAGCGGTGCAAAGCTTGAGCTGGTTTCGCCCGAACGCTTCTTCGCCCCGGAGATGGGAGGCATGAACCACGTGCCCTATATGCGCGCTTTCCAGGAAAAGGCCGTCACCATAACCATCAACACGCGGCTGCGTTCGGTGCGGCGTGAGGGCAATCAACTGGTTGCGGAGCTCGGCTCCGACTTCGCCGATGGCTGGCGCGGCGAGCGGCGGGTCGATCAGGTGGTGGTCGAGCACGGCACGCTGCCGCTCGACGATCTCTATCTGGCACTGAAACCGCTGTCGAAGAACGGCGGCGCGGTCGATTACGAGCGGCTGGTCAAGGGTGGCGACATTTTTCCGGCGCGCAATCCGCAAGGCGGTTTCGTGCTCTTCCGCATCGGTGATGCGGTCGCCTCGCGCAACATTCACGCCGCAATCTATGACGGCATCAGGTTTGGGTTGCGGATCTGAAGATTACTTTTGATTGATGGCGCGCAGCCGAACCTCCGTACGGAGAGCCGCCAGGCACATAAGTCCGATCTGCGCGCATTGCTTGAGTGGGGACAAGACGCTATATATGACTACAATGGTCACAATCTAGGCAGCAGCATGCGCGAAATCCAGTTGAAGGATGCCAAGGCTATGCTTTCGGCGGTGGTCGATCGGGCCGTCGCGGGAGAACCTGCAATCATCACGCGTCACGGGCGCAAGCAGGCCGTGATCCTGTCGTTCGAAGACTACGAACGGCTGTCGCGGGTGCCTAGCTTCGGACAATTGCTGGCGGCCTTCCCCGGTGACAAAGGCGATATTCCTCCCCGTTCCCGCAAACAGGTTCGCAAAGTTGCGTTGTAACGCGGTCGATTGGTCCTGATGTTTCTGCTGGACACCAACATCATCTCGGCAATCGCTCCGGCCAAGAAGGCTGATCGGGCAGCGCTGGCAACATGGCTCGACAAAGCCAGCGAATACCTGTTCCTGTCCGTTGTCACTGTATCCGAAATCGCTGCAGGGATAGCCAAGGCCGAGCGCGAGGGTGCGACGACAAAGGCGAATTTGCTACGCAACTGGTGGCAAGCGGTCGAGCACCTTTATGGAGAGAGGGTTCTTCCCTTCGATTTGCGCGCCGCACATGCCGCCGGGTCCATCCTCGATCGGGCAAGGGCGCATCGGCCAGGGTTCGAAGACATAGCGATCGCCGCGACGGCCGAGGTCCACGGTTTGACGATACTGACCGACAACGAGCGTCATTTTGCACCGCTCGGGGTGGCGATGCTCAACCCGCTGAAGAACTTGCCGCTTGCACCGCTCGGGGTGCCGATGCTCAACCCGCTGAAGAACTTGCCGCCATTGCGGCAGTCAGCGGCAGATCGGCCTTAGCCGGACTCACCCGTCAGCCCGCCATTTCCGAAGAGGCGTTGTCAAGGCTGGCGCCTTACGCCCGGCTTCCCCGCAGCAGCGTTAGCCTGGCTTTCTTCGGCGCCCGCGCGACCAGCCATTCGCGTGCCGTGTCCTGCGGCATCGGGAAGGCGATGGAATAGCCCTGCACCTGGTCGCAGCCGATCGCCATCAGCGAATCGAGCTCGGCCTCGGTTTCGGCGCCCTCGGCGACGATCGAGATGCCGAGGCCGCGGGCGAGTTCGGTGATGGCCCGCACGATCTTGGTGTTGTCGTCGTTCTCATTGATATTCTGGACGAAGCGTCGATCGATCTTCAGCCGGTCGATCTCGTTCGGGTTGACGTGGCTGAGCGACGCGTAGCCGGTGCCGAAATCGTCGAGTTCGAGATGAACACCGGCGGCGCGGATGTGCCGCAGCTTTGCCGCTATGCCGGTCTTCTCGTCGTCGAGAATGACGGATTCGACGATTTCCAGCGAAAGCTTTTGTGGCGGCAGGCCGGCCTTTTCCAGCGTATCGAAGAGGAAGGCGTCGAAATCGGGCTCACGCAATTCTGAGCCGGATACGTTGACGGCGAGCCGTCCGAAGGCGACGCCGGCGCGGTTCCACTCGGCCGCCTCGCTGATTGCCTTGGCGATGACAATGCGGCCGATCGCAGGCATGAGTCCGCATTTTTCGGCAACGGGAATGAATTCGCCTGGGGCGATCATGCCGCGTTCGGCATGTTCCCAGCGAACCAGCGCCTCGATGCCGCCGATCGTGCCGTTCGACAACGAAACCTGTGGCTGGAAATAAACCTGGAACGCCTTCTCCGCGATCGCGATCCTAATGTCATGCTCGAGCTGCTTGCGGAAATCGAGTTCATGCCGCAACTCCTCGGAGAAGAATGAGAGGCTGCCGCCACTCTGCTTCTTGGCGGCGTGGAGCGCGAGATCGGCATGGACGAGCAGATCTTGCGCATTGTCGGCGTCGATCGGATAGACGGCGACGCCGGCGCTGGCGCCCGGAAGGATGGTCGTGCCCTGAAAGACGATCGGTTCGTTGATCTGCGTCAGGACGCGCCTGGCGACCATGTTGATATCCTCGGTGCCGCCGGCACCATTGAGGATCATTACGAACTCATCGCTGCCGAGACGCGCGCAGAGATCCGACGCTCGGCAGGAATCGCGCATGCGCTGCGCCGTCACCACCAGCACATAGTCGCCGGCGGCGTGGCCAAGCGTGTCATTGATCTGCTTGAACCGGTCGAGGTCGAGGTGCACCGCCGCAAGCCGCTCTCGCCGACGCTGTGCCCCCTTTATCAGCGTATCGAAATGGTCGGTCAGGAAGGTGCGGTTGTGCAGGCCGGTAAGGCCGTCATGCACGGCGATGAAGGCCATGGAATTGCGGGCATCGATCAGTTCATGCGTCTTGCGCAGAATGGCATTCGACATCGGCCTGAAGATGAAAAGTGCCACCAGCACGATGACGCCGATGGTGGTGTAGAACAGCGTTCGATGGAGATCGAGAAGTGTCTCCGATCGCGCATCGGCATGGGCGCTGATGCGCTGGCCGAGTGCCGCATAGCCCGACAGGGTCGCATTGGCGATGGAAGCGTCGAGGTTGACGCGTTCGCCGCCGCCCTTGTAGCCGCCATTGTCGGCCATACCGAGTTGCGATTCAAACGCCGAAACCAGGCGTTCGCCGTTGGCGATAAGCCCGACCGAGAAGTAATCGAGATGAAACGGCTTGGCGAAAAGCACGCTTTCGACTGATTTTGGATCGAACCTTGCCGGTGACGCCGGGTCGGCGACGACCCGCTCGAGCAGAAGGTCGTAGTTCCTCTCGAACTCCGCCGTGGCCTGTTTGAATGCGGTGACCAGAGCCGGTTGTTGGTTGCGCGAAGCAGCACCGGCCGCGTTGGCAAGGAAGACAATGCGTTGCGACAGCGCCTTTTGCGTGCCGACAATATCGAGCAGCGTATCGTCGTGCCGCTGGGCAGCCATCATCTGCTGGAGAAGGATGAAGGAGGCCATCACCATGGCTGCAATGATGAGCAGCGCCAGCCAATAGCCGGCCTTGATCAACAGTATGAGCCTGCTCGAAATGGTTTGCGCCGGTTGCTGCGACATTTTCTGGGGCGGTCCCTCTCGCCGACAGATTTGTTGGGTGTGAGAACCATTGGCTTGAAAGTGTTAACAGCTCTGGAAGTCGATAGAGCTACGACAGCGCCAGTGGTGGAAAGCTCGCGAAATGGTTATCGCGTTCTTTCGCGCGGCACCTGCATTTGAGCATCCGCCATTTGGCGGCATTCTGGGGCGGCATTCTGGTCACTGGCCGTCGCATCACCGAAGCGGTCGCTTTTGCGGTGGATTTTTCGTCCGCGTGGCGCGACAGTCCATTCAATCTCAACAGGGCCTGATCATGAGCGCAGCATTACTCTCCCATATCGACAGCGAGCTTCAAGGGCTGAAATCGGCCGGCCTCTACAAATCCGAGCGGGTGATCACCTCTACGCAGTCGGCCGAGATCGAGGTGGGCGGCGAAAAGGTGCTGAATTTCTGCGCCAACAACTATCTCGGCCTCGCTGATAGCGCCGACTTGCGTGACGCGGCCAAGCAGGCGCTTGACCGCTACGGGTACGGCATGGCGTCGGTGCGTTTCATCTGCGGCACACAGGAAGAGCACAAGCAGCTCGAGGCGACGATTTCTAGCTTCCTGGGCATGGAGGATACGATCCTCTACGGCTCGTGCTTCGATGCCAATGGCGGCCTGTTCGAGACGCTGCTCGGCGAGGAGGATGCGGTCATCTCCGACGCGCTGAACCACGCCTCGATCATCGATGGCGTGCGGCTGTCGAAGGCGAAGCGCTTCCGCTACGCCAACAACGACATGGCCGACCTGGAGGCGCGGCTGAAGGAGGCAAGGGATTGCCGTTTTCGGCTGATCGCCACCGATGGTGTATTTTCCATGGACGGCATCATCGCCAATCTGAAGGGCGTCTGCGATCTCGCCGAGAAGTACGATGCAATGGTGATGGTGGATGACAGCCATGCAGTCGGCTTCGTTGGCAGGAACGGCCGCGGCTCGGCCGAGCATTGTGGCGTCGAGGGCAGGGTGGACATCATCACCGGCACGCTCGGCAAGGCATTGGGCGGCGCATCGGGCGGCTACACATCGGCCAAGAGCCAGATGGTTGACTGGTTACGCCAGCGCTCGCGTCCCTATCTGTTTTCCAACACGTTGATGCCGGCGATCGCCGGCGCCTCGATCCGGGTTTTCGAACTGATCGGCAATGGCGATGCGCTGCGTCAGCGTCTCTATGCCAATGCGGCGCACTTCCGGTCTGAAATGGGTAAGCTCGGCTTTACGCTTGCCGGCGCCGATCATCCGATCATTCCGGTCATGCTGGGCGATGCGACACTGGCGCAGGAGATGGCGGCGCGCATGCTGAAGCGCGGCATCTATGTTATCGGCTTCTCGTTTCCGGTGGTGCCGAAGGGCCAGGCGCGCATCCGCACGCAAATGTCGGCCGCCCATTCCAGCGGCGACATCGATCGCGCGGTCGAGGCATTCGGCGCGGTCGGGCGCGAACTCGGTGTGATTTCCTGAACGGCCGGAACCAAAAAGCGATTCCGGATCAATAGATTCAAGGTACAAAAGAATGTCGAACATGATGAAGGCGCTGGTCAAGGCCAAGGCCGAGCCGGGCATCTGGATGGAAGAGGTGCCGGTACCGGAAATCGGCCCTAACGACGTGCTGATCAAGATCAAGAAGACCGCGATCTGTGGCACCGACGTCCACATCTACAATTGGGACCAGTGGGCGCAAAAGACCGTGCCGGTGCCGATGGTGACCGGGCACGAGTTCGTCGGCACGGTCGCCGATTTCGGTGCGGCGGTGACCGAATACAAGATCGGCCAGCGTGTTTCGGGCGAAGGCCACATCGTCTGCGGCCACTGCCGCAACTGCCGGGCGGGCAGGGGGCATCTGTGCCGCAACACGCTCGGCGTTGGCGTCAACCGGCCGGGTGCTTTCGGCGAATATCTGGCGATCCCGCAGCACAACGTCGTGCCGATCCCCGACGAGGTGCCCGACGAGATCGCCGCGATCTTCGATCCCTTGGGCAATGCCGTGCACACCGCATTGTCCTTCGATCTCGTCGGCGAGGACGTGCTGGTTACCGGCGCCGGGCCGATCGGCATCATGGGGGCGCTGGTGGCGCAGTGCGTCGGCGCGCGAAAAGTCGTCATCACCGACATCAACCCGGTGCGGCTGGCGCTGGCGAAAAAGCTCGGCGTCCAGCATGTGGTCGACGCGTCGAAGGAAAAGCTGCGCGATATCATGCCGGCGCTCGGCATGACCGAAGGTTTTGACGTCGGCCTCGAAATGTCGGGCGCCGCACCCGCCTTCCGCGACATGATCGACGCCATGAACAATGGCGGCAAGATCGCCATTCTGGGCATCGCGCCGACCGGCTTCGAGATCGACTGGAACAAGGTGATCTTCAAGATGCTGCATCTCAAGGGCATCTATGGCCGCGAGATGTTTGAGACCTGGTACAAGATGATCGCGCTGGTGCAGGGCCCGCTCGATGTCAGCGGTCTGATCACCCACCGCATCGGCATCGACGACTTCCAGACGGGCTTCGACGCGATGCGCAGCGGCAATTCGGGCAAGGTGGTGATGGACTGGTGAGCGCCTAATCCTTGCCCAGAGCTTTCTTGAGCGCAAGCAATCCGTTTGTGATCGCGGTGCGCTCGCCAGCGCTGAGTTTTGCCAGCAATTCCTGCTCGAATTCCATCGCCAGCGGCACCATCTCGCGATAGGCGGCGAGGCCTGCCCTGGTCAGCGTCAGATGTTCGATGCGGCGGTCTTTTTCATCCGGTGTTCGCGTGAGCCAGCGGCGCCGTTCGAGTTCGGCGACGGCGCGCGAAACCTTGGTCTTGTGCATGGCGGACTGCTCACCGAGCGCTGTTGCGGTCATGCTACCGTGTTGGCCGAGGCCGGCCAGCGTGCGCCATTCGGGCCGCGTCAGGCCGTGGCGATCTTTGTAAATCCTGGAAAATTCGCGGCTGACGGCATCGGCGAGCCGGTAGAGCCTGTAGGGCAGGAAGCTTTCGAGTTCGAGAATTTCCAGTTCGTCTGAGGTCTCGCGCTTGGTCGTCATTTTCGCAGCCGCCGCATCTTTTTAGTCAGTTGATGGTTACATTTTCAATGGTTACAAATGAAACCAGTGTGGTCAATCCAGAGCGCGGCGCGCACTCGTGGACGCGCAAAGGCCGCTCTGGCACTGTGGATTCGGGAGGAAACCATGGCCTATTCCTACATGCCGGGGTTCGGCAACGACTTCGAAACCGAAACCTTGCCTGGCTCGCTACCGCAGGGGCGGAATTCGCCGCAGCGGCCAGCCTACGGCCTCTATGCCGAGCAGCTCTCGGGCTCGCCCTTCACCGCCCCACGCGGCACCAACGAGCGCTCCTGGCTTTATCGCATCAGGCCGAGCGTTAGGCACACCGGCCGCTTCAAACCAGCGAATTATCCGCTGTGGAAGAGCGCGCCGAATGTCGGCGATCACGAACTGGCGCTTGGCCAATATCGCTGGAGTCCGGTGCCGATGCCAAAGGAGCCGACCGACTTCATTGCCGGCATCCGCAGCATCACCACCGCCGGCGACGTGCTCGGCCAGACCGGCATGGCGGCTCATGTCTATGTCGCCAACCGTTCGATGGTCGACGACCATTTCTTCAACGCCGACGGTGAGCTGCTGGTCGTGCCGCAGGTCGGCAGCCTGCGCTTCGTTACCGAAATGGGCGTCATCGAACTGCGACCGGGCGAGATCGCGGTGTTGCCGCGCGGCCTTGTGTTCAAGGTCGAACTGATCGATGAAGCAGTGCGCGGCTATGTCTGCGAGAATTACGGTGCCAAGCTGGCGCTGCCGGATCGCGGCCCGATCGGCGCCAATTGTCTGGCGAATCCACGCGATTTCAAGACGCCTTGCGCCTGGTTCGAGGACAAGGAGACGCCCTGCCGGCTGGTCGTGAAATGGTGCGGGCAGTTTCATGTCACCGAACTCGATCATTCGCCGCTGGATGTGGTGGCATGGCACGGCAACTATTCGCCTTACAAATATGATCTTGCAACGTTTTCGCCGGTCGGCGCTATATTGTTCGACCACCCCGATCCTTCGATCTTCACGGTGCTGACCGCGCCGAGCGGTGAGGAGGGCACCGCCAACATCGACTTTGTCATCTTCCCGCCGCGCTGGCTTGTGGCCGAAAACACGTTCCGCCCACCCTGGTATCACCGCAACATCATGAGCGAGTTCATGGGCCTGATCCATGGCCAATACGACGCTAAGGAAGAAGGCTTCGTTCCCGGCGGCATCAGCCTGCACAATCTGATGCTGGCCCACGGCCCTGACGCGTCTGGCTTCGAAAAGGCCTCGCGCGCCGAGCTGAAACCGGTCAAGCTCGACAACACCATGGCTTTCATGTTCGAGACCCGATTCCCGCAGATGCTGACCCGCTACGCCGCCGAGGTTGAAACTCGGCAGGACAATTACATCGACTGCTGGGCCGATCTGAAAAAGCGCTTCAATGGCACGCCCGAGGGCGACTGGTCTTGAGCGCTGATCCGACGCGGGATCGGCTGGTGCTGCTGGGCTCAAAGGGCGGCCCGGCACTTCGGCCGGGCGGACCGTGGCCGAGTTCGTCGCTGCTGGAGATCGGCAGCCGCACCATCGTCGTCGATTGCGGGCTTGGCGTCACGCGCGGGCTGGCCGATGCCGGCATCAGCTTGAAGGCGCTCGACCTGGTCTTCATCACGCATCTGCATTCCGACCATGTGCTGGAACTCGGTCCGCTGATCCACACCGCCTGGACGGCGGGTCTGGCGACACCGGTCACCGTGTACGGCCCGCCTAGTACCGCCCACTACTGGCAGCGTTTTTGCCAGGCGATGGAATTCGACATCGAGATACGCATCATCGATGAAGGTCGGCCCGATATCAGAGACATGGTTTCGATCGTCGAGCTAGACGAAGGCCGGGTGATGGAGGAGCGCGGCCTGAAGGTGTCAGCGCTGCGCGTCGACCATCCACCGGTGACCGACTGCTTCGCGCTGCGCTTCGAGCATGCCGGACAAAACGTCGTATTCTCCGCCGATACCGCATACTTTCCGCCATTGGCCGACTTCGCCAAAGACGCCGACATCTTCGTCCACGAAGCCATGCTGGAAAAGGGCATCGAGCGGCTCGTTGCGAAAACCAGCAACGGCGCGCGGCTGAGGGAACATCTGCTCGCCGGCCACAGCTTCGCCGGGGAGGCGGGGCGCATCGCCATGGAGGCCGGGGTCGGGCGACTGGTGCTCAACCACCTCATTCCGGCCGACGATCCCGAGATCGGCGAGGCCGACTGGATCGCCGCCGTCAGGAAAACATGGGCCGGCGACTTGACGATCGCCCGCGACGGCCTTGTTGTGGGATTAAGCGGCACCAAAGCCGCATCAGGAGAGGAAACCGCATGAAGCTTGCCACATTGAAGGACGGGACGCGCGACGGAAAGTTGGTCGTCGTCTCGCGCGACTTGACGCGGTTCACCGATGCCTCGTTTCTGGTGCCGACACTGCAGGCGGCGCTCGACGACTGGAGCCGGATCGCGCCGCACCTGGCCGCCATGGCGGAATCGCTGGAGAACCATGCGGTGCCGTCAGCGCGCTTTCACGAGCATGACGCCCATTCGCCGCTGCCGCGCGCCTACCAATGGGCCGATGGCTCGGCCTATGTGAACCATGTCGAGCTGGTGCGGAAAGCGCGCGGCGCCGAAATGCCGGCAAGCTTCTGGACCGATCCGCTGATCTATCAGGGTGGTTCGGACAGTTTCATCGCGCCGCGTGATCCGATCCGGGCGACCGACGAGGCTTTCGGTATCGACATGGAGGCAGAGATCGCCGTCATTGTCGACGATGTGCCGATGGGGGCAAGCCTCGATGAGACGCGGGCCGCGATCCGGCTGGTCATGCTGGTCAATGACGTCACGCTGCGTTCCCTTACCGCGCCAGAGCTTGCCAAGGGCTTCGGCTTCTTCCAATCAAAGCCGTCGTCGGCTTTTTCGCCCGTCGCGGTGACGCCGGACGAGTTGGGTGAGGCGTGGGAAGGCGGCAAGGTCAGCCTGCCGCTGCTGGTCGATCTCAATGGCAAGGCGTTTGGCCGGGCGAACGCAGGCGTGGATATGACCTTCGATTTTCCGGCGCTGATTGCACATGCCGCGAAAACCCGGCCGCTGGCCGCCGGCACGATCATCGGCTCGGGCACGGTTTCCAACCAGCTCGACGGCGGCCCGGGCAAGCCTGTCTCGGCGGGCGGCGCCGGCTATTCCTGCATTGCCGAGTTGCGTATGATCGAGACCATCGAGGCCGGCGAACCGATAACCTCGTTCTTGCGCTTTGGCGACACGATACGCATCGAGATGAAGGACAGGACCGGACATTCGATTTTTGGTGCGATCGAGCAGAAGGTCGAGAAATACGGGGCATAAGAGAATGGCAGGCGGGACATTCTATCTTCTGTGCGGTGTCTGGGCCCTTGTCATGCTGGGGATCTTCATCCGGGCGATCCGGCTGAGCTATCGCATCGAGGCGCGCTCTCCCGACCTGACCAACCGCAGCGGCTTTCCGCGCAACGCAATGATGTTCCACACCGTCACCAACATAAACGTCGCGCGGGATCAGGAAACGCAAGCCATCCGGCGGCGCATGAATCGGCTTCTGCTGATCGTTCTCGCCGGATTGGCACTTCTGTGGGCGGGCGTGTCTTTGGTCCAGTCAGCGGAGCGGTCTAGCTTAATCGTTCCAAACGCTGGTGGACCCAAGATGCCTTACACCGCTACTTACCTTTGGTTTGTGGGAATTTTTAGCATCGCTACTGCCTGGCTTTTGATTTCGGTGATCCGGCTCTGCCGTCAGGTCGAGGATCGATCTGAAAGACTGCGCAACTTCAGTGGCGTGGCGCGTCGGCCGAAGCTTGTTAACGTCGCTATAAATCGGGACGTTGCGAGCGATGTTGAAACGCAAGCGCTGCGCCGTGGAATGATCAGTCGTCTGTTAGCCATAGGTGCTATCGGTATCGCTGTGAATTTGATTGCCTGGGCTGGTGTGTGACGTGGACCTGCTCGACCATCTTCGCCGCATGGCGCGCAACAATCTCTGGTCGAATGATCGGCTCTACCGCGCCGTGCTGCAGCTTGAGCCCGGTGAATTCGAAGCCGAGCGCACCAGCTTCTTCCCGTCGATCAAGGCAACGCTCAACCACATCCTGGCGGTCGACCAACTCTATCTCGATTTTCTCGAGCAGGGCGGCGTTGGCGCCGCGGCCCATGACGATTTCGTGCCGTTCGATGAACCATCAGCGCTGTTTGCCGCCCAGGTCGCGGCCGACCGGCGGCTGATCGCCTTTTGCGACCGCCTGTCGGCCGACGATCTCGATCGCCGCGTCATCACCGACCGGCGCGAGGACGGAAAAATACCGGAGCGCATCGGCGATCTGCTTGCCCACCTTTTCATCCATGACA
Source organism: Mesorhizobium sp. M1312 (assembly GCF_040318115.1). Lineage (NCBI taxonomy): Bacteria > Pseudomonadati > Pseudomonadota > Alphaproteobacteria > Hyphomicrobiales > Phyllobacteriaceae > Mesorhizobium > Mesorhizobium sp. M1312. Next base: position 25,720 of record NZ_JAMYLQ010000029.1, on the reverse strand, counting down.
TCCATCATCGCGGGCAGGTGCACGCCATGCTGTCCGGCACCTCGGTTAAGCCGCCGCAGCTCGACGAGTTCTTCCTCGACTATGATCTGAAACTCAGGAAAGCCGAGGTCAAGCGGTTGGACTTAGGCGATCAGGCGAAGGCGACATCGTAACGGGCGAAATGCGGGTCAGCCGTCAGAATGGTTAGGTTCTCCACTTGCGCCTGTGCGATGAGAAGCCTGTCGAATGGATCACCGTGATGATGAGGCAGGCCGCCAACCCTTTGCGCATGTTGAAACGTAATGGTGAGGGGAAGAAAGCGCATCTTCGGAAGCAGCGTTGCCAGATCGTCGGGAGCTTCAAGCTTTCCGATAGCGCGCTTGATGGCGATCTCCCAAACGCTGGCGGCGCTAGCAAAGACCACAGCATCTGACGCTAGAATGGCACGATGCGGCTCGCGAAGACGAGGGTGGTCCGCAATCGACCAAAGGATGATTTGCGTGTCGGCGAGAAACGGGCCGAGCGTCATTTAACGTACTCGTCCCATTCGGGACCGAGTTCGTCAAAATCGTCTGCGACCCGGATTTTACCCTTCAAAGCGCCGATGCGAGGCAGGAGGTCGGGCGATGCTGGCGGTACGAGGCGAGCAGCGACCTTGCCATGCCGGGTGAGCACGATCTCTTCGCCAGCTTCCGCCCGGCTGACAAGTTCCGACAATTTCGCTTTGGCTTCAGCAATCGAGACATTCATGGGTTGATCCTTTATGACCAGAATTTAGGTCATAATTGATCAAGCCGCAAGGAAATTAGAGGCGCGGTCGCCTCATTCCGCCGCCTCCACCTTCAGCACGCCGCGCTTGATCTGGTCCTGCTCGATCGATTCGAACAACGCGCGGAAATTGCCCTCGCCAAAACCTTCGTCGCCCTTCCTCTGGATGAATTCGAAGAAGATTGGGCCGATCACGGTTTTTGAAAAGATCTGCAGCAGGATCTTGGTCGTGCCGCCGTCGACCACGCCTTCGCCGTCGATCAAGATGCCGTGCTTTTTCATGCGCTCGATCGGCTCGTCATGACCGTGCACGCGGGCATGAGACATCTCATAATAGGTTTCCGGCGGGCCGGGCATGAACTTCAGCCCGTTGGCTGCCAGTTTGTGGGTGGCGCCGTAGATCTCGTCCGTGCCAACGGCGATGTGCTGGATGCCTTCGCCATTATACTTTTTCAGATATTCGGCGATCTGGCTGGTCTCGTCCTTGGACTCGTTGAGCGGGATGCGGATCTTGCCGCAGGGCGAAGTGATGGCGCGGCTGACCAGGCCGGTGATCTTGCCGTCGATGTCGAAGAAATGGATTTGCTTGAAGCCGAACAGGTCGCGATAGAAATCCCACCATTTGTCCATGTTGCCACGGTAGACGTTGTGGGTGAGGTGGTCGAGATAATAGAAGCCGACGCCTTCCGGCTTCGGATCGCGCGCGCCCAGCCAGTCGAACTCGGCATCGTAGGCCGAGCCCTTCTCGCCATAGGTTTCGATGAAATAAAGCAGCGAGCCGCCAATGCCTGATATCGCCGGCACGTCGAGCGCCTTGTCGACGTCTTCATAGGGTGTGGCACCCTTGGCGATGGCATGGTCGAACGCGTGCTTGGCGTCGACCACCCGCCAGGCCATCGAGGCCGCGCAGGGGCCGTGCTTGTCGACGAACTTCATCGCATGCGAGCCGGGCTCGGCATTGACGACATAGTTGATGTCGCCCTGCCGCCAGACGGTGATGGTCTTGGTGCGGTGCTTGGCCACTGGCACATAACCCATACGCGTGAAAAGCTCGGCGAGCTTTTCGGGCTCGGGATGGGCGAACTCGACGAATTCGAAGCCGTCGGTCCCGGCGGGATTGGCCTTGCTGATCTTTGCGGGCGGTGCGTCGTGCGGGAAGGGACCCATGGTGTTGTCCTCCGAAAGCTGCTTGGCGGCAAAGGGCCATTTCGACGCAATCATACCGCGGAGCGGGTGCATGGTGCTTGCATTTAAACGCTTGAAATGATCAGGTGATGCGCGAACTGTGCATACGTAGGGAGTAATCCATGGATGATGCGCGTATCGATCAGTTTGACCGCAAGATAATGGCTCTGTTGCAGGGCGACGCGCGGCTGACCAACAGCGATTTGTCGGAACGGGTGAACCTGTCGGCGTCGCAATGTTCGCGCCGCCGCCAGAGGCTGGAGGAGGATGGCTACATCAGGGGCTATCGGGCGGTGCTCGACCGCGACAAGCTCGGCTTCTCGCTGGTCAACGTCATCTCGGTGACGCTGGCCACCCATAACCGCGACAATGCACAGCGCTTCGGTGAACTGGTGGCGCGGCTGCCGGAAGTGCAGGAGGCGCACGCGCTGACCGGCGAGATGGATTATATCCTGAAAGTCGTGACGCCGGACCTGAAGTCACTGTCGGAATTCGTCAGCGGCGTGCTATTGCCGCACGAATCCGTGCAGCATGTGAAGACGGCGATCGTGCTCGAAACGCTGAAGGAAACCGGCGCGCTGCCTATCTGACGGCGCGCTGCCGTAATCAGCCCTTCGATTGCAGGATCAGCCCATAAAGGTTGGTGCAGCGCGCGCCGGAACGGCAATAGGCGAAGATCGGGCCTTCGAGTTCATCGAGCGCCTCGGCCTGGTCCTCGACATTCTCGGCCGTAATCTGACCGCTGATGACCGGGATGTAGCGGAAAGCGAGCCCGGCAGCTTCGACCGCTGCCTTGATGCTGTCCGCTGATGGCTGGCCGGGCTGCTCATCATCAGGCCGGTTGCAGATGACGCTCTTGAAACCGGCGGCCTTGATGGTGGCGACCTCATCGGGGTGGATCTGACCCGAGACCGAGTAGTCCTCGCTGATCTGACGATATTCCATGATGGCGTCCTCGCAATGTTCGATGCCTGCTGGCCATGGGCGGAATCTTGCCACTCCCTGGCCTGGGCGGCAATCCGCGCGGAAAGAAATCCCGCTGCGCAGATAGACATTCTCATGCGGGAAATCCAGCCGGGCTACCTACGGCGTCGTGCATCCTTTGAATCCACAAAGGACGCTGTAGCACTTTGTTGCCCGCACGGGCGCAAGCCGACCGAGTGGACGGCGTCGACCGCTCAGCTTCCGAGGATCGCGCCTTTGATCTGGGCGATATTGTTGTGCATCAGGTCGATATAGGTCGAGGCCGGGCCGTCGGGTTGCGACAGCGCATCCGAATAGAGCGTGCCGCCCACCTTGATGCCGGTCTCGCTGGCGATCTGCTCGATCAGCCGCGCGTTGGTGATGTTCTCGATGAAGACCGCCGCCGCTTTGTCCTGCTTCACCTGGCTGACCAGCTTGGCGACGTCGGCAGCGGAAGGCTCCGACTCCGTCGAGACCCCTTCGGGGGCCAGGAAGGTGAGGCCATAGGCCTTCTCGAAATAGCCGAAGGCGTCATGCGAGGTGATGACAACGCGTTTCTCCTCCGGAATCGACTGGATCGCCGTCTGCACGTCGCCTTCGACCGCATCGAGCTTCTCGGTATATACTGCGGCATTGGCCTTGTAGCTGTCGCAACCCGCAGCGTCGGCGGTGCAGAAGGCGTCGGCGATGTTCTTCACATAGATCTTGGCATTGGCAATCGACTGAAAGGCATGCGGATCGGTGGCCGTCTCGCCATCAGTATGGGGGCCTTCAGCCGCATCGGCATCGGCGAATTCGGGTTTGAAGTTGATCGGAGTGACACCATTGGTCAGAACGGCGATTGTTGCCTTGGTGGCGCTAGCGTCGACCAGGCGCTGCAGAAAGCCTTCGAAATGCAGGCCGTTGACCAGCACCACATCCGCACCCGCCATTGCCACCGCGTCAGCCGGGCTCGGCTCGTAGACATGGGCATCGCCATCCGGCCCGACGATGGTGGTCAGATTGATGCGGTCGCCGCCGACATGTTTGGCGAAATCGGCAATGATCGTGAAGCTGGCGACCACTTTCAACGGCTCCGCGAGGGCCGACGACGCGCCAAAGGCGGTTAATGTTATAACACCCACTGCCAAGGCGGCGCGGATCGATTTCAGCATGGACAGCTCTCCTCTGTTGGGATCAGGCGGTTCTGTGGCGGTGATGGATAATACGGGCCCGCAGGATGCCGCGCGTGCCGAACAGGATCGAGGCAAAATAGACGACGCCCGCAGACAGGATGATGGCCGGGCCGGAAGGCAGCGACACGTGGTAGGACAAGAGCAGCCCCGCGACGCAAGAGGCAAAGCCAATCAGCACCGCCAGCACGCACATCGGCTCGACGCGCATGGTCCAGAAGCGGGCGGCAGCCGCAGGCAGCATCATCAGCCCCACGGAAAGCAGCGTGCCGAGCGCCTGGAAGCCGCCGACCAGGTTGAGCACAACCAGGCCGAGGAAGATGAAATGCACCGGGCTGCCCAACCGGCTGACCGAACGCAGGAACAGCGGGTCGAGACATTCGGCGACCAGCGCCCGCCAGAAGATGGCAAGGCTGATCAGCGTGACCAGCACGATGCCGCCGATCAGCGTCAGCGCTTCATTGTTGAGTGCCAGCACGGTGCCGAACAGCACATGCATGAGATCGACGCTGGAGCCGCGGATTGACACCATCAGCACGCCGATGGCCAGCGAAATCAGGTAGAAGGCCGCCATCGAGGCATCCTCGCGCTGGATGGTGAAGCGCGAGACGGCGCCGGCGCCGAGCGCGACGATAATGCCGGCAATCAACCCGCCGATGGTCATCGGCAGGATCTCCAGCCCATAGAACAGGAAACCCGCGGCAGCACCCGGCAGGATGGCGTGGGCCATGGCGTCGCCTGAAAGGCTCATGCGCCGCAGCATCAGGAAGACGCCGACGGGGCAGGCGCCAAGCGACAGCATCAGCGAGCCGAGAAGCGCCCGCTGCATGAAGGCGAAATCGGCGAACGGAGCGATGAAAAGACCGTAGAGCGTGTCCATCATGCCGCCCTAGGCCCGGGGCCGTGATGATGGTCGTGCTGATGGTCGTGCCCAGGGTCATGAGCGTGATCACCGTGCTCATGATTGTCGGGCTCGCACCAGGGCGCGTTCTCCTCCCAGGCTTCGTGGAAGCGGCGCGCGCGCAGCAGGTTTTCCGGCCGCAGCGTTTCCTTGGTTTCGCCCCAGGCGATTGGCTGGCGCGCCAGCAGCAGCGTCTCGGGGAAATTTTGGCGCACCAGCTCCAAATCGTGGACGACAACCATGATGGTGCGTTCCTCACCGTGCCAGCGCTTGATCAGCGCTATCAGGTCGCCGACGGTCTTGGTGTCGACGGCGTTGAACGGTTCGTCGAGCAGGATGAGGTCGGCATCCTGCAGCAGCACGCGGGCGAACAGTGTGCGCTGTAGCTGGCCGCCCGACAGCGTGTCGATCGGGCGCTTCTCGAAGCCGCCGAGGCCGACGGCCATCAGCGCCTGGCTGACCGAATCGCGATCTTCCCTGGTGTAGCGGCCGAGCAGCCCGCGCCGTGGCCACAGCCCGAGCGAAACCAGATCGACGACCCTGGCCGGAAAGGAGCGGTCGAGCTCCGACTGTTGCGGCAGATAAGCGGCGCGCACGCCGGCCGCGCGGACAACCATGCCGGCCATCGGCTTCAACACGCCGACGATGCCCTTCATCAGGGTCGACTTGCCCGAGCCATTGGCGCCGACGACGGCGGTCAGCGATCCCCGGTGGATCGTGCCGTCGAGATGATGGATTGCCGGATGGCTGTTGTAGCCCAGCGTCAGGTCGCGGAAGGTCAGGCAGGTTTTGGTCATGTGACGATCCGTGGGGCACGACTGGTACGGGTGGCGGCGATTGGATATGTGATGTTATTACATTAGTCAACAAGCCAATCGGGCGGAATTGCGGCGACCGGAGCAATTTGCTGTGTGCCTATTTTCGTCCATGCCCTGCTGGCTCAAGAGGATTCAGTCAGGCGACCTTGCCCCCAGCGAACCGCGACTCTAAAGAGGCGCGACCCACAAAGGAAGGAAACGTCCCATGAGCATTCGTCGCATCGATGTTGGCCCGCGCATGAGCCAGATCGTCATCCACGGCAACACCGTCTATCTGGCCGGTCAGGTCGGCGAACCCGGCGGAAACGTCGGCGCCCAGACCAGGGACATCCTGGCGGCCATCGATGAGTTGCTGGCCAAGGCAGGCACCGACAAGACCAAGATCCTGCAGGCGATCATCTGGCTGGCCGACATGAGCACGTTCGCCGAGATGAACGCGGAATGGGACAAGTGGGTGCCGCAGGGCCATACACCGGCTCGCGCCACCGGCGAGGCCAAGCTTGCCGGACCGGAATATCTGGTCGAGATCATCGTTACCGCTGCCATCTGAGATGCGGCTCTTAACCCTCCCCGGGGGGCGGCGAGTAGTCGGAGCGAAGCGGAGATTGCGAGACGGGGTGGGGTCGGCGAGGTTGCACCGACCCCACCCCGCGTCACAAAATGCCGCCATGCGGCATTTCCTCCGCGACCCTCCCCTCGAGGGGGAGGGTTTACCCCTGCGACGGCGTGAACCGCGCGACCAGCGTGTGGCTCTCGGCCGCATAGGTGAAACGGACATAGGTGACGGGGTGCTCGGCGCTCCATGTCCGCCGCTCGACCACCAGGCACGGTGCGCCGGCCGCGATATCGAGTGCGGCCGCAATGTGTTTGTCGGCGGCGATGGCGCGGATGCGGTGCTCGGCGGCACTCCACGGCACGCGGGCGATCAGCCACGGCCCAGGTGCGATGGCAAGAAATTCCTCGTCGCCGGCCTCGGCCACGGCGGCCAGGTTGATTAGCCGCTGTTCGTGGGCGAACGGCCGCTGGCCGGCGAAATGCCGGCATTCCAGCGCCAGCACAGGTCCGGCAGCGTCGAGTTCCAGCAAGGCGCGATCCTCCGCACTGCTGCGCCTTTTGTGTCGCGCCAGACGCTCGTAGCGATAGGGCAGGCCAAGCGCCTCGACCTCGATCCTGATGTCGTGGATTTCCAGCACCGCGGCTTGCGACTGCGGCCGCCGGACAAAACTGCCGGAGCGGCGGCGGCGCTCGATAAGCCCGGACTTGGCAAGCTGCGACAGCGCCTTGTTCACCGTCATGCGCGAACATTTGTACTCGGCCGACAGTTCGTGCTCGAACGGTATGCGGTGGCCGGGCGCCCAGGCGCCCGACAGGATCCGTTCGCTGATGTCGGACAGGATGCGCTGATGCAGCGAGAGAGGCTCGCCGACGTCCATTGTTCCGGTCATGCTCACGCCGCGAGTTCCGTCATCACCTTGCGAAAACGCTCGGCAACGGCATCGCGCCTTGTGTGCCTGCCGCCGCTGACCAGTTTCTTGCCATGCACCCAGACACAATCGACCTTGGTGCCGTTGGCGAAGATCCAGGCATCGAGCACCGCATCGCCCGTCTTGCCGGCCAGCGAGGGATGCTTGCCATCGAGCGAGATGAAATCGGCTGGGGCACCAGCGGCGATCCGCGAGGGGCCTGCGCCAAGCGCGGCGCTGCCGCCGTCGAGTGCTGCATCGAACAGTGCGCGGCCGGTCGAACCGCCGGCGACCGCCAGCACGTTACGGGCACGGTGGGCGAGGCGCTGCGAATATTCGAGCTGCCGCAATTCGTCGGGCAGGCCGATCAGCACGTTGGAATCGGAGCCGACGCCGAAGCGGCCGCCATGTTGCGTGAACAGGAGCGCGGCAAAGGTGCCGTCGCCGAGATTGGCCTCTGTGATTGGGCAGAGGCCGGCGATTGCCCCGCTTTTCGCCATGGCCGCCGTCTCGGTCTCGGTCATGTGGGTAGCGTGGATCAGGCACCAGCGCTTATCGACCTTGGCATTGGCGAGCAGCCATTCGACCGGTCGCGCCCCGGACCAGGCAAGGCAGTCCTCGACTTCCTTCACTTGCTCGGCGACATGGATGTGGATCGGCCCGTCCGGCGCCATCGCAGTAACTGCGGCGAGTTCTTCCGGTGTCACGGCGCGCAGACTGTGCGGAGCGACGCCAATGACGCCCTGATTCAAGGCGCGAACGGATTCGCGGCATTTCTCAACAAGCCGCGAGAACCGATCCACATCATTGATGAATCGCCCCTGGCCTTCATTCGGCGCGGCGCCGCCGAAAGAGGAATGCGCATAGAAGACCGGCAGCAGCGTCAGCCCAATGCCGGTGTCGGCAGCCGCGGCAGTGATGCGTTCGGCCATTTCGGCGATGTTGGCGTAGGGCTGGCCGTCGCGTTCGTGATGCAGATAGTGAAACTCGCCGACGCGTGAGAACCCAGCCTCCAGCATCTCGACATAGAGCTGCGCGGCGACCGCCTCGACCTGGTCAGGCGTCATCCACAGCGCGAAGCGGTACATCACCTCGCGCCAGCTCCAGAAACTGTCGGCGGAAGGGCCGCGCAGCTCGGCAAGGCCGGCCATGCCCCGCTGGAACGCGTGGCTGTGCAGGTTCGGCATGCCTGGCAGCAGGATGGCATGGCGTTCGTGGCCGGGCTGGGATGCAGTATTTGGCTCGACCGTGGCGATGCGCCCTTCACTGGCGACGATCCGGGCATTGGAATGCCAGCCGTCGGGCAGAAGCACCTGTTCCGCAAAGATCGCCGTCACGTTTTCTCTCCGATTCCCTGTGTCCGTGCAATGATACCACTTGCAGTACGTTCCAATATGTATATACATAATCGTCGCCGATTGAAACGGAAAAGATGATGGTTGGAGAGAGCAAAAGCCGGGCAGGGGAGGTTCGCCTCTGGCGCAATGCGCGTCTGGCGACCATGGCTGAAAGCGCCGCTGGACTGGGCATCGTCGAAGACGGCGCGATCGCCGCGCGCGATGGCCTGATCGTCTACGCCGGCCCGGAAGCCGACATGCCGGCAGCGCTTGGCAAAGCAGCCGAGAGTATCGATTGCGAAGGGCGTTGGATAACGCCGGGCCTGATCGACTGCCACACTCATCTGGTCCATGCAGGCAACCGCGCTAACGAATTCGAGATGCGGCTGGCCGGCGCGACTTATGAAGAGGTCACCAAGGCTGGCGGCGGCATCGTCTCGTCGGTCAAGGCGCTGCGCGCCGCCAGCGAGCGCGAACTGGTTGCGCAGTCGCTGCCACGCCTCGACGCGCTGATCGCCGAAGGCCTCACCACTATCGAGATCAAGTCGGGCTACGGGCTCGACATCGAAAACGAGAAGAAATCGTTGCGTGCCGCGCGGCTCCTGGGCGAACATCGTCCAGTAACAGTAAGGACGAGCTTCCTCGGCGCCCATGCGCTGCCGCCTGAGGCGAAAGGCGACAAGGACGTTTTTGTTGATCTCGTTGCTAAACAGATTCTTCCAGCGGTCGCTGCCGAGGGCCTGGCCGATGCCGTCGACGGTTTTTGCGAGGGCATCGCCTTTTCGCCCGAGCAGATTTCTCGCGTGTTCGACGCGGCGAAAGCAGCAGGCCTGCCGGTCAAGCTCCATGCCGACCAGTTGTCCAATCTGCACGGCGCGGAACTTGCGGCGCGCTATGGCGCCCTGTCGGCCGACCATCTCGAATACACTGACGAAGCGGGTGCTGCGGCGATGGCGAAGGCGGGAACCGTGGCGACGATCCTGCCCGGCGCCTACTATTTCATCCGCGAGACCAAGAAGCCGCCGATCGGTCTGTTTCGCCAGCACGGCGTCAAAATAGCGGTCGCCACCGATTGCAATCCCGGCACCTCGCCGCTGACCTCGCTGCTGCTGACCATGAATATGGCGGCGACTTTGTTCGGTCTGACTGTTGAGGAATGCCTTGCCGGTGTCACCCGTGAGGCCGCCCGCGCGCTGGGACTGCTCGAACAGACCGGTACGCTGGAGGCCGGAAAGTCAGCAGATCTGGCGATCTGGGACATCGAGCGCCCGGCCGAGCTAGCCTATCGCATGGGCTTCAACCCGCTGCATGCCCGCATCTGGAGAGGACGATGAGCGAACTCAAACTCAAGCCGGGGAACACAACGCTGGCCGACTGGCGCGAAATCTATCGTGGCGCCGTGCCGAAGCTGGACGCTGGCTGCCGGCCAAAAATCAAGGCCAGCGCCGAGGCGGTTGCGCGGATCGTCGCCCGGGGTGAGCCGGTCTATGGCATCAACACCGGCTTCGGCAAATTGGCCAGCGTCCGCATCCCCGCCGCCGACCTCGAGACCCTTCAACGCAACATCGTGCTGTCGCATGCCGCCGGCGTCGGCGAGCCGATGCCGGTTGCGATCACCCGGCTGATGATGGCGCTGAAGCTGGCCAGCCTGGCGCAGGGCGCTTCCGGCGTGCGGCCGCAGACGATCGAATTGCTGGAAGCGATGCTGGCCAATGACGTCATTCCGGTGGTGCCGGCGCAAGGCTCCGTCGGCGCATCCGGCGACCTTGCGCCGCTGTCGCATATGACGGCGGTAATGATCGGCGTCGGCGAATGTTTTACCCCGCATGGCCGGTTCCCGGCCAAGGTCGCCTTTGTCTCGCACGGGCTGGAGCCGGTCACGCTTGGCGCCAAGGAAGGGTTGGCGCTGCTAAACGGCACGCAGTTCTCGACCGCCTATGCGTTGGCCGCCCTGTTCGACGCCGAAGTGCTCTACCAGTCGGCGCTGGTCGCCGGCGCGCTTTCGACCGATGCCGCCAAGGGTTCCGACGCTCCATTCGATCCGCGCATCCACCTGCTCAGGAAGCATCCTGGCCAGATCGAGACGGCAGAGGCGCTGCGCAATTTGATGGCCGGCAGCGCCATCCGTGAATCGCACCGGGTCGGCGACGAGCGCGTGCAGGATCCGTACTGCCTCCGCTGCCAGCCGCAAGTGATGGGCGCGGCGCTCAGCGTGCTACGCCAGGCCGCCGACACACTGGGCACCGAGGCCAACGGCGTCACCGACAATCCGCTGATCTTCGCCGAGGACGACACAGCACTTTCCGGTGGCAATTTCCACGCCGAGCCGGTGGCTTTTGCCGCCGACATGATAGCACTCGCCGTCTGCGAGATCGGCTCGCTGTCGGAACGGCGCATTGCCATGCTGGTCGACCCGGCGCTGTCGGGCATGCCGGCTTTCCTGACGCCGAAGCCCGGGCTGAATTCAGGCTTCATGATCCCGCAAGTGACGGCGGCGGCACTCGTGTCGGAAAACAAACAGAAGGCTTATCCGGCCAGCGTTGATTCGATCCCGACCTCGGCCAACCAGGAAGACCACGTCTCGATGGCAGCGCATGGCGCGCGCCGGCTGATCGGCATGGTCGAGAATGCGACGGCCGTCATCGGCATCGAATTGCTGGCCGCCACACAAGGCTGCGATTTCCATGCACCGCTGGCGTCGAGTGCGCCGCTCGAAGCGGTGCGCAGGCTGGTCAGGGCAGAAGTGCCGCATCTCGACAATGACCGGCATTTCCACCCCGACATGGAAAAGGCCATCGCCATCGTGCGCAGCGGCGCTGCGGTGAAGGCAGGGGGCGCGGTGGCGCTGCCCTCGATCTCGGAAGCTCGATGATGGACAACGCACCTTGGCTCACGCTAACGCGCGGCACGGCGCCTCTGCTGGTCTCGGTCCCGCACACCGGCATCGATCTCGCCGGCCTCGAAAGCCGGCTGCTATCGCCCTGGCTCGGCCGCCGCGACGCCGACTGGTGGATCGACAAGCTGTATGACTTTGCCGAAGACCTCGGCGCGACGGTGGTGAATACGGCGATTTCGCGCACCGTCATCGACGTCAATCGTGACCCGTCCGGCGCCTCGCTCTATCCAGGCCAGGCGACCACCGGGCTCTGCCCGACCGAGACCTTCGATGGCGATCCGCTCTATCGCGCCGGGGAAGAGCCTGGGCCGTCGGAGATCGATGAGCGCCGCGAGAGATATTTCGTACCCTATCATGCCGCCTTGCAGGCCGAAATCGACAGGCTTCGCGCCCTGCACCAGAAGATCGTCGTCTATGACTGCCATTCGATTCGTTCGGTGCTGCCGCGCCTGTTCGAAGGCACGCTGCCGGTGTTCAATCTCGGCACCAATGACGGCAAGAGCGCCGATCCGGCCTTGCAGGCAATGGTCGGCCAGATCCTCGCAGAGACCGGCGAAAGCTACGTCGTCAACGGCCGCTTCAAGGGCGGCTGGATCACGCGCCATTTCGGCCAGCCGCAGAACAACGTCCACGCGCTGCAGATGGAACTGTCCAACCGCGGCTATATGCGCGAGCCCGAGGGCAAGGGGACGCCCGATAATTGGCCGGTGCCTTACGACCCCGCATTCGCCGCGCCGATCCGCGCCACGCTGAAGCGGATCCTGGAAAGCGCGATTGCCTGGGCCGGGCGCTGACGCTCCTCCGCACAGCTCATTCGAAAGGAAAAGTGACGCCATGACCGATCCTCGTCAGAACATCCGCGAAGTCCGCAGCCCACGCGGCAGCGAGCTCAATGCCCGCTCATGGCTGACGGAAGCGCCGTTGCGCATGCTGATGAACAATCTCGATCCCGACGTTGCCGAAAATCCCAACGAGCTGGTCGTCTATGGCGGCATCGGCCGGGCGGCGCGCACCTGGAACGACTTTGATCGCATTGTCGCCTCGCTGAAGACGCTTGGAGACGACGAGACGCTCCTAGTGCAGTCGGGCAAGCCGGTCGGTGTGTTTCGCACCCACACCGATGCGCCGCGCGTGCTGATCGCCAATTCCAACCTCGTGCCGCACTGGGCGACATGGGAGAAATTCAACGAGCTCGATAAGAAGGGCCTGATGATGTATGGCCAGATGACGGCCGGCTCGTGGATCTACATCGGCACGCAAGGCATCGTCCAGGGCACCTACGAGACCTTCGTCGAGGCCGGCCGCCAGCATTACGGCGGCAACCTCAGGGGCAAATGGATCCTGACTGGCGGCCTCGGCGGCATGGGTGGCGCACAGCCGCTGGCTGCAGTTATGGCCGGCGCCTGCTGCCTGGCGATCGAATGCGATCCCGACCGCATCGATTTCCGGCTGCGCACCCGCTATGTCGACGAACGCGCCGACACGCTCGACGAGGCGCTGGAAAAGATCGAGCGCTGGACCAGGGCCGGCGAGGCGAAATCGGTCGGCCTGGTCGGCAATACCGCCGACATCGTGCCGGAACTGGTGCGGCGTGGCGTGCGCCCCGACTTGGTCACCGACCAGACGTCGGCGCATGATCCGCTCAACGGCTATCTACCCAGGGGCTGGTCGCTCGCCGAATGGCGCGAGAAGCGCACCAGCGATCCGAAGGCGGTCGAGAAGGCGGCGCGCGCGTCGATGCGCGAACATGTCGAGGCGATGGTGGCGTTCTGGAACGCCGGCGTGCCGACGCTCGATTACGGCAACAACATCCGTCAGGTGGCGAAGGAGGAAGGATTCGAGAACGCCTTTGCCTTCCCGGGTTTCGTGCCGGCCTATATCCGACCGCTGTTTTGCCGCGGCATCGGCCCGTTTCGCTGGGCAGCCCTCTCAGGCGATCCCGAGGACATCTACAAGACCGACGCCAAGGTGCGCGAGCTGACGCCCGGCAACACCCATCTGCACAACTGGCTCGACATGGCGCGCGAGCGTATCGCCTTCCAGGGTCTGCCGGCACGCATCTGCTGGGTCGGTCTCGGCGACCGCCACCGGCTCGGCCTCGCCTTCAACGAGATGGTGGCGAAGGGCGAGCTCAAGGCGCCGGTGGTCATCGGCCGCGATCATCTCGATTCCGGCTCGGTCGCCTCGCCGAACCGCGAGACGGAATCGATGAAGGACGGCTCGGACGCCGTCTCCGACTGGCCGCTGCTCAATGCGCTGCTCAACACCGCCTCCGGCGCAACCTGGGTATCGCTGCATCATGGCGGCGGCGTCGGCATGGGATTTTCGCAACATGCCGGCATGGTCATCGTCGCCGACGGCACACGCGAAGCGGCCAAACGCCTGGAGCGGGTGCTGTGGAACGACCCCGCGACCGGCGTCATGCGCCACGCCGATGCCGGTTATGACCTCGCCATCGACTGCGCCAGGAAACACCAACTCAACCTGCCAGGCATTCTCGGCTGAGCCGCGTCTTGCGCGTCCTCCAGGCAGCCGAATACCGGTCTATGCCGTGGAAGAACGGCGGCGGGGTGACGACGGAGATCGCCATCTCGCCCGCAGGTGCCGCGCTCGACGATTTCGACTGGCGCGTCTCCATGGCGCGCGTCGAAAGCGGCGGGCCGTTCTCAGGGTTTGCCGGAGTGGACCGAACCTTGGCCGTGCTGGAAGGCGAGGGGATTGTCCTTGATATCGCCGGCCGCCCGGCGGCTACGGTGACCAGGGCTTCCGCCCCGCTCTCCTTTCCGGCCGATGTGCCGACGCAAGCGGCGCTGATCGCCGGTCCGATCACCGATCTCAACGTCATGACGCGGCGCGGACGGATGACCCACGCCGTCGAGCGCGTGGTGATTTCGGCCCCGACAGATATCCGGTCGGCGCCCGATACTACCCTCATCCTGTGTTTTGACGGCGAGATCACGGTGGCCGGCGCGACGCCTGTCCGCATCGGGCCGCGCGACACGCTGTTGCTCGGGCCGGGGGCCCTAAAATGGCGCCTGGAGCCAGCCCGAACGGCGACGCTGTTCGTGATCAGGATCGAACGGGTTGCTGCAAACGATTAACGCCTGTTTCGAAACATGATCGCAACACCGGCGAAATATGCCGTAAGCTCAAGCCCACATCACGAAAAAGCCCGAATCCCTCCTTCGATCAAGTCTCGGCGGGAGCGAAGGGGTGATCGTCTGAAAGTTGTGGTGCGAAAACAAACTTTCGACCTGTGTTTCGATGCAACCAATTGCATCTGAATCGGTTTTAGGGACATTGCCGTGGCGGTGACGCCGCTATGCGTCCCCCACGCGGAATTTTCAATGAATATTCAGACGGCCCCCACCCAAATGGAAAAGACGAGCGCGGGCTTCCCGGCCATCACCGAAGAGCCGATACGCTCCAATTTCCTGCCGGAAGAGCGCCTGCGCACGCTGGGTACAACCCTCGCCAAGGGCGACGTCAAGGATCTGTTCGGCCTGGAGCCGTTCGATTTCCAACCACGCGTCCGCGACAGTGCCAGCAAGATCCTCGAAGTCTACCGCTCGACCAATGCCGCGCAGGCGAGGGGCGAGACGATCACGCCGGCGGCGCAATGGCTGCTCGACAACAACTATCTGGTCGAGGAAACCATCTTTCAGGTCAAGCGCGACCTGCCGCGCCGTTTCTATCGGGAGTTGCCGACACTGAAGCTGTCCAACGGCGCCAGCGTGCCGCGCGCGCTTGCGCTGGCCTGGACCTATGTCGCGCATTCGGACAGCTCCGTCTCTGCGACCATGTTCAAGGCAATCGTCGAGGGCTTTCAGTCTGTCGAGCCGCTGAAGATCGGCGAGCTCTGGGCGCTGCCATCGCTGCTGCGCTTCGTTCTGATCGAAAATCTTCGCCGGATTGCGGTCCGGGTCAATCGTACCCGGCAGATGCGCCAGATTGCCAACGAGGTTGCCGACCGCGTGCTGGCGATCGACGACAGCACCGACCGTCAGGCGATCCTGTCGAACTACGTCGCCCATGCACAGGACACCACCTTTGCCACCCAATTGCTCTACCGTCTGCGCGACGGGTCGCAAAATGCCGGCAGGGCGCTGGAATGGCTGGAGGGCGAGCTTGAAAAGTCCGGCTCGGATGCCGAGGAAATCATCATCAGCGAGCATCGCACGCTGTCCGGCGGCAACGTAACCACCGGCAACATCGTCCGCGGCCTCCGGCTTATCAACGACATCGACTGGACGGTTTGGTTCGAAGGTGTCAGCCGTATCGACACCTTGCTGCGCGAGCGCACCGATTTCGCCACGCTCGATTTCTTCTCGCGCGATCAGTACCGGACCGCGATCGAGGAAATGGCGCGCCGCTCCGATCGTTCTGAATTCCGCGTTGCTGAAAAGGCGATCGAACTCGCTGGCCATGCCGCTGTCGCCGATACCACCGGCACCGGTCCGACCGCTCACACCGACGTCGGGTTCTTTCTGGTCGGCCCGCGCCGGCTGGAACTGGAAAAGGCGATCGGCTATCGGCCGACCGTCAGCGTCACGGTCAAACGGGCGTTCCGCAAGATCGGATGGCTGGGCATTGTCGTGCCGGTGTTCGCGCTGACGGTCCTGCTTCTGGTTCTCTCCGGCAATGCTCTTGCCAATCTCGGCCTGTCCGTGCCGTCGATCGTCTTGATGCTGGCGCTGTTTGCCGTGCCGGCCAGCGAAGGCGCGCTTGCCTTCTTCAACACCGTCGTATCGTTGTTCCTCAAGCCCACGCGCCTCGTCGGCTACGACTACAGACGCGGCATGCCGCCCGAGGCCCGCACGCTGGTGGTAGTGCCGTCGCTGATCGGCTCGCGCGACGACGTCGAGGAGAACATCCGCAACATCGAAGTGCATCACCTGGCCAATACGGCGGACGAAATCCATTTCGCTCTGCTTTCGGATTGGCCGGACAGCAAAACAGAAATCGACGCGGCGGATATGGAGATCCTCCAATATGCTCGCGACGAGATCGCGCGGCTGAACGCCCGCTATCCCAGCAAAGGCGCGCCGCGTTTCTACGTCCTGCACCGCCGGCGGCTCTACAATGAATCCCAGGGCGCCTGGATGGGCTGGGAACGCAAGCGCGGCAAGCTGCACGAACTGAATCTTCTGCTGCGCGGTGACAGCGACACCACCTTTTTGCCGCTGGATGTGCCGTTGCCGGAAAACGTCATCCATGTGATGACGCTGGACGCCGACACGCGCACCACCCGCGATGCCGTCGCCAGTTTGGTTGGAAAGCTTTGCCATCCGCTGAACCGCCCGCACTACGATGCGGCAAAGCGCGTTGTCACCGCCGGCTACACCATCCTGCAGCCGCGCATCACCGCCTCGCTGACCAGCGGCGACGACGCATCCTTCTTCCAGCGGGTCTTTTCCGCCAATCGCGGCCTCGATCCCTATGTCTTTGCCGTCTCGGATATTTATCAGGACGTCTTCGGCGACGGCTCCTTCACCGGCAAGGGCCTCTATCATGTCGACGCCTTCGAAGCGGCGCTGAAGGGCCGCATCGACGAAAACACCATCCTCAGCCACGATCTGCTCGAAGGCGCCTTGGCACGTGCGGCGCTGGTCACGGACGTCGAACTGGTCGAGGACTATCCGACCCGCTATTCGGTCGACGCGTCGCGCCACCATCGCTGGGCGCGCGGCGACTGGCAGCTTCTGGGCTTCATTCTCGATCCGCGCTCCGGCGTGCCGGCGCTGTCGCGCTGGAAGATGGTCGACAATCTGCGCCGCTCGCTGACGCCGATCTTCTGGGTGATGGCGGCGATCGCCGGCTGGACGCTGCTGCCTTTCACGCAGGCCGCGCAATGGCAGGCGCTGCTGATCCTCACACTGTTCATGGCGCCGACATTCGACATCGTCCACGCCATCTTGCCGAAAAGCGGCGACCAGACGCCGCGCGGCCATTTCTCGGCGCTGGCGCGCGACGTTGTCTTCGGCACCGCCTTGGTGGCGCTGAAGATCGTGCTGATGGCGCATCTGGCTTGGATGATGGGCGATGCCTTCATTCGTACGCTCTACCGCCTGTTCGTCAGCCGGAAAAACCTGCTCGAATGGCGCGCTGCCTCGCAGGCTCACAAGAACGGCGACAACGATCTCGGCTCCTATTACGGCATAATGTACGGCGCGGTGATTGTCGGCGTCGTCGGCCTCGCCATCCCTGTTCTGGCCGATTCCACTGGAGCTTTCGTCGCCTTCTTCTTCGCGCTGTTCTGGATCGGCTCGCCGGCGTTCGCCTTCTGGATCAGCCGCTCGGCCGAAACCGAGGATCGTTTGCGCATATCGGCGGCCGACATCCATGCGCTGCGCACGATTGCGCGGCGCACATGGCATTATTTCGAGACCTTCGTGACGGCCGAGCATCACAATTTGCCGCCCGACAATTTTCAGGAAAGTCCGGCGCCTGTCGTGGCGCCCCGCACCTCGCCGACCAACATCGGCGTCTATCTCCTGTCGGTGATTTCGGCGCGCGATTTCGGCTGGATCAGCCTGTCAGACGCGACTACCCGCATCGACGCCACGATGTCGACCATCGAGAGCATGCCGCGTGAGCGCGGCCATCTCTTCAACTGGTATGACACGACGACGCTGAAGCCGCTCTATCCGCTCTACATTTCCGCCGTCGATAGCGGCAATCTCGCCGGCCATCTGGTGGCGGTGGCGGCCGCCTGCGCCGAATGGGCGGAAGCGCCTGCAGTCCACCTTCAGGGCGACTTCGAGGGTATCCTCGATACGGTGACGATCCTCGACGAAAGCCTGGCGGAGTTGCCTGACGACCGTCGCCAGTTGCGGCCGTTGCGCCAACGGCTTGCCGATCGCCTCGACGGCATGCGGCGCGCGGTCGAATCGATCAAGGCACAGCCCGAGATGGCGTCGATCCGCACCATCAACCTGGCCGTTCTGGCCGGCGAGATCCGCAAGCTCGCCATCGCTATCCATACTGAGGCCGCATCGACGCAGAGCGACATCATCGCCGACTGGGCGGCGAGACTGGAAGCGACCTGCGAAGCGCATGTCCACGACGCGCATAGCGACGACAGTGCTGTCGAAGCGCTGCGGGCCAAGCTTCTTTCGTTGCGCGAGCGCACGCGCCGCTTCGCCTTCGAGATGGATTTCTCCTTCCTTATGCGAAAGGAACGCAAGCTCCTGTCGATCGGCTACCGGGTCGAGGAGCATCAGCTCGATGAAAGCTGCTACGATCTTCTGGCTTCCGAGGCGCGGCTGACCAGCCTGTTCGCCATAGCCAAGGGCGATCTGCCGACGGAGCATTGGTTCCACCTCGGCCGGCCGATCGTGGAGATCGGGTTCAAGGGCGCGCTGATGTCCTGGTCCGGCTCGATGTTCGAGTATCTGATGCCGCCGCTGGTGATGAAGGAGCCGCAAGGCAGCATCCTCAATCAGACCAGCAAGCTCATCATCAAACGCCAGATCCAGTACGGCCGCTCGAAGAACGTGCCCTGGGGGATTTCGGAAGCGGCCTACAACGCCCGCGACCGCGAACTGACCTACCAGTACACCAATTTCGGCGTGCCTGGGCTCGGCCTGAAGCGAGGTCTTGGCCAGAACACGGTGATTGCGCCTTATGCGACCGTGCTGGCGGCGCAGTTCACCCCGCGTGAATCGGTGCAGAACCTGGCCAGGCTGAGGCGGCTCGGCGCCCTTGGCCGGCACGGCTTCTACGATGCGGTCGATTTCACGCCGCAGCGCGTGCCGGAGGGCACCGACCATGTCGTCGTGCTGAACTACATGGCCCATCATTCCGGCATGTCGATCGCCGCCGTTGCCGACGCCATCTTCGAAGGACGCCTGCGCGACCGTTTTCACAGCGATCCGGTGATCGAGTCGGCCGAGTTGCTGCTGCAGGAAAGAGCGCCGCGCGACATCCCGACCGCCACCGTCAGGACAGAGGCCGACGAACGGTCGAAGGACGAAACGGAAGTCGAGAGTCCCGATACGCGCATCGTGCTCAACCCGCTCAAGGCGCTCCGTTCGACCAGCGTCATGTCCAATGGCCGCTACTCGGTCATGGTTACCGCAACCGGCTCCGGCTATAGTCGCTGGGGCGAGCTTGCCGTCACGCGCTGGCAGCCGGATCCGACCGAGGATCGGCTTGGCTCCTATATCTTCCTGCGCGACTCCGGCACCGGCGACTGGTGGTCGGCCACCGCCGAGCCGAAGCGTGCCGCCAACGAAGAGGTGCAGACGCTGTTCTCTGATGACAAGGCGAGCTTCGTCAAATCGGTGGGATCATTGCGTTCGGAGGTCGAATGCATCGTCATCTCGGAAGGAAACGGCGAAGGCCGGCGGGTGACGCTCTATAATGACGGCCCGGTCGACCGCCATATCGAAGTGACCTCCTTTGCCGAACTGGTGCTAGGCTCCGACGCATCCGACAACGCGCATCCGGCGTTCTCGAAAATGTTCGTGGAAACCGAAATCGCTGCGAACAACGGCGCGATCTTCGCCACGAGACGCAAGCGGGAAACGGACGAGCCTGATGTCACCTTGGTGCATTTCGTCACCGACCCGTCTGGGTCGACGCGCGACGCCGAGGCCGAAACCGACCGGCGCGCCTTCATCGGCCGCGGCCGCACCATTACCGAGGCCGCCGCCTTCGATCCCGGCGCCAAGCTTGGCGGCCATTCCGGCTTCACGCTGGATCCGGTCGCAGCACTTCGCCGACAGGTGCGCGTGCCGGCCAACAAGAAGATATCGCTGACCTTCTGGACTGCCGTCGGCGCCAACCGTGCCGAACTCGAAGAAGCCATTGCACGGCTCGATCATCCGGAAGCCTTCGCCCGCCAGGCGATGCTCGCCTGGACCCGCTCGCAGGTGCAGACCCGTCATCTCGGTCTCAGCCTTGCCGATGCCGCCAATGTGCAGAATCTGGCGCGCTATCTGATTTATCCGGATCCGTTCCTGCGCCTCCCGGCCGAATCGATCGCCTCCGGGCTCGGTAAGCAATCGGGCTTGTGGCCGACCAGCATATCCGGCGACTTTCCGATTTTCCTGGTCAGGATCGGCGATGTCGCCGACCTGGAAATCGTTGCCCAGGCGCTCCGCTTCCAGGAATATATGCGCGCCCGCGGCATGATGATCGACTTTGTCGTCGTTAACGAGCAGGCTTCATCCTACGTGCAGGATCTGCAACGGGCAGTCGAGACGCTGTGCGAAAACAGCCGTCTGCGCGGCAAGGAACTCGGACCCCGCCAGCACATCTTCGCGGTGCGCCGCGACCTGATGGACGAGACGACCTACAAGACGCTGCTCGCCGTCGCCCGCGTCGCCCTGCACACGCGCAACGGCATCATCTTCGATCAGATCGAGCGCGCCGAGGCCGCTGCGCTGCAAGCGCGGGACGCGTTGCAGCCGGCAGGTGCAGCAGCGCTTCGTGCGCCGTCTTCGCCGGCGCCACAGCCATCGGCTGCCCAACCCACGATCGAAGGCAGTGCCGACGGCAGCGGGCTCAACCAATGGAACGGTTTTGGCGGCTTCGAGGGCGACGGACGCCACTATGTCGTGCGCCTAGCTGGCCGGCGCACGACGCCGCAGCCCTGGATCAACGTCGTCTCCAACGCTTTGTTCGGTTTCCATGTTTCGGCTGAAGGCGCTGCCTTCACCTGGAGCCGAAACAGCCGCGACTATCAATTGACGCCGTGGGCGAACGACCCGGTCACCAACCGGCCCGGCGAGGGCATCTATATCTACGATCACGCCAGCGGCCGGGCGTTCTCACCGCTGGCCGCCGTGGTGCGCGATCCCGCCATGACCTACGAAACATGGCACGGGCAGGGTTTTTCGACCTTCCGTTCGAGGCGCGGGTCGCTGTCGATGGACCTTACCCATGTGGTGGATTCTGTCGATCCGGTGAAAATCTCCCGATTGCGCATTCAGAATTCGGGTTCGGTGCCGGCGCGCCTGCGCGTCTACGCCTACGCGGAATGGGTTCTTGGTAGCCATCGTTCGCGCACGGCGGCGACCATCATTCCGTCCAGGGATGCCGCGACGGGCGCGTTGCTGGCGCAAAATCCCTATGGGCTCGACTTCAGCGAGCGGGTCGCCTTCCTGGCCGCCGACAGCGCGGCACATTCGGTGACGGCCGACCGCGGTGAGTTCATCGGCCGGCACGGCACCAGCGAACTTCCGCATGCCGTGCTCAGCGGCGCCAGCCTGTCGGGCCGCGTCGAGGCCGGCGACGATCCCTGTGCTGCAATTGCACGCGACATCGACATCCCCGCCGGCGGCGACGTGACGCTGCTCTGGCTGCTCGGCGATGCAGCCTCTGCCGAGGAAGCCAGCGCGCTGGTACAGCATCATAGCAGCAAGGATTTCGATCAGCGGCTGGCTGACAACGAACGCACCTGGCGAGGGTTTCTCGACACCATCCAGGTTGAGACGCCGGACAAGGCGCTCGACGTCATGGTCAACCACTGGCTGCCCTATCAGAGCCTTGCCTGCCGTATCCGCGCCCGCTCCGCGTTTTACCAGGCGAGCGGCGCCTTTGGCTTCCGCGATCAGTTGCAGGACACGCTGGCTCTGCTTGTCCATGATCCGAAATTGGCGCGCGACCAGATCCTCAACGCGGCGCGGCGGCAATTCCCTGAAGGTGACGTACAGCACTGGTGGCTGCCGCGCACCGAGGCAGGCGTCCGCACCATGATTTCCGACGACGTGGTCTGGCTCGCCCATGCCACGGCACACTACTTGCAGGTGACCGGCGATACCGCGATCCTCAGGGAACAACTGCCCTTCATCGACGGGCCGCCTCTGGAAGAAGGCGAGCACGACGCCTTCTTCACCCCGGAGATCTCGAAGAAGACAGCTTCACTCTATGATCATTGCGCGCGCGCACTTGATCTTGCCATCAAGCGCAGCAGCCCCGCCGGACTGCCGCTGATCCTCGGTGGCGACTGGAACGACGGCATGAACCGTGTCGGCGAGCACGGTAAGGGCGAGAGTGTCTGGCTGGGCTGGTTCCTGCTGAAGACGCTGGGGGACTTTGCACCTGTCGCCAAGGCGGAAGGCGATACCAAGCGCGCGCAAGCCTGGACAAAACACGCCGACGTGCTGAAGCGGGCGCTGGAAAGCACGGCCTGGGATGGCGAATGGTATCGTCGCGGCAGCTTCGACGACGGCACGCCGCTGGGGTCGCGCAGTTCGCAGGAATGCAAGATCGACTCGATTGCCCAATCGTGGAGCGTGCTGTCGGGCGAGGGCGATCCGGCGCGGTCGACGACGGCGATGCAGCAGGCGATGAAAATGCTCGTCGACGACGAGCTCAAGATCGTCAAGCTTTTCACCCCGCCCTTCTCCAGGACGGAACAGAACCCAGGCTACATCAAGAGCTACCCGCCGGGTGTCCGTGAAAACGGCGGCCAGTACACCCACGCGGCGACATGGTTCGTCATTGCGCTCGCCGAAATGGGGCGCACCGACGACGCCTACCGCTGTCTCTCGATGCTCAACCCGGTCAACCACGCGCTCGACGAGGCCGCTGCCGAGCACTACCGCGTCGAGCCTTATGTCGTGGCGGCCGACGTCTACGCCGGGCAAGGCAAGGGCGGCCGCGGCGGCTGGACCTGGTACACCGGCTCGGCCGGCTGGCTTTATCGCGCGGCGGTCGAGGGCATCCTCGGCATTGAGCGCAGGGGCGAGCGCATTCAGTTCAGGCCGAAACTCCCCAGCCATTGGGATGGTTATACAGCAACGCTCAAGGTGCTGGGGGCCGAACTCAGGGTTCGCGTTGTCCGCGACGCCAAGCTCAAAGCCATCTCGCTAGAGGTAGATGGTAAAAAGACGAAAGCTTCGTCTTTCGAACCGAAAGCCGGCGACAAGGCTGAGGTGGTCGTCAGGATACCGGCGTAGTTCAAGGATTTTAGCGTTTTTTGCACGTCTTGGGGATGCGCGTTGTTTAAGGTTGCTCTAGAACTTCTACTGCGCATGAGCTTTCCCAAAAGCCGATGCAGGCTTTAGGGATTCGTACATGACCAGTTGCTGATTAAAATTGCGGCAGTGCTTGCCGCCTGCCACGATTTTGCCGCAGGGCTGACATTTTACCTTTTTTCTCAAACCGTTAGGTGATCACGACAGATTTCGCAGCGTCGCGATCTTTTGTTCGCGAATTGGGAACTGAAGGGGTACACGAGCATTGTTTCGCGACACGTCAACGGGTACGAGTCAGAAAATGATGCAGTGCACAATAACAATTTGCCGGAGTAGCTGAAGTGTCCCTTCTGCAAATCTACTGGAGAGCGCTTGGTTACCTCGCTGCCGACAGAAAACGCGTAGCGTTTATCTGCGGGGCGAATGTCGCGCTGGCCATTATCGCCATCCTTGAGCCGATCATGTTCGGACGGGTGATCGATGCTATTTCGGACGGCGGCTCGGTCTTTTCGACGCTCGCCGTATGGGCCGGTATCGGCGTCTTCAACGTCGTCGCCTTCGTTCTGGTGGCGCGCGGCGCGGACCGCTTTGCCCATGCGCGGCGCAGCGAGGTGCTTTGCCAGTCATTCGAGCGCGTGATCACCATGCCGCTTGCTTGGCATCATCAGCGCGGCACCTCCAATTCACTGCATACGCTTCTGCGCGCGGTCGAGACCCTGTTCAGCCTCTGGCTCGAGTTCATGAGGCAGCATTTGTCCACTGTCGTCGCACTGGTTCTGCTGGTGCCGACGGCGCTCAGCATGGATATTCGCATGTCGATGGTCCTGCTGGCGCTGGGCGCGCTCTACGTCGGAATCGGGCGGCTGGTGATGCGTCGCACCAGGGAAGGCCAAGCGTCCGTGGAGAGGCATTTTCACAAAGTGTTCGCGCATGTGAGCGACTCGGTCAGCAACGTCGCCGTGCTGCAGAGCTACAATCGCATCGGCCACGAGACCGACGCCTTGAAGCGCTATGTCAAGAATCTGCTTGATGCCCAGTATCCGGTGCTCGACTGGTGGGCACTGGCCAACGCCCTGCACCGTCTGTCCTCGACCATTTCGATGATGGTCGTGCTGTTGATTGGCTCCTATCTGGTCATGCATGGCCAATTGCGTATCGGTGACGTTATCGCCTTTACCGGCTTTGCTACGCTGCTGATCGCCCGGCTCGACCAGATGTCGGCCTTCGCCAACCAGATTTCGGAAGCTAGGGCCAAGCTCGAGGAATTTTACCGCCTCGAGGACTCCGCGGCCGACGCCGCCGAGCCGGACGGGTTGCGCGACCTCGGCAACGTCACTGGTCATGTGCGTTTTGAAAACGTCAGCTTCGAATTCGCCAATTCGGGGCAGGGCGTGAACGATGTGTCGTTCGAGGTCCGTGCCGGCCAGACCGTGGCCATCGTCGGTCCGACGGGCGCAGGCAAGACCACCCTTATCAATCTTTTGCAGCGCGTCTTTGCACCGTCCAGCGGCCGTATCCTGATCGATGGCATCGATACCCGCACGGTGACCCGCAAGTCGCTGCGCCACTCGATCGCCACCGTGTTCCAGGATGCGGGTCTGCTCAACCGCTCGATCGAGGACAATATCCGCGTCGGGCGTGCCGAGGCGACCTATGATGAGGTCCACGCCGCCGCCAATGCCGCCGCCGCGCAGGATTTCATCCTGTCGAAGGGCAACGGCTACGATACGGTCGTCGGCGAACGCGGCGGGCAGCTTTCGGGCGGCGAGCGCCAGCGTATCGCGATCGCGCGCGCGGTGCTGAAGGATTCGCCCATCCTGGTGCTCGACGAAGCGACCAGCGCGCTCGATGTCGAGACGGAAGACCGTGTCAAGGAAGCGATCGACGAACTGCGGCGCGGCCGCACCACCTTCATCATCGCCCACCGCCTGACGACCGTTCGAGATGCCGATCTGGTTGTGTTCATGGACAAGGGCAAGGTGGTCGAAATGGGTGGCTTCGCCGAATTGTCGATGCGCAATGGCCGCTTCGCCAGCCTGCTGCGCGCCGGCGGCCTGCTCAACGACGAGGAAGTCCGCCGCCTCAGCCGCACCATCACGGAGGAGGCCGCCTGAGCGGCCAGGCTCGCCCTTCTCCCCCTGTAAGGCAGGGGAATCGCATATGGCGATTTTGGGGTTGAGTTTAGGCAGAGAAAGGATTCTTTGGAGAGGCAGTTGAGCGAAGGAGCGACTGCCATTTCCTGCCTTGAGAGCTATTTTGGCGCGCTGCCTGATCCACGCGCGCCCAACGCCACGCACCGGCTTGGCGACCT
>NZ_JAMYLQ010000028.1:0-113336 GCF_040318115.1 Mesorhizobium sp. M1312 | reverse complement strand
AGATATGGAACAAGAATTCCGGCGCGCGGATTTCGACCTATGTCATTCTTGGCGAGCGCGGCTCACGATGCTGCATCCTGAATGGCGCCGCCGCCCGCACATGCCAGCCCGGCGACCAGATCATTGTCTGCAGCTCCATCTACCTGGACGAAGCGCAAATCACCTCGCTGAAACCGCGGATTATCACTTTCGATGAGGACAATCACATACGCGACCGCCTGAGCTACTCGGTCGAACTTGACGCACACGGCCGATACAGTTTTTCCATCCTTGAGGCCAATGCGGCGTTGGCCATTCCTGCCCTGGTCTCCAAGGCGTGACTTGTCCCCCGACACATGCGCGAGCTTCCGCCCGGT
Organism: Mesorhizobium sp. M1312; assembly: GCF_040318115.1. Lineage (NCBI taxonomy): Bacteria > Pseudomonadati > Pseudomonadota > Alphaproteobacteria > Hyphomicrobiales > Phyllobacteriaceae > Mesorhizobium > Mesorhizobium sp. M1312. The sequence goes on along the minus strand of NZ_JAMYLQ010000028.1, from coordinate 112,980 downwards.
TTGATTGGCCGCGATTCCCACGCGGTCCGAATGCGCTTGACAAAAGGGCGATCGCCCGGCTCGATTCGACGAATTCACCAGGGGGATCCCGGCAAGGGGCTGAGATACTGCTGGCTTTCGCGGCGCAGTGACCCGTTGCACCTGATCCAGTTCATACTGGCGTAGGGACGGTGCAAGCGCTTTGCGGGGCCCCATGCCCGAAAAACCTGTAACCAGGCAGGCCAGAGTGTCTTTTCATCCTTCCGGCACAGAACTGGGTCTCCAATGCATGAGCAAAGGAGCCTCAAATGAATGCCATCACCCCGCCGTTTCGACGGGACCGATGCCGGCCTCAAGGAAAATCCACAAACCCGGGCTGATCCACCGATCCACCCGACTCGCTTGGCGACATCCCGAAGGGAAGGCTCAAGGCCGCAAATCTGGGAACCTCGCATGGGACACGACCATGGAGGACGGCGCGCGGGTTCTCGGAAATGTTGAAATGAAAGGTCGCACCTTGCTATCTCGCTTCCGCTTTAGGATGGCCTCGCCGCCGTTGTGGTAGGCGAACGTGATCTCGACCGAGCCGTCGTCGAGCAACTCGGCGTGACCGTCGCCGGTGACTGCAGATTCGCCGCGCATCGAAGAAGCATTCGGCTGCAGCAACATCGCCCCCACAGCTTCACGGGCGGGATCGACGGCCGCCAGATCGGAGAATACAGCACCGTCAAGTCCACCGCGACCAGCGCCTCGTTCACGATCGACCGGATTGCCCGCAGCGGATGATCGCGCCGCACCCGCACCTCAAGGTCAACCTAGCTGAACAGCTCGCCAGTCGATGGTCGCCGCCGCGCACGCATCGCCTCCGTATCGCTTCGGAGCCAATGAATCACGCTCAACGGCAATTCGCCTTAGAAGTGCGCCAAGGTCACGCCAGCCTTGCTTGTATGCCAGATCCGGCGCTCCCGTCTAACCGGCGCTCAGGCAAAATCCTAGCATTGAGTTTGATCAGGACGAAGGGCGCCTTGATCAAAGGCGCCCTGCGCTTCGGCGACACGCTTCGACCCCCGGGAGGTCACGGGATCAAGCATTTCGCACGAGCCGCAAAAAGCTACATCCTTTGGCATCTCCGCTCAGCCAATGCTGGCTGAGCGGAGAGTCTAGCGCACGCAACCAAATGCCGCGGCCGCTGAGATGCGACTTTTTATTCCGTTAGAAATTCCGCTGGAAGCGGAGGAAGCCGCCGACTTCGTCGCTATCGTCGTCAAGATCGTCGTCGAAGTTGTCGACATAGACGACTTCAGGCGCGATCACGAGGCCGGGAACGAGTTCGTAGTTCACGTTGGCAACGGCAGCGAAGTCTTCGGCTTCGTCATAGGAGAAAACGCTCGTGCGGCCGATGCGACTTCTGCAGTCAAATCTTTTCTGAGCATTTCGATGGGAACGCGACTATCGAGAAGAGGCGACGGGTGGATCAACCACAGCCACGCTAGTCTGGGATTGGAAATCGTGGCGAGCACCTGCCGGATTCCCGGCGTAGGCCTGCCATCGATGAACTGAGCTAGGGGGAACACATGCTTGCGGGCGCCTTTTCGCAACGCAATCACATCGTTGTGCCGCTGCCACCAATGCAATGTGGAGCGCGGTATCCCAAAGTGTTTTTCCAGATGTGTTGGTCCTGCAATCTGACCCGCCCAGTCTTCAATGCGCATGCCATCTTTTTGATGATTTTGCGCTTCTGGAACGACAGAGCCAGGCGCGTCCTCGGCTCGGACCGTGGGCGAACCCGCCTCCCGGGCATTAACATCTAGGCGACGCGCTGCTTCGGCCGCGAACCTATGGACGAATTCGAAAGCCAAGGCGGTTAATTCGTCAGCAGGAGGAAGTAAATGAGTAACAGAAGTTACTTCAGCTTCAATGCACGACGAGATTGAACTCCGATCCCTTACCGCCTCCTTGTAGTGAGCCAGAACGCGCTGAAGCTCCTTCATGACCAAGCTTGAAAGCTCGGCCTGAATTTCGTTTCCAAGACCACTTGATCCAGTCATGTTTGGCTTCCCGACGGCGTTCGCGTCTGCGTGCTTCTTTGATTTTCCGCCGAAACTGAGCCGGGATGTGCCATCCGGATATGCGGATCACCTCCTCTCAAACCAACAATCGCCGACGCGCTGTAAACGCCCCCATCCAGCGCTTGGAAATGGCGCCCTGCCGGTGGGGAGGACACCGGCAGGGCGCGCCGCGCATAGGTCTCGGTCGCGTGACGACCGGACAGCGGCGGCAGTCTGTAGCTTCGGCAGGGCCGATTTCGGCCGCTTGCGCCCACCGGCAGGCTTGGGCGGTGAACCAACCATAGACGCAGAGAGTCGGTGGACGCCTCCAAATCTTCGGGCTGCGCAGCGCCGACAGAAAGGTGCCGGGCCCGAGAAATCGCCCCTCCCATTGGCTGGATCAAATTCGCCATCGCTCGCCTGCGCCCTTCGTGATGTTCCGAAACTAACGGCTCAGATGCCTATGGCCTCATATGCGGCTGCGATCTGTCGAATGGACGCGACATGGGCAGCCGTCCGGTAATCGCCGAGTTCCGGCTGCCCCTCAAGGAGGTCGGCAATACGGGCCCAGGTGCTGCGCATGACGTCCTCCAGGCCGGACCGAACGAGGTCGATCTCAGCGCCGCCTTCAAGAAACTCGTCGCGCATGTCGGTGGGGAACGTCTTGCCTGTCATTCGCTCGAGTGCTGTGGCGATCGTCTGGTTGCGCCGCTCCCGCCGCCGCCTTTCCATCAAGCCGAATGGAATGTGGGTCAGGTTCTTCACCCATTCGAAATAGCTGACGACCACACCGCCCGCGTTGACATAAAGATCGGGGAGGATCGTCCCGCCTCGGGCGCGCAGCACTTGATCGGCCTGGAAGGTGACCGGGCCATTAGCGGCTTCGACGATGAGATGCGCTTTGATGCGCTCGGCGTTGTCGATGTGAATGGCGTTCTCCATCGCTGCGGGGATCAGGATGTCGCAGGGCTCTTCCATGCCCGTCATGTCGCCGGCGAACGATTCAGCGCCGGAAAAGCCTAGGACGCTTCCGGTGCGGACCTGATGCTGCTTCAGCGCCACGACTGGAAGACCCTCGGGGTTGGCGACATATCCGTCGTGTTCGGCAACGACGGTCACCCGCGCGCCATCTTCCTCGGAAAGGAATTTGGCAGCGTGGTAGCCGACATTGCCAAACCCCTGGACCACAACGGACGCTCCCTTGAGGTCCCGCCGTCCAACAATGCCAGGGGTACGGAGATCGCGGAGATAGCTCTGGATGGCGAACTGCACGCCTCGGCCTGTCGCCTCCGTGCGTCCCGCGATTCCGCCTTTCGAGAGCGGTTTTCCCGTCACGCAGGCACGCGCGTTGATGACATCGGTGGGGTTGGCACGGCGGAACTCGTCGACCATCCATGCCATTTCGCGCTCGCCGGTGCCTACGTCCGGAGCAGGCACATTAAGACCAGGGCCGATCAGACCGCGCTTGCTGAGTTCCTGGGTAAAACGCCGTGTGATGCGTTCGAGCTCTTGCGGAGCCCGTTCGCGCGGATCGATTTTGAGTGCTCCTTTCGAGCCTCCGAACGGCACATCGACCAGCGCGCATTTGAGCGTCATCAGAGCTGCAAGCGCTTCCACCTCTTCAGCATCGGCATCGGGCGCGAACCGGATACCGCCTTTGACCGGCTCGCAATGTTCACTGTGCACCGAACGCCAGCCGACAAAGCTATACATCCGGCCGCGGAGTCTTACGCCAAAGCGCACCGTATAGGTTGAGTTGCACTGGATGATCCGCTCCGCCAGTCCCTCGGGAAGGTCGAGAAACGACATGGCGTGTTTGAAGTTGAGGTCGACGCTTTGCAGAAAGCTTGAAGGGAAGCTCGATACAGAGGCATCCATGGTCTATTCTCCGATGGTGTTAGAAGTGATCGATGTGCGGTGACCGTCGCCCCAACCGTGTTTCGATGATGGCGGCATCGTCGGTTGCGGCAGGATCCAGAATTGACCTGCCCCAATGCTTGCTATGCCTTCGACCATTTCGAGTTCTTTCTTTGCGCAACACGCTGCTACCAATTCGACTCATCTCAGCAGAGTGCGATGGCTAACGCTTCGCATGAGCAGCACACAGATGAGGGTGAACAGCCATCGGGCGGTGTCGCTGTCGAGTGTAATCTTGGCGGCGAGCCGCTCCCTCAGCAGCTCGGAGGCGTCGTTGTGAATGGCGCGGCGGCCCATGTCGATCGCTTCAAGCCTGGCAGGGCTCGCGCGCATGGCCTCGTAGTAGCTCTCGCAGATCAGGATGTAGTCCTTGAGGGTCGGCGGAACGGACCGAGCGACAGATAGTGGCTCAGGACAAGCACTCCCTTCTCGGGGGCAATATGCAGCGCCAAGCGTGCATCCGCGAATGCGAGGCTGAGTCGATAGGGCCCGCCGTCATGGCCGACCGGAATGAAGATGTTGTTAGCGAGCAGGTAATCGACGGCGATGGCGCGTTCCCGCTCGATGTGCGCGTTGCGGCTGCTGAACGAGCCGTCAAGCGACACATCGCAAAGCCGGAACACGGCGGCGGCCATCGACTTGCTCCGCTCCGCTCACAGCGCTTCGACGCACATGGCGATACCCATGCCGCCGCCGATGCACAAGGTCGCAAGCCCCTTGGAGACGCCGCGTCGCTTCATCTCGAAGAGCAGCGTGTTGAGGATGCGCGCGCCGGAGGCGCCGATCGGATGGCCAATGGCGATCGCGCCGCCGTTGACGTTGACGATCGACGGATCCCAGCCGAGATCCTTGTTAACGGCGCAGGCCTGCGCCGCGAAGGCCTCGTTCGCCTCGACGAGTTCCACGTCGCCGGCGGACCAACCGGCCTTTTCCAGCGCCTTGCGCGACGCGGGGATGGGTCCCGTGCCCATGATCTGCGGGTCGACGCCGGCCGTCGCCCAGGAGACGATACGTGCAAGTGGCTGGATGCCGCGCCTTCCGGCCTCCGTTTCGGTCATCAGAAGCGTGGCGGCAGCACCGTCGTTGATGCCCGATGCGTTACCGGCGGTGACCGTGCCGTCCTTGTCGAAAGCGGGACGGGGCTTCGCTATGGAATCGAGCGTGGCGCCATGGCGGATATATTCGTCCTGGTCGACGGTCAGGTCGCCCTTGCGGGTCTTGACGATGAAGGGGACGATCTCGTCGGCGAACTTGCCGGCCTTCTGGGCGGCTTCGGCCTTGTTCTGCGAGGCAAGCGCGAATTCGTCCTGCTCCTCCCGCGTCAGCTGCCATTTGCGCGCCACGTTTTCGGCGGTGATGCGATTGGATACATCAGGCCGTTGATGTCGCCGGCGTATGAATATGGCTCGAACGCCGTCGCCTCTGCGCCCGTGGTTACTGAACAAATCGTGGGAATGCCGCGAAAGAATCCTCGATCGTGCCGCATGCCACTTGTATGTATGCCGCCAGAAACGAAGACCCTGTCGAACCAGCCCTTAAGTATGGCAGGCACTCCGTGGTTCCAAAGCGGGAATTGAAATACAACGAGGTTCGCCCGTTTCAGGCGCGCGATCTCACGAACGACGTCTTCGGGCAATGTGCACGTTTCGGAAGCGTGTCGTTGTTCGTTTGTGGTCGCAAAGAAATCCGTGCTTTTTCGATTCCTATAATGCTCTGGCTTTTCGACCGGGTCAAACCGCTCGGCATAGAGGTCAGAAATCTTAACGCTGTGACCAAGACCCATCAGCGTATCCTTTGCCACCTCAGTCAGCGCGCTGTTGAATGATGCCGGTTCTGGATGACTGTGTACGATTAGCGCATGCATGGTGTCGGACTCATTTTTGCCTGTTGTTCGCCATCCAGTTGCTGAGGGCGCAGAAGGCCACGTATTTCGCAACGTACCTGCTGAATTATGTGGTGCACTAGGTCCAATCCGATATCTGCCAGATAATCTGCCACAGCATTCTCTAGGATCGGAGGACGGTGGGTCCTGATGGCCGTCGTCAGCGTAAAGACATCTTCGCCGTATTTCCTGCGTGGAAAAGCATTTTCCTACCACGAAACTAGAGCGCCCAGAATGTCAATAGCGCGAGGGAGATCTTTTGCAGGTGGTCCGCAAATTGATAGCGTGATACCATGATACCAAGATGGTTGACAAGAGGCTTGTTTTGGTGCAAAACAGCGCTATGAAACAAGCTAAAGCGATGACTGTTCGCCTCTCCGAAGAGCAGGCTCAGGCCCTGGAGATGGTCGCCAGCGTTGAAAATCGGCCGGTGTCCGATATTATTCGGGCAGCGATAACCACCCATATTGAGACCCGCAGACGTGACCCAAGCTTCCAGGCCGGGCTCAAGGACCGCATTTCACAGGCGCGTAAGCTGCTCGACCGCTAGTGGTCAGCGTCGCCTTCGATGACAGGGGAAGCATGAAGAAATCCACCAAGGGTCTGACGCCCAGCGCGCCCAGCCATATTCTCGGACAGCGGACATTCGCGGCGATCACAGCCGTCGAAGGCATCAACTTGAGCGCGGCCAGCCTAAGCGTCTCGCGAATTTGAAGAAGCGCAAGCTTTCGCCTGACGATCAGCGGGCCGAGATCATCCGCGCTTATCAGGACGCCAAGTCACGCGGGTGATGTCGGTCGGTTACGACGCCTTCGACGATCCCTACGCCTATAAGGGCACCACGACCCTAAAGAACAAGCTTGGCTTGCGCGATCCCGCATTGCTTGAGGCGTTCGAGCTTGAAATGACGACTCTGCGCGCTCGCGAGCCGCTACCGCGCGGTCGCTATGACCCGAGCCACTATCGCCGCGTCCATCACCACCTGTTCCAAGACGTCTACAGCTGGGCTGGCAAGTACCGCACGGTGCGAACTGCAAAGGCTGGTAATCCTTTCTGCTTTCCGGAATATATCGACGGCGAGATGAAGCGGCTTTTCACCGCGCTTCCGTCGATGATCGGAGCGGAGACCGCTGAGGCTTTCGTGGTCGAGGCGACCCATTTCTTGGGCGAGCTGAATGCGATCCATGCCTTCCGAGACGGAAATGGCCGTTCGCAACTCTCATTCATGGCGATGCTCGGCGAGCGCGCCGGATATCCGATAGACTTTAGTCGCGTCAAAAGAGAAACACTTTTGCCGGCCATGGTCGAAAGCTACTCGGGCGATCTCAGGCGATCGGTCCTAGAGCTTCGCCTTCTGCTCCGTTGAAATCTAGCGTGTGCGCCGTTCGCGTCCTTTTCAAGCTCGAGCGTCTCGCGCGTGCGCGTAAAGAAGCCGACCAGGCGGGCGTACGAGGCGCGTGCCTCGGAAATCTTACGCCATTGAGGCGGCCACTGTGACGAGGTCAGGGCAATAATGCGACAAGCTGTTGCAAAATTCGCCGTCCAGTTACCCGGCGAGGCGTACATCTACTTAAGATTCGCATAGCTCGATTATCTCGGGAAAGGCTCGGCCGAGACCGTCGGCCAAACAGTCAATGAACTTGGCGCCATCCTTCGCACGTCAGAACAGCGGCCGTTTGATTAAGAGGCCGGCGCAATGCTGGGTCCTCCGCTACACTCCGTTTGAGTTTGCAGATACGCGCTGACGAGCTTGCGCGCCGATCTCGACTGGGGTCCCAGACACGGAGAATGAGGGGTGGTGCCCGGCGAAAGAAAACGTGTGCCGTTGATGTCATTTGGCCTGGCCTCAAACTCAGGGAGCTGCGTGCCAAATGCGCCACTCCCCGCAACAGCTCCAAGACGGGACCCAGATCAATGACAGCCTTGACGCGAACATGGCGCGATGCTATTGGAATAGCGAAGTCAGATTGAACGACGTTCCAATAGCGAGTGGATGTTGGAGGGAGATAGCCGCCCTTATGCAGAGTCAGTTGCCGCGGACCAGCGGGCGTCTTCTCTGTCTTACGGAATTATCCCCTCACTCATCCTCCCGCTTGTGTTCGGGCGGCCGAAAATCGTCTTGGTTCACAATCTAAGGATTTTGCTGTGACAGACATCACCGGTCGCCTAGGGCGGTGCTACACTGGCGTCGTGCACGACGTCATGCGCGCCATGGGTTTTCGCGATTTCACCTTTCCAACCGAGCTCAGGCCGCTTGATCCAGCCGGCGTTATTTGCGGTCCAGCTTTTACTGTCGAAGGCGAAGCCAGCCCCACCGATGCGCACGAGAGTCTGCTCGCCTGGACCGGCCTACTCTCTAAGGCGCCGGCGGGCTCCGTCTGGGTATCGCAGCCGAACGACAGGATCGTCGCGCATATGGGCGAACTTTCCGCAGAGACACTGAAGAACAAAGGAGTCCTCGGTTGCGTAGCCGACGGGTTCATTCGTGACACCAACTTTCTGCTCGAGATAGGGTTTCCGTCCTGGTCTCGGGGCTACACGCCGCGGGACATTGTCGGCCACTGGCTACCCAAATCTGTGAACATTGAAATTCGAATCGGCGACGTGACGGTGGCGCCAGGCGACTACGTGCTTGGCGACCGCGACGGCCTCCTACGCATCCCAAAGGCGTCGGTCGGCGAAATCCTTGAAAAGGCCGAGACGGCGATCGCCACCGAAAATCTTGTGCGCAAGGCGATCTTAGCCGGTGCCGACCCGCAGGAAGCTTATCTGCAGCACGGTAAATTTTGAGACCGCAGGACTGTGAAAGTCTTCAAGATGGCGACCGCCATTCACTTACACGGAAAAGAGCTTACCCAGAGCAGAACTCAAGTCCCCGTAAGCAAGTTCGCGGTGGTCCGGCATGCGTGACGATCCGAAGCTGCTGATCCTAAATATGGCTGACAACGTCGCCACCGTGCGCACGCGGCTTAGGGCCGGCGACGTCGTCGCCGTGTCAGGCGTTCGAGTGGAGGTTTCAGCCGACATCCCTCTCGGCCACAAGGTGGCGCGAGCCGCAATCGCGGCAGGCGAGAAAATCATAAAACTTGGCGCACCGATCGGCTACGCAACCGAGGCGATCGCGCTCGGGGCTCATGTTCACACACACAATATCGCTAGCGCTTATATCCCCACTTATACGCTCCCGAAGGACACACAATGAAAGGCTATTTGCGTAAAGACGGGCGCAAGGGCATCCGCAACGTGCTCGTTGTCGTCTATACGGTCGAATGCGCGCACCATGTGGCGCGCGAGATCGCTCGGTCCTTCGAGGGACACGACATACAGGTCATTGGCTTCCCCGGCTGTTACCCGAATGACTATGCGCGACTGATGTTAGAGCGGCTCTGTACGCATCCGAACGTCGGTGCCGCGCTTCTAATTTCGCTTGGCTGCGAGTGCATGGATAAGAATCGCCTTGCAGCTACGATCCGCGAGTCGGGCCGTCCAACGGAATTGCTCACCATTCAAGCAGTCGGTGGCACACGTACTACGATCGAGCAGGGCCGCGCCTGGGTGCAGAGTACCCGCGCCCTTCTTGACGCGCAGAGCCCTGTCGATATGGCGGTGAGCGAGCTCGTCGTCGGTACAATCTGCGGCGGCTCGGATGGGACCAGTGGCATTACCGGCAATCCGGCAGCGGGTCGCGCCTTTGATCTGCTGATCGGCGACGGCGCCGCCTGCATTTTCGAGGAAACGGGCGAGTTGATCGGCTGCGAGCACATCATGGCCGCACGCGCGAATACCGCTGAACTGGGACAATCGCTGATCGACAGCGTCGCCAAGGCGGCGCGCTATTATGCGACGCTTGGCTACGGCTCTTTCGCCGTCGGCAACGCCACAGGTGGTTTAAGTACCATCGAGGAAAAGTCGCTGGGCGCTTACGCCAAGTCCGGCGCTTCACCGATTTCCGGCATGCTAAAGCCTGGCAACCTTCCCCCGCGAGGAGGGCTCTATCTGCTCGATGTTGTGCCAGACGGCGAGGTCCGCTTCGGCTTCCCCAACATCAACGACAATGCGGAAATCGCAGAACTGATGGCTTGCGGTGCGCATGTCAATTTGTTTGTCACGGGCCGTGGATCCGTCGTCGGCTCTGCCATTTCGCCTGTCATAAAAATATGCGCCAATCCGGAGACCTACGACCGAATGGCGGATGACATGGACGTTAACGCCGGTAGAATTCTGCGCAGTGAGGCCTCTATCGACGAGGTGGGCTATGAGATTCGCGACTTGGTGGTTTCGCTTGGCGAAGGCGCTCGCACGCGGTCCGAGGAGCTCGGCCACCAGGAGTTTATTTTAACCTACAAGAGTTTCGAGCCGCTTGGGCCATCGTGCCTGCCGGGTGGATAAACTCAGGTTCGTTGTCCGAGGATTGTGGTTATCACTGGCGGGCGGCACATTATTGGCTTGCGGCCGTAGAATCAAGAGATCGCAAAAAGGTCGCGGCGAACGCTCAAAGACAGATTTCATCGATCGTGCCTCGCGCCGGTCCACCGGCTTGATGTTGCTTTCCAGCGCGACCGGTAAGTTCGCTGCGTTTTGCCCGCCGGGTCCAAATCATGCGCTTGCATCCAAAGGTACTGATATCGGTACGTCCACAGCTGTTAGCCTACGCTCTGCGTAGACCTCGGGAATGTGCTTGACCGATCCACTTCTGCGGCAGATAGAATGTCATTATTTTTGGAACGATCCGTAGGAGGTGCATGGTGCGAGTGGTGAATTCCCTTGTGGAGCGTTGCTTTGCCGTAATTGAGCTATTAGCGAATGAGGCGGCAGCGATGCGCCTCGGTGAAATTGCTGAGAAGCTCGACCTTCAAAAGAGCGCAGCCCATCGAATGCTCACGATTTTGAGTGACACCGGTTGGGTGGAGCAAGAGCCTGTCACTGGTTTTTATAAACTCACGCTCAGGCTTGCCATTTTTGGTCAACGGTTTCTTAGCGCGACCCACCTGACTGATGTTTGCCAGCCTTCATTGGAGCAATTGGCGGCAGAAAGCTCTGAGCTTGTTCGAATGGCTGTCGTGCAGGGCGAAACCCTCACCTGGATTGCACAGGTTCAAGGCGCTCGAAATGGCTTGAAATATCAGCCTGAATTGGTAGCGAAAGTGCGCTTGACGAATACAGCCAACGGCAAAGCTTATTTGTCGACGCTCGACCAGACAGATGCAATTCGCATCGCGATTCATGACAGCGCTGATGGACCGGAGCGATCTAACTTCCGCGTGGAAGAATTTATGGAGGAGTTGAAACGAGCTCGCAACCGAGGCTGGGCGATTTCGAATGAAGAGGCTGAGCCGGGCGTTGTTGCGATTGCTGCACCGATTACATTGGGGGGCGTTCAAACGGTTGGCACGGTCAGCGTTGCTGGTCCGCGGTCGCGCCTGACCACGGAGCGGCAGGAAGAAATAGCATCATCGGTCGTGTCTACGGCTGCCAAGCTTGGGGAGTTATGGCCACTGAGGCAACGACAAAATGCCGATAAGTGAATTGCTCGAAGGATAATGAGCTGAGCTGGATCGAGATTTACGGCAACTCCCATGCCAGGTCTCTCCTTTTTGCTTCCTGCGGGCATCGCCTTCGGTCCCGGACCGGCGGTATTCTGCGCAAGAGGCCTATGAGCGGCCAGGTCGGACACCGGCGGCGGCGTTCTGTACGACGCTCGCCGTCGATTGATGGTGCGATTTCCCACATCAAACGCCAACGAGATCATATCAAGCCGAGCCGAGAATGCGGCGGACATCCGAGAGTAGTCGGAACCCCATAATGCGCATCACCTTCCGGCGATCCCCTGAACGCGAAAAAGCGCCGAGACGCAATTGACACGCCATCCTAATTGGAATAGCGTTCTACGGAAGACGTGCAGAGCCAACGGCTATCAGCGGGGCGCCATCTGACGCGCTACTAATCTAGGACTATCCATTCCAACTACAGTGATCGAGGGAAACCTACCGCATGATTGCTAAAGAATTAGGTTCCGTAGCAAGCAAGTATTCAAGATCCAGCCATTATGACGCAATTATTATCGGCGGAGGCCACAACGGGCTGGTTTGCGGGGGTTATCTCGCTCGCGCTGGCCTAAAGACTTTGGTGCTGGAGCGACGAGACATTGTAGGTGGCGCGGCCGTTACCGAGGAAATTGTTCCTGGATTTAAGTTCTCTGTCTTTTCATATGGGCTCGGTCATCTGCATCCAAAGGTAAATAGAGAGCTCGAGCTCGAGAAGTTTGGATTGAGGGCCGTCAAGCACAATGACCTATTTGTGCCGATTTCTAACAATGAGTTTTATATATATAGCAGTGACCTAGCGACGGCCCAACGACATATCGCACGATTTTCCGAGAATGACGCGAGAAAATATCCGGAATTCCTTGCCTACCTTGCGGACCTTGGGCCAATCTTCCATCAGCTATTGCTGGAAACTCCGATAGACCCATCCAGGCGTGACTGGAAATCGTTTAAAGAGAACTTTGGGTTTCTCTGGCGCTACAGGAAGATCGGCGATCGGATCTATAAGATCGCGGACCTGTTCACACAAAGTGCCGACGAGTTTCTGTCGCAGTGGTTTGAAAGCCCAGTTATTCGAGGGCACTTCTCTTATTGGGCTGGTGTGGGCAATATGATGGGTCCCAAGTCACCAGGCTCGGCGTGGGCTACGCTGTATTACCTATTCACTATGGCAGACGGCGGAAAAGAAAATGTTCCGTCGCCAGCCGGTCACGCCGTAGGTGGGATGGGCGCCGTGTCCCAAGCGCTGGCCGCCTCCGGCAAACAGTTCGGCCTTGAGATCAAGCTGAACAGCGAGGTAACGAAGGTTGAAACTCGTAATGGACGAGTCACAGGTGTTGTCACTCTCGACGGCTCCGAATATTTCGCGCCCATCGTGATCAGCAACGCTCATGCCAAGATTTTGTTTGACGATCTCTTGGATGAGCGCGAACTTCCTACCGGTTTCATTGATCAAATCCGGCGGTTCAAGACTTTTTCCACGGCATGGAAGATCAATGTTGCGTGCGACACGGCGCCAAAGTTCGCCTCATTCGATCGCGAGCGTAGCGGCATCGATGCGGTTACGTTCGCTCACATCGGCCCTGATATCGACTACCTCGAGCGAGCCTATGATGACGCCAAGTATGGTTGGTATTCAGAAAAGCCTTGGATGTCCGTTGGCGTGCCTTCACTCATTGATGACACAATGGCGCCCGCCGGGAAACATGTTGTCCATCTTTATGGTGGGCATGCTCCTTATGAGCTGAAGGGGGCCAGTTGGGAGACTGAACGAGTGGGCTTCGTCAAAAGTGTTATGAACGTCCTTGACGATTTTGCTCCCGGTTTTTCGAGTAGCATCATTGATATGCAGGTCTTGCTTCCTCCGGACATTGAACGAATTCTGAATATACCTCATGGACACATCCTTCACGGCGAGATGTCAGCGGATCAGCAGTTTTTTAAAAGGCCAGTTCCACACTACTCCGACTATCGTTCTCCAATCCACGGGCTCTATCAGTGCGGCTCCTCTTGTCATCCGGGCGGCTGTGTGAGCGGTATACCGGGGCACAACGCCGCACGAGAAATCCTCCTGGACGTCTCGAAAGGCAAGCGGCTTTGGGCTCGGAAGTAGATGCGCGCTCGCTTGAAGAAAATCTAGCTAGCGCGAACGTCCGCCTTCCCTGTTCAGTTCGTGATTGCGGACGATCTCCGAAGAGAACTGTCAGGCCCGCGATCCAGATTCTGCGGCGAGCAGAATTTGCCGGCGATTAAGATACATTTGGGAGAAACCCTCATGCAAACCCGCGCCGCAGTCGCTGTAGCCGCCGGAAAGCCGCTCGAGATCATGGAGGTCGACCTCGATGGTCCGCGCGACGGCGAGGTGCTGGTCGAGATCAAGGCGACCGGCATCTGCCACACCGACGAATTCACGCTGTCGGGCGCCGATCCCGAAGGCATCTTTCCGGCGATCCTCGGCCATGAGGGTGCGGGAATCGTCGTCGATATCGGCAAGGGGGTGACCTCGGTCAAGAAGGGTGACCACGTCATCCCGCTCTACACGCCGGAATGCCGGCAATGCCCGTCCTGCCTGTCCAGAAAGACCAATCTGTGCACCGCGATCCGCGCCACGCAGGGGCAAGGCCTGATGCCGGACGGCTCGTCGCGCTTCTCGATCGGCAAGGACAAGATCTTCCACTATATGGGCTGCTCGACCTTCTCCAACTTCACCGTGCTGCCCGAGATCGCGGTGGCCAAGGTCAATCCCGACGCGCCCTTCGACAAGATCTGCTACATCGGCTGCGGCGTCACCACCGGCATCGGTGCTGTCATCAACACGGCCAAGGTCGAGCAAGGCGCGACGGCGATAGTCTTCGGCCTCGGCGGCATCGGACTCAACGTCATCCAGGGCCTGCGCCTTGCCGGCGCCGACATGATCATCGGCGTCGACCTGAACAACGACAAGAAGGAATGGGGCGAGAGATTCGGCATGACGCATTTCGTCAATCCGAAGGAGATCGATGGCGATATCGTGCCCTATCTCGTCAACATGACCAAGCGCGGCGCCGACCAGATCGGCGGCGCCGACTATACGTTCGACTGCACCGGCAGCACCAAGGTGATGCGGCAGGCGCTTGAGGCATCGCATCGCGGCTGGGGCAAGTCGGTGGTCATCGGCGTTGCCGGCGCCGGCCAGGAGATCTCGACGCGGCCGTTCCAGCTCGTCACTGGCCGCACCTGGATGGGCACCGCGTTCGGCGGCGCGCGCGGTCGCACCGACGTGCCGAAGATCGTCGACTGGTACATGGACGGCAAGATCGAGATCGACCCGATGATCACCCACACGCTGAAGCTCGAGGACATCAACAAGGGCTTCGACCTCATGCATGAGGGCAAATCGATCAGGAGCGTCGTGATTTACTGAGGAAGACCACAAGCCGCCGACCAACCGGCCTGCGACCTCTGTGGTTCAAAACTGGGAGGAGAAAAGAATGGCGGAGAAACTGCATCCGAAAATCGACAATGGCCTACCCAAGGAAAGCGCGAGCTTTGCCGGCGGCACGCTGGTCTGCGCTTGCACCAGCAAGCCGGTGAAGGTGAAGGTCAAGGGTCAGATCGCCCACAATCATGCCTGCGGCTGCACCAAATGCTGGAAGCCTGATGGCGCGATCTTCTCGGTCGTTGCCGTGGCTGGCACCGGTGACGTCACCGTCGTCGAGAACGGCGACAAGTTGAAAGTGGTCGATCCGAGCGCGCTGATCCAGCGCCATGCCTGTACCGGCTGCGGCGTCCACATGCATGGCCCGGTCGAACGCGACCATCCGTTCAAGGGGCTTTCCTTCATCCATCCCGAGCGCTTCGAGGAGGACGGCTGGTCGCCGCCGGGCTTCACAGCCTTCGTCTCCTCGATCATCGAATCCGGTGTCGATCCGAAACGCATGGACGGCATCCGCGCGCGGTTGAAGACAATCGGGATCGAGCCCTATGACTGCCTCAACCCCGGTCTGATGGACTACATCGCCACCTGGACGGCGAAGAAGTCCGGAGCCTTGCCAGAATAGGCTGGTAAGCCGCGAACCCGGAGCCCAGCCCCGGTTGCTACGTTCGGTGACGCGCACGATCGTTATCATCGTTGTGTCGCTCGATTAAAAGCAAATCCGACGATGAAACGACTGGTTTGAAGGGAAGACCATTGAAATCGACCGCAATAGAACCTGCTACTTTGCACAATCCTTCAGCTCCGTTTAGCCAAGCCATGCTCACGCCATCTGGCGCGAACTGGCTTCATGTTTCTGGACAGCTTTGTGCTGAAGGATCCTGTGAGGAACAAGCTCACACAGTTTGGGACCAAATAACGGCGTTGCTTAAGGAAGCCGGAATGGAGATCGACAACCTTACCAAGATCAATCAGTATATCGTCGCGGGCACAGACGTTTCCGCTTACACCAGAGTGCGAAATAAGTTTCTCGCCGGTCATCGCCCTGCCAACACGCTGGTCTTAGTACCGGCGTTGGCTGCACCAGGAGCGCTTGTCGAGGTAGAGGTAATAGCCGCCAAATTCTAGGGTGCCAATTGTCGGCGCAGACGGGTCAGGCCGCGATTAGACGTGGCCGGACGACACCCTTTTTACGCATTGTCGTGCGCATGCGACGATCGTGGCGGCTGCATTTGATCGGCCGGTGATCAGCAAGCGCGATAGGCCGATCCCTGGCAGCCGCCCTACGTCCAGCACCTGCGCTGTGGCCCGACGTAGCAAGCCCGCGCACCGATCCATGTAGGATGGGATCGAGTTCCAGATTGAATACCGTTCCACTCACGATTGACTTTGGGCGTTGGATTTTGTAGCAAATACTCACCCCCAACGTTTGAATGGTCCAGCAGAGAGAAGTTGCCGAGATGGAGAATATGGCTGAAAAGACGGTTGTGGAGTTGGCGGCCCTTCAACGGCCTGGGCATTCACTCGACCGCGTCTTTTACGTTGACAAAGATATCTTCGAGCGAGACATCGAGGTGATTTTCGCTCGACAATGGCTTTTCGTTGACCATGTCTCGCGCATTCCGACACCGGGGGATTTCATAACTTTTGAGATCGGCGGTGACTCGATCGTCATCGTGCGCGGCACAAACGGCGAAATCTTCGCGCACCATAATGTCTGCCGCCATCGGGGCAGTATAATTTGCCAGAAACCAGAAGGAAAGGTCCGGACGTTTACCTGCCCTTATCACGGCTGGGTTTATGATTTAAGTGGCCGTTTAGTGCACGCCAAGAATATGGGCGAAGGGTTTGATCGCTCGAAATGGGGGCTGCACTCATGTGCAGTGCGTGTGACTGCGGGATTGATCTTCATTTACCTTGGGATCGAGAAGGACGCCCCTAATTTTGCTGGGATGGAAGCGGATGTGCTCCCCTATCTGGAGCCGCATGGGCTGACGAGAGCAAAGATCGCTCACACTGAAGTATACACAACACTCGGAAATTGGAAGCTTGCGGTTGAGAACTTTCGAGAGTGCTATCACTGCGTAATGGCACATCCGGAATACACAGCGGTTAATGCATATGTCAAAACCAATGATGCCGTTCCAGGCTCGTTTGAGGCGAATGTTCTTCCCGCATGGGAAGCGGCCGCGAAGGATGAAGGATTCGTGGTGGGGTCTGTCGCCCTTGCCACTGGACTTCAGCCATATCAAGTCAGGCGGCGGCCAATCCGCGATGGGTGGCAAACCGCTTCCAAAGACGGCCAACCGGTTGCTCCCCTCATGGGCAACCTGAAGAAGTTCGATGGGGCCGAAACTGCCGTGGACTTTATGCCTCAGTTCGGACTTCATAGCACCAGTGACCACACAACCCTAATTCGTTTCACCCCGATAGATCCGACCCACACGGAGATGCGGCTCACTTGGCTGGTGCACGAAGACGCCGTCGAGGGGACGGACTATGACGTGGAGCGCCTGAAGTGGATGTGGCATGTGACCACTCTGCAAGACGCAGAGCTCATCGCGAACAACCATCGAGGGGTGACTTCACGCCACTACACTCCGGGCCTATACTCGGTTCGGGAGGAAATGACGGCAGCGTTTATCGCTTGGTACTTGAATAGGCTGATCAACGAGTAGTGTTGTGAGGACGCTCAGGATCAGTCGATGCGTAGATGAGGCCCTTGGCATACGCTCTTACGAGCTGGTAGACCCTGACGGCGCGCTTCTCCCTCCTTTTGAAGCCGGCGCCCACATAAATTTGCATTTGCCCGACGGCCGCACACGGTCTTACTCACTGTGCAATGATCCCCAGGAACGCCAGCGCTACGTTATCGCTGTTCTTCGCGAGCCCGCCGGGCGCGGAGGCTCTGTCTACGTGCACGACAACCTTGCCGTGGGCAGTCAAGTTCAAATCTCAGATCCCCTGAACAACTTTCAGCTGATGGCGGGAGCTAGTATCTATACCCTAATCGCCGGAGGTATTGGCATCACGCCAATTTTGTCGATGGCCCGTTATCTCGAGAGAACGGGCGCGGCATACTCGATTCACTACTGTGCTCGGAATCCTGAGCGAGCCGCCTTTCGAGAGATTCTTGACACGGCACCCTTTAGCCGGCGCACGGTGATGCACTTCGATGGCGAACATTCCGGGCAAAGGCTCGACCTCGCATCCCTGCTCCGTGAACGAGTGGAAGGACAGCAAGTATATTGCTGCGGGCCTGCTGGCCTCATTGACGGTGTTAAAGCCGCCACATGGGATTGGCAGGCAAACTCCGTTCATTTTGAACGGTTTAAGATAGACCCGGCTCTATCAACCGGGTCAGGACAGGACTCGACCTTCGAAATAGAGATCGATTCAACCGGACAAATCTTGGAGGTACCGCCGCAAAAATCCATTCTGCACGTGCTGCGCGAGAACGGGATATTCCCTGATAGTTCATGCGAAGAGGGGATTTGCGGGACGTGCGCAACAGGTCTTCTGGGTGGAACAGCAGATCACCGCGACTTCGTCTTGACCGACGAAGAGAAGGCGTCGCAAACCGTCGTTATGATTTGTTGCTCACGTGCGGGTTCCAGGCGCCTAAAGCTCGACCTCTAGGCCGTTCCTGTTGATTTGTGCGTTCAGCTGCGTAGCCCTGGTTCTTATGCGCTTAACGGCTGAATCAGATCTTTGGGCGCAACCAAGGCTGCTGTTCCCGAAACTATTGGTGAGTGTCTATCGGTTTAAATTGCTTTGCAGGCAGCATTGGCCTGTGCCCCTGCGCAGACTCCTGCCGGCCGGTACCACCGGTGATTTACCGTCCGCAGCTCATGTGAGCGTCGACCGCAGCGATACCTAAATCCCTCGTTAGATCGATCGGCATCGCCACGTCGTCGCCTTGTTTGAGCCGGTAGCAAACTTTACCGCGGCACTTGACGGTATCTTGAAACGGTGATCTAGTTGGAACGGGCTTCCAGTTGTGGCGCGGTTGCTCCAGACCTGTAGCGTGCGCTCGGGGCCATCTAACGGCTGCCAGGTCATACGAGGCAGGAAGGACGTTCATTTCGTTTTGTCGGCGGCCTGTGCGCCCAGGCCCGTAACAGAATTCGACAACTCACATCTTATCCACGCTAAATGCTGGATAGACCGACTGAGAAACTACTTATCACTGCTAAGAAACCACAGGGGAAAAGCAATGAAAAACGATGAGTTTAGTCATGTCGCAGAAGTTGGCGGAGAAGCCGGGTATAGCCGTCGGGGCTTCCTCCAACGGACCATGGCTCTAGGTCTCGCCGCTGCCGCGGCAAATAGCATGTTCGGCACCAGCGCAAAGGCGGCCGCGCCAAACAAAGGTGGTACCCTGACAATGGGGCTCGGGGGCGGAGGCACAACAGACTCCCTGGACCCTGCACTGGCTTCCAACGGGGTCGCCCTCGTTTACCTCCACACCTTGGGTGAGACCCTGGTCCAAGTCTCGCCAAAGGGCGAAGCGGTGCCCGCCCTTGCCGAAAGCTGGGAAAGTTCGGTCGATGCCGCCACTTGGACATTCAAAATTCGCAAGGGCGTCGAGTTTCACAATGGTAAGACAATGTCGCCGGACGACATCGTGAAGACAATTCAGCGCCATTCCGACAAGAATTCCAAGTCGGGCGCCTTCGGCATCCTTCAGCAAATCGCGGATGTGAAGGTGGATGGCAGAAATGTCGTCATTTCGCTGAAATCCCCCAATGCAGATTTGCCTTATTTGATGTCCGATTGGCATTTGGTGATCCAGCCGGGCGGGGGAATAGACAAGCCGGACGCAGGGATATTCAGCGGCGCCTATAAGCTGAATAGCTTCGAGCCGGGCGCACGCATCCAGATGGAAAAGTTTAAGAATTATTGGGATCCAACCGCCGGTCATTTCGACGCGGTCAATATCCTAGTGATAAACGATTCGACTGCGAGGAATTCGGCGCTTCAGTCTGGCCAAGTGGACATGGTCAATCTAGTCGAGCCACGCGTAGCCGGGCTTCTCAAGCAGGCACCGAAGGTCATCGTTGAGTCATCAGTTGGCCGCGCATACAACTGCTTCAACATGTTCTGTGACACTACTCCCTTCGACAACTACGACCTCCGCATGGCGCTGAAGCTCGCCATCGACCGCGAGCAGATGCTGAATAACATTCTTGCCGGTTACGGGTCCATCGGCAACGATTCCCCCATCAACGCATCTTATCCGCTGTTTGACGACTCCATCCCGCAGCGTACCTATGACCCGGATAAAGCCAAGTTCCACTATAAGAAGTCCGGCCATGACGGCTCGATCCTGCTGAGGACCTCCGACGTCGCCTTCGCCGGGGCCGTCGATGCGGCGCAGCTCTTCCAGCAGAGCGCCGCCAGCGCCGGCATCAAGATCGAGCTCAAGCGCGAACCGAGCGACGGCTACTGGGACCAAGTCTGGAACAAGGAGCCTTTCTCGACCGCAGAGTGGAGCGGTCGGCCCACACAGGACCAGATATTCTCAACCGTCTATTTCTCCTCGGCGAACTGGAACGATACCCGTTTCAAGGATCCAAAGTTCGACGCGTTGATCTTGAAAGCGCGAGGCGAACTCGACAAGACCAAGCGCAAGGATATATATAGCGAAGCGAACCTGATCCTGCGAGACCAGGGGGGGCTGATCACCCCGATGTTCAAGAGCTTCATTAAGGCCTATCGCAGTGACCGTGTCGCTGGATGGCATGAAAATCCCAATATGGACATGATGAACGGCAAGGCCGCCGTGCTGTGCTGGCAGGCCTAAAACGTGAGTCTCGTATTTAGACTGGTGGCCCAGCGCATTGCGCTGGGCATCCTCCTTCTGTTGGCCATTTCGGTCCTGATCTTCGCCGGCACCCAGATCCTGCCCGGCGACGTCGCGCAAGCCATCCTCGGACAATCGGCGACACCGGAGTCGCTCGCCAATCTGCGCGAGCAGCTCGGCCTCAACGATCCGGCCTATATCCGCTATTTCCACTGGCTGGGCGGCGTCTTGACCGGCGATCTCGGCACGGCCATGTCGAGCGGCCAGGATATTGCCACGTCGATCAAGGGGCGATTGTGGAACACGCTGTTCCTGGCCTTCTGGGCGGCGATCGTGGCCGTGCCGCTGGCGATCATCCTTGGGCTGATCGCGGTGCGCCATCGCAATGGCTGGGTCGACAAGCTGATCTCAGGCCTGGCGCTCGCCTCGACCTCGTTTCCCGAATTCTTCATCGGCTATGTGCTGGTCTATTTCTTCGCGGTGAAATGGCAGATCTTCCCCGCCATCTCCACCGTCTATGACGGCATGCCGTTCGGCGAGCGCATGCAGGCCATCGCGCTCCCGGGGACGGCACTAACGCTGGGGGTACTCGCCCACATGATGCGCATGACGCGCGCGGCAATCCTCAACGTCATGCAGTCGGTCTATGTCGAGACGGCGGAACTGAAAGGCCTGTCAGCGTTCAACGTCATCCGCAAGCACGCCTTCCCCAATGCCATTGCGCCGATCATCAACGTCGTCATGCTCAACCTCGCCTATCTGATCGTCGGCGTCGTCGTGGTCGAGGTGATCTTCGTCTATCCTGGCATGGGACAATATCTCGTCGATCACGTGACCAAGCGTGACGTGCCGGTGGTGCAGGCGGTCGGCCTGATCTTCGCCGCCGTCTACATCAGCTTGAACATCATTGCGGACATAGCGGCGATCATCGCCAATCCGCGTCTCAGACATCCGAAATAGGGGAGCGGGCATGCTCGACATAAAACGCATCCCCATTCCCGCGCTGATCGGCCTGATACTGACGGCGCTGTTCGTGCTGGCGGCGATCTTCGCGCCCTGGATCGCGCCGTATGGCAATGGCGAGATCGTCGGCGATGTCTGGGGACCGATGTCGGCGACACATTGGCTGGGCACCGACAATCTCGGCCGCGACCTTCTTTCGCGCATGATCTACGGCGCCCGCGTCACCCTGTTCATCGCGGTGCTGGCCACCGCCCTGTCCTTCTCGCTCGGCGCCATCCTTGGCTTCTCGGCAGCGGTCTTCGGCGGCTGGTTCGACACGCTTATGTCGCGCCTTGTCGATCTCCTGATGTCGATCCCGACGCTGATCATGGGCCTCGTCGTGCTCTCGGTGCTGCCAACCAATCTGGTGACGCTGATCCTGGTCATGGGCATTCTCGACTCGACCCGCGTCTACCGCCTGTCGCGGGCGGTCGCCGTCGACATCAACGTCATGGATTTCGTCGAGGCGGCCAAGCTGCGCGGCGAAGGCAGCATGTGGATCATCTTCCGCGAGATCCTGCCAAATGCGCTGTCGCCGCTGGTTTCGGAACTCGGCCTGCGCTTCATTTATGCGGTGCTGTTCCTGTCGACGCTGTCCTTCCTCGGGCTCGGCGTGCAGCCGCCTAGCGCCGACTGGGGCGGCATGGTCAAGGAAAACAAGGACGGCATCGTCTTCGGCATAGCGGCGGCGCTCATCCCTGCGGCGGCGATCGCGATGCTGGCGATCTCGGTCAACCTCGTCGCCGACTGGGTGCTCAACCGCACGACGAGTCTCAAGGGAGGACGCGGATGATGGCCGACAGCAAAGCGAAGCCCGGCCTGCTGCTCGACATCCGCAATCTGCGCATCGAGGCGACGGTCTATCCGCCCGGCGAGGCGCCGAAGACCATCACCCTTGTCCACGACGTCTCGCTGACTTTGGAGAAGGGCAAGGTGCTCGGCCTGATCGGCGAATCCGGCGCCGGCAAGTCGACCATCGGCCTGTCGTCGATGGGTTATGGCCGCGGCGGCGTGCGCATCACCGGCGGTGAAGTGATCCTCAACGGCCGCGACATCCTCAAGGGCGGTAAGGAAGGCTTTCGCAAGCTGCGCGGCCGCGAGGTCTGCTACGTCGCGCAATCGGCAGCCGCCGCCTTCAACCCGGCGCACAGGCTGATGGATCAGGTGGTGGAAGCCACGTTGCTGCATGGCACGGCGACGCGTGCCGAGGCGGAGAAACGCGCCGTCGCGCTGTTCAAGAAACTCGGCCTGCCCAACCCCGAAACCATCGGCCAGCGTTTCCCGCACCAGGTGTCGGGCGGCCAGCTGCAGCGCGTGATGACGGCGATGGCGCTGTGCTCCGAGCCCGATCTGATCGTCTTCGACGAGCCGACGACGGCGCTCGACGTAACGACGCAGATCGGCGTGCTGGCGGCGATCAAGGATGCCATCCGCGACACCCATGTCGCAGCGCTCTACATCACCCACGACCTTGCCGTCGTCGCCCAGGTGTCGAACGAGATCATGGTGCTGCGCCACGGCCGGGTGGTCGAATGGGGCGGCACCCGCCAGATCATCAAGGAACCGCGCCAGGAATACACCAATGCGCTGGTGTCGGTGCATGAGATCGAGCACCAGGAGCAGAAGCCCGGCGCCACGCCGTTACTATCGGTGAGAAACGTCACGGCCGCCTATGGCGGCGGCCACGTCAAGGTGCTGAAGAACGTCTCGGTCGATATCTTCCCGGGCCAGACGCTGGCGGTCGTCGGCGAGTCCGGCTCCGGCAAGTCGACGCTGGCGCGCGCCATCACCGGCCTCTTGCCGCCCGAACAAGGCACCGTCACCTTCGATGGACGACCGCTCGGCAACAAGCTTGCCGACCGGCCGAAGGAGGATCTGCGCCAGCTGCAGATGATCTACCAGATGGCCGACGTGGCGATGAACCCGCGCCAGACCGTCGGCACCATCATCGGCCGGCCGCTGGAGTTCTATTTCGGCATGAAGGGCCGCGAGCGCGACAAGCGCGTTGCCGAACTGCTCGACGAGATCGAGATGGGCAAGGGGTTCATCGACCGCTATCCGGCCGAGCTGTCGGGCGGCCAGAAGCAGCGCGTCTGCATCGCCCGTTCGCTCGCCGCCAAACCGAAGCTGATCATCTGCGATGAGGTCACATCCGCGCTCGACCTACTGGTGGCCAACGGCATCCTCAAGCTGCTGTTGAATTTGCAGCAGCATGAGAAGGTCGCATACCTCTTCATCACCCACGACTTTGCAACCGTGAAATCAATCGCCGATTCGATCGCGGTGATGTATCGCGGCGAGGTGGTGCGCTACGGCTCGAAGAGCAAAGTGCTGATGCCGCCCTTTGATCCTTATACCGACTTGTTGTTGTCGTCAGTGCCAGAGATGCGACCGGGTTGGTTGGATGAGATTCGCGACTCGGTAACAACCGACGTCGCGAAAATGGCGGAGATGTCGGATGAGCGGATACGTCTCGCATCAGGACGTTAGAGATGGCACCGAAAACGGTGAACATACCGCAGTGGCCACCAGCGCCGGCGCTGACCAGGAAATTTCGAGACCTCAGTGTTCACTCTCCAACTGCTTCTTGGATGAGCCGCAGGAGTGAGGCGCGGCCGCGGCGACGCAACGCCATCGGGAACAGTAATCGTTCCCGATGGCGCCGATCGCCACTACAGCCCGCTACCTAGCGTCTACGCCGCCTTTGCGCGCACCTCTTCCAAGGCTATCGCGATAGCCTCACTTAGCAATCCCGAGATTGTCTCGACATTTTCCGGAGTCGCGATCAGAGGTGGGCAAATTACGACGTGGTCCCCGACATGACCGTCAACGGTTCCACTCTGCGCATGTGTGATCAGACCCTTAGCTTGTGCGCTTTGATAGATTTTCGAGCTTAAGCCGAGCGTCGCCGGGAACGGAGCCTTCGTTTCCCTATTTTCGACGAGTTCCAACGTCATTAGCATACCTCGACCTCGTATGTCGCCGACATGCGGATGTTGAGCAAACCGGTCTTTAAGCTGAGCGGCTAGCACATTTCCTGTTGCCTTTACGTGGTCAAGAAAACCAGGAGCGCGCAGAATCTTTTGCACTGCTACCGCAGCCGCACATGCCGTGGCATGCCCGGAATAGGTATATCCGCCCTTGAAAGTTCCTGAGCCGCCTACAATGGCGTCGTAAATCTTCTGGTTCACCATGGTCGCGCCAATCGGCTGGTAGCCAGCTGCAATGCCTTTTGCAAAGGTCAGAAAGTCGGGAGCCACGCCATCCTGCTCGCAAGCATGGAGAGTACCGGTTCGGCCCAAGCCACAGAAAACCTCATCCAAGATGAGTAGGACACCATATTTGTCACAGATCTCACGAATACGCTTGAAGTAGCCCGGAACAGGCGGAGTCGCACCGCTTGTGGTGCCGGTCACAGTTTCTGCGACGAAAGCCATTACGCTTTCGGGCCCGAGCCCAAGAATTGCCTGCTCCAATTCATTGGCTGTGCGCAGACCGTATTGTTCTGGCGTCTCGCCTTCCAATCGGCCTCGGTACTCATAGCAAGGCGAAATGTGAAAGACGCTTGGGGAAATGTCTTCAAATGGTGTTCGACGTGCCACCTGGTATCCAACGCTTAGCCCCGTTAAGCCGGCTCCGTGGTAACTGCTCCGGCGTCCAATTACTTTTTTCCGCCTAGGATCGCCGACCTCCACAAAATATTGCCGAGCCATCATGATGGCTGTTTCCACCGCTTCTGATCCACTGTTCGTGAAAAAAACACGGGTTAGGCCTTCCGGAGCATCAGTCGTCAAAATGGATGCAAGTTCCTCGAGCGGTTCCGAGGTAAACATCCCGGCGTGGAAGAAAGCCATTTCACCGACTTGATGCCTAATGGCGTCAATTACCTCTTGTTGACTATGGCCGAGGCATGAGACGCAAGCGCCGCCGGCGTAGCCGTCAATGTATCGCTTGCCGTCTCGGTCGAATATGTACATGCCGTCACCTTTGACGGCGACAGGAAGATGCCGCTTAGGAATTCGGTGGAACACGCTGCTCATATCAGCTCTCCTTGATTGGTTCTTTCGAAACGGGGGCCGGATACTAAGATTTTAGGTCGAGAGGCGGATTGTTCGTCCGCCCTCAGCCGCTGACGTGTAGGCGGCTTCGACAAGCTCCAGCACGCCAGCTGCGTCCTGGAAATTTGCGATTGCGGGACTGCCTGCCTTCAAAGCGTCAAGCACATGTTCGACGAATTTGGAGTAACAGGGCTCGAGTTCGAAATCGGCAGCCACAAACTCATGCTCGACACCTGCGCTTGCGTCTTTGATGACATCGATGCCCTTATCAACGGACCGCAAGAACCGGTCGCTGGCCCGAATAGAGAACGAAAAGTTACGTTGCATGCCGGGGGCACTGGGGAATGTGTATCC
Source organism: Mesorhizobium sp. M1312 (assembly GCF_040318115.1). Taxonomy (NCBI): domain Bacteria; kingdom Pseudomonadati; phylum Pseudomonadota; class Alphaproteobacteria; order Hyphomicrobiales; family Phyllobacteriaceae; genus Mesorhizobium; species Mesorhizobium sp. M1312. Next base: position 86,976 of record NZ_JAMYLQ010000028.1, on the reverse strand, counting down.
ACATTCGATTGTGCCGACAGCCCCGGAGTCGCTTTGAAGCGTGACGGCAATGAAATCTTCAATGGACAACTTGTTGATGTGTGATGTGGCAAAAGCCGATACCGCGACGATCCCGCTTTCACTTAAGGAGCGGAAAAGGTCGACCATATGAACACCAACGTTGATTAGTGGTCCGCCGCCGGCGATGTCGCGCTGCAGCATCCAAAGATTGCCCGCCTGCTTATAACGGCTTGGCGGTCCTGCAATGAACCGAAAGCTGGCGTGGTCGATTTTAACCGGTCCTCCACTGCGAATGACCCTCATCGTGTCACTCAAGCGGAAGATAAAAGGAACCGCTACAAATGCCTGCTTCTGGGCCGCCTTCTCGGCCAGCTGTCGAACATCAACAGATCTTATCCCACACGGCTTTTCGATCGCGAAGGGAATGTCGTGATCCAACAACAGATTAGCTGAAATAGGCATGTCGATGTGCCGGCCGAAGACAAATGCCAGATCGGGCCTCACCTGCGCGACAAGCTCCTCGCAACTTGCAAAGCACTTCGTCTTTAATTTTTGAGCGAGGGCGGGTCCGGTCGTTCCTGTGGGATCGGAAATGCCTACAAATTCGACGTCAGCTTTGAGCAGGGCGTCTAGGTAGAGCGGGACGTGCCAATGGGCCGTATCGATCAATGCAACTTTTATCAAGGGAGCGTCTCCTTTGCGGCAAGTCTCATAGTGAAAGTGCTTCGACTCCTTTTTCGGGGCGCAGGGCTGTGCCGGAGCTTGAGCCGCTCATACTGGTGCCAGGTGCGTCGCGGCACCGGGCCCCATCGAATCAGGGCCGAAGCCTACCCACGGAGGACGACGGTTTGCCTTTGCCGGCCGAGCCCACTGGCCCCCAACTCCACCACATCGCCCGGCTGTAAAAATACCGGGGGTTTCATTCCGAGTCCGACACCGTGGGGCGTACCGGTAGTAATGACGTCCCCCGGTTCAAGCGCCATGAACTGCGAGATGTATGAGATCAGATATTTGAATGGAAAGATCATTTTGGCGGTCGATCCTGACTGCCTCATGTCCCCATTAACCGTAAGCCAGAGATCCAGGCTTTGAGGGTCGGGAACCTCATCTGCGGTCACAAGCCAAGGCCCAAGGGGGCCAAAGCTCGGCGAGGATTTCCCTTTGATCCACTGTCCTGAACGATGGATCTGAAACTCGCGCTCGGAAACATCGTGGCAGACAAGATAGCCCGCCACAACCGACAACGCATCCTCTTCTGCCAGCTCAAAAGCATGCTCTCCAATGACAACGGCGATTTCCGCCTCCCAGTCCAACATGCGGGATTTTGGTGGCATCAGGACGTCATCGTTCGGTCCAACAATGCACGACGGCGCCTTGGAAAAGACTACAGGCTCCTCAGGAATCGGAGTGTTGGTTTCGATTGCGTGATCGGTGTAGTTCAGGCCGACCGCGATAAAGTGTCGAACGTCGGCCACTGGAGGTCCTAAGCGAACATTGCCGTCAATGGTGGGCAAAGACGAAGTATCTACGGACCGCAACATCTCCAGGCCAGTGCGAGAGAGCGTTTTTGCGCCAATATCTGGAATAACATCACCGAGGTCACGGATAGTTCCATTATTGTCCAGCAATCCCGGCCTTTCAGACCCAGCTGCTCCAAATCGCAATAGTTTCATGACTTTTCCTTATTACCCGGCCGCCGAATCGGTCTTCAACCGGGTGTACTCGAGCGAATAACGGCCAACCTGCGCCTGCCGTACCATTGGATGTTGGAGGACAGCCTGCACCGGTGCTTCCAGAGACTCCACGGTGCAAGCTTCCAAAAGCATGAACCAATTGGGCGGCGCATCAAAGTCCGTCCGCCCCTCACTCTCGGCAGTGCGCACCTCGGTAGCTTCTTCATCAGATTTGCATAAATGCGCACCGGTAATGAGTGGTGCCTGCATAACCTGGGATGCAAGCGATGAGAGCTCGCCGGCTACCTGCTCGTCGCTGACTGTTGCAGGATGGAAGCGCACTGTCGCAATGACGCCGCCAGGTCCAGGTCCCTCCGACGACAAAACCCGCGCCAAACCACGAGACGTATTGAGAAAATGCGATGCCGCGCGTTTTGTCCAAGGCGTCGGGGCATTCAGGCGCTTGGCATATTCCTCGCCTTTTATGACCTCGAATTGCTCAACTTCGTAGAGCGTAAAGAATTCAGGATGGGTGTCCGTATCAGTCGCCCGATAGCGTCGCCCCCTTAAAAACCCAGAGATGCCGGTTCTCTCCGGCATGTGCTCGTGTATGTGCCACTGATAGAAATCCTGGCGCCCGTCCTCGGATATTCCGTTCCAGATGGCAACCACGCCTTTGCCGCAGAGCATAAATCTCTCCTCAATTCTCAAAGCTGTTGCAATGCCACCGAGACTGGCAAGAACCCGTCAAACTCGGCTGCTATCTCATCACCGGGTCTTGCTGTGTGAAAACCTGTGTAGCTTCCCGTCGTCACAATCTCACCGGGCCTCAAGACGAGCCCTCTTTCACGAAGATCGTTTGCGAACAGGGTGAGGAGGCCAATAAGGTCTCCGTTTGGGTGCCCGCCCGAGCTTTGGCAGACGGTGGTTCCGTTAATGCCGAGGCGAGCCTGAAGGGTGTTGAATGCCACGTCTCTCCAGTTTTTGTTCATCGCACCAACGACCAGCGCGCCGTTCGAGAGCAAGTCCGCAATCATTGCGTTGCGAGGAGTCGAGAAAGCTGTCGTCCAGCGGCTGTCTACGATCTCGATTGCTGCGCAGGCCCCGTCGATTGCCTCGATAATTTGCTCTCTCCCAAAGCCAGCTTTACCCGGAACTGGCTCTCTCGCGAAACGAAATGCAATTTCGCATTCGACACCACCGAGGCCGTAAGTTGTTTGAGAAATGGACGCCGGACTATGAAGAAGGCGGCTCGTGATGATCGGGGCAGATATTAGGTCGCCATCGGGCAAGGCAGCGACCTTCCAACCCGCGATGGGGACCGACAGTGTGCTGACGACCTCATGTTGGATACTTAGAGCTTGAGCGCGGCTCAGAGCCTCAAGTGTGGATAAGTCGGCCCCGACGCGCTGACCACCTTGGTGGGCAGCGACGAGACTTTGTGCCAGTGCACTTGAGCTAAAGGACGTAGTGTTTGACATGGCATATCATCTGGAATGGCGTTTCATTATTGCCAATACGCTTTTCCATTGACGAGGTCAACCGGCGTCGGTCGTGCTTTCGCTGGTCGGCGACTAGAACGTTAGGGTGCCAAATTATGGGTGGCCAGGAGCGCGGGGTCGGATCCAGCGGACCCTTGCAGGCCTCGGCCGGGCCAGGGGCGGATCGACAAAAGAAGGCGGAACATCACTGCCCCCGCCTAATTGACTGCGGTGCCCCCATTATGCAGCCGGAAGCCACCCCTTGCGGTCCAATTCCTTGCCTGCCTGAACAACCGCGTCTGCTTTTGTTGCTCGCTAGGAAAAGCCAATCCACTTAGTGTCCGAAAATTGTAGCATACTTCGGACTGCATCGATCTTGGCTACGTCCGAAACTTGTCGCACATTTCGGACATTGACCACGGTCGAAGCCGATAGCGACCTTCGCTCGCGCCTACTTGCACGGATCGAGTCCAAGCCCGATGCGGTCTGGACCCCGGGCGACTTTGCCGATCTCGGCGCGTGCGGCAGTGCACAAAACTCTGCGGCGTCTGGCTGCAGCCCAAGAGCTGCGCCGGATCGACCGTGGCCTACTCTACGACCGGCCGCGTACGAACAGTCTGACCGGGCGAGCCACCGTGCCGGACTATCGCGCCGTCATCCGTGCCATGACCCGCCGCGATAACGCGCGCGTCGTCATCTACGGCATGACGGCCGCCAACGACCTTGGCCTCACGACCGCCGTGCCCGCTAGGATCGAAGTGCTGGTCGATGCGCGCTTGAAGCCGATCAACCTCGGCAGCCAGGAAATCCGTTCAATACGCGGCGCCCAGCCGGCTCTATTGGGCGGATCGGCCAGGGATGCGGGGCGTCCACGCCTTGCACTTGGATGCAGGACAGCTGACCCAAGAGAGCGAACGAAAGCGGGTCCAGACGACGTTGCGCCACCTGCTTGCAGACCCCAAGCACGACGTGTCGATCCGCGAGGATCTGAGCGCCGGTCTCTCCACTGTGCCGATCTGGATGCAGGAGTTCCTACGCGAACTCCTCAGCCTGGGCGCTCGGCACGAGGGCAAGCCATGAGCAACGACGCCTACCGCCAAATCATCGCAGCCGCCACGTGACCGGCTCGACCTGTTCCTCGCCACGGCCAACCGCGTTGGTGCTCCGGTCGGTAATGTCGAAAAGGACTTCTGGGTCTGCTGGACGCTAAATGCGCTCTATCACGAACGGCCCGCGTGAGAACCGCGCCTGCTTTTCAAGCTTTGGACCAAGAAACCGCTTCCAAATTGATCAGCGCCTTGTCGTGTTCTGTCTTGAGGTTCCGAACGGTCTCATCGGCGTCGCCCATGAGCAGCGAGGTGTTGTCACACGGGGCCCAAGTTGGGCTTGCGCGTGACCACGAATTTTTGGGCAGCGGCAGAGCCGTATATCGCTGCTTGACGACGCTTGACCCGATCCATGTCCGAAATTTGCCTGCAAATTTCGGACATGGTCGCCGGCGCTGCCGCTATCGCGATGCGCGCTACGGTAAAGCGGGAAGCGTCCGCATAGCCCAGCGGCCGTACCGTCGGCAACGCCGAACTATTCCTCCATATCGACTCCGACATTCTCGTGGCCGCCAGCCAGCTCTGGCATGATTTCGCCAGCCAGCAGCTTCTCTTTGCTCAGCAGGCCGGCATCCTCGAGCGCCTCGAAATCCGGCAAGTCTCGCACGGTGTCGAGGCCGAACTCCAGCAGGAACGCTTTCGTCGTAACATAGGTGTAGGGAGCGCCAGCTGTCGGGCTGCGGGGGCCGGAGGCGATGAAGCCGCCGCCACGCAAATTGCCGATCAGGTCGCGGCTGATTTCCTTGCCAAAGAAGGACGACAGCTCGGTACGGGTGATTGGCTGGAAATAGGCGATGCACATCAGCACCAGCACCTCCGACTGCGAGAGGTTTTTTTGCTCCTGCTCGTTCGTGCCTAACGCCGCGCGAATAGAATCGCCGTAGGCCGGCCGTGTCAGATGCCGAAAACCGCCGGCGACCGCGACCAGGTCATACGGGCGGCCACGCAGTTCCTCGCGGATGTCATCAATGATCAGATCGAGATTGCAGCTCTTGCCGACGATGCGCGCAAGAGCCTCACGCGACACAGGTTCGCTGGCGGCAAAAATGGTCGCCTCGACGCGATGCATCCACTCGCGCCAACGAACCTCAGGCGGCAGGTGATCGAGCTCCCGATCAAACAGCTGGTCAGCTGATCGACGGTCACCTGACCGGCTAGCCCGTCGCCTGCGTGCTGCCTCCGCCATGGCCTTCACAGCCCGTAGATACGGAAGGTTGGGCGGCCGGACAATTCGCGCACGGCCCCGAGCTCGAGGAGGCGGTCGAACAGCCGGCGCAACCCGCGATCGCTCATGCCGGCGATCTCTTGCGAGGCGATGACCCCCTCGTCGGAAAGCAATTTCTCGACGACGGCATCCGACCCTTTCGCCCGCAGCCTCGGCGCGACTGCCAGCAGGTGATCGGCGCGGCGGCTGAGCTCGGCTGCAAGATCCACCGCCTGCAGCGCAGCCCGCGCATAGGCGGCAAAAATGCGTTGGCGGGATGTCGGCTGCGCTTGCCGTTGGTCCGCTGGCGACAATCGATCGCTGGCTGTTGGCGGTGGAGGGTAGGCGCCGAGCAAAGGGACCGCGCGCGGCCACCCGAGCCGACCGGCGACAATGGCGTCGGCCAGCCATGGCCCAAGGTCGCGCGCGGCGCGCTGACCATGGCGCTCGAGCATCGCGATGACGTCGGCGGCCGCGCCGGCCGCATTCCCGTGCGCAGCAGCAATCCCCTTGATCTCCTCGCCGAGACGCCCTGCCGCCTCCTCGTCGATCATACTCCCCAGATCCGCGCCCACCTCGCCCAAGACCGCCTCGCCAGCCAAAGTCTCAACCGGACGCGAGGCCAACTTGCGCCAGACCAGCAGCATGCGGCCGCCCGGTCCGACGTCGTCGCCGGGACGGGTGAGCAGCAGCGCGTCGCGCAGCGCCGCTGCGTCCTCGACCCGGCCGGCCCGTTTCGCCGCCGCCGCAGCGGCCGTGAGTGCCAGGCGCTGCCGCCAGGCGCCGGCCCCTTTTTCTTCCCGGCGCACGACCGCATCGAGGGTGGTCAGCGCCGCGGCCGCCGTAAACGCGGCATCTTCAAGCGATTGCGGACCGGCCGCCGCGGCGCGCAGCCAGGTCGGCACCGGAGCGGCCGGCGCAACCGGGCCTGAGCTCGCGGTGGCCAGTGGGGCATAGTGGATCAATTTCGGGCGGAGAATCATCCCTGAGAGCATGAATCAGCGCGGCGCTTATCGCAACGTTTTTTCGATAAAACCGCCGCGCCTGTCGTGGACAAATAACGAACGATAATGTTGCATTATCGTTCGTTCTGGTATCTACAGGAGAAATGGCTTTGTCGGTCATCCTAGATCGGTGGAAAAGCCCGGGAACGCGCGGTTTGGGCGTCTGTCTCATCCTTAATCCGGTGGATTCTCTGCCTGGTTCGGCGGACGGATCGGCCCACATGAGTGGATTTGGGCGCTGTCGAAGGCGCGGAATTTGTGAGACTCAAGCGGCTGGGCGGCAATCTCGCGCATGATTATGAGATCCCGGGAGCACAATTATGAGACTGGGTGAATCGGAATTGCGAGACTGAGCACCTCTTTTGGGCCCCGAGCTGCGTTTGAGACTTTTCGGGGCGATGCAGTTGACGGAGGCGAAAGAGGCTTTCGACCGCGCTTTGGTTCATCGCCATGCTCTTTCCGGTGCGGCAGCTATCGCATCATGTCGCCAAGGGCAGCCTGCAGCGGTGGCGATCGCTCCAAAGTGGCCGCAATCCTGTCCCGCCAGCGCTTGCCGCGCGCCAGGGCGTCCTCGAAAGCCTCGCGCAGGTCGTCCGGCCTATCCGTAGCAAGCACATCGATCAGGAATTCGGCCTGCAGCCGGTCCTTGATTGATTTTAGGCTGTCTGGCCCATCGCGGCGGCGGTCGGCCACGATGAGCTTATGGATTGCGAAGCGTTCCGGCCGCGGAATTTGCACGAGCACGCCGTCGCGATAGGTAACGGCTGCCAGCATTGGCTCTGCCAGGAGATAGTTGAGATGATGCAGCGATTGGGCGTGGACGCCGAGCGCCGGCAGTGGACGCAGGCCCTCTTCCTCGGCGAAAGACGGCGTCAGGAATTCGACGAGTGTCTCGCTCCGCGTTTGTTTCCAGCGCCAGGTCTTACCGGGGTCCAGCGTCGGCGCCGGTTCGAACGAGAAATCCTTGAGAACCCTTTCGAGCGGCGCCGACACGCTGTCGTCCAGGGCGATCGAGAGTCGCTCGAAGCTGGCGATGTCGACGTCGTTCGTTTGGGCAGTCTGGTCAAGGGTGAAGCGAATGCCGAGCTCGCCCTCGTAGAGGCGGAACGCCTGAGTTCCCACGACCGTCCCGCCGAGGCGGAAAACGCCGGCAGATGCGAATGCATGCAGAAGGCTGCCGGTCGCGGCATCGACGCCAAGAAACCCTTCCGCGCGCAGCAGGCGGACCCGCCGGGCGCGATTGCGTCGGCGATTGTCGCGGTCGTCGCGCAGTGCTTCGATGCGTTGCATCCGAAGGCGGAGTTCCTCGCTATCTTCCCCGATATAGGTCTTCTTGACATCCGAACCGACGCGGTAGGTATCGTACCAGTAGACGCGGCCTTTGCGGTCGATTCGCGTCGGCGTTCCGCGGATCCCCGCCGCGACTTCGTCGCGCAGGGACGACAGCAGATCGTGGTAGGCCGAATGGGCGAGCGGTGAATGGCGCGTGATCATGATGCTCAACGAAATATGTTGTTGTTGAACATAGCCCATGTTCAACAAAAATGAAAGCCGTTGAACATCATGCCGCCGCGGTTAGGGCAAACTTCGGCGGTCGAGGGGGCATTCCCGCTAATCGTCCCTGACATGGTATGTTGCGAATCGTAGTTGAGGATCCGCGCGATTGCCCGAACAAGATGACCTGCCTGATATCGTGGAGATCGTCCACGCCATGGGCCGAGATGCCGCTGAAGGGTCAAATGCGCGGTTGACGGCCGCCAGGAATCATCCCTCCCCTGCCCTGCCGGAGCCAAATCCTGTCGACCGGCAGCGCTTGCCCGGCCACCTCGAACACCTTGCCGATCGCGCCCGCGACTATGTCGAGGCGGCGAGTTCCGCCAACACCCGCCGCGCCTATGGCTCGGACTGGAAGCATTTTGCCGGCTGGTGCCGGCGCCAGGGCGTCGAGATGTTTCCGTCTGATCCTCAGGTCGTCGGCCTCTACATCACCGCTTGCGCCTCCGGCAAGGCGACCGGCGACAAGAAGCCAAACTCGGTGTCGACGATCGAACGCCGGCTTTCCTCGCTGACCTGGAACTATGCGCAGCGCGGCCAGCCGCTCGACCGTAAGGACCGGCAGATCGCCACCGTCATGGCCGGTATCCGCAACACCCACGCCTTCCCTCCCCGGCAGAAGGAAGCAATCCTGCCCGAAGACCTGATTGCCATGCTGGAGACGCTCAACCGCGGAACCCTGCGCGGCCTGCGCGACCGTGCCATGCTTCTCCTCGGGTTTGCCGGCGGGCTGCGTCGCTCCGAAATCGTTGGCCTTGATGTTGCGCGAGATCAAACCGAAGACGGTCGCGGCTGGATTGAATTTTTCCCGGACAAGGGCGTGCTGGTTGCGTTGCGGGGCAAGACCGGCTGGCGCGAGGTCGAGATCGGCCGCGGTTCGTCCGACGCGACTTGCCCGATTGTGGCCCTTGAGACCTGGCTGAAGCTGGCCCGCATCGGGCACGGCCCGCTGTTTCGACGCGTCACCGGCCAAGGCAAGGCTGTTGGCGCCGAGCGATTGAACGACCAGGAGGTGGCGCGCCTGGTCAAGCGGGCGGCGCTTGCTGCCGGCGTGCGCGGTGACCTGTCGGAAGGCGAACGCGGCCAGAAGTTTTCCGGCCATTCGCTGCGCGCTGGCCTCGCCTCCTCGGCCGAGGTTGACGAGCGCTACGTGCAGAAGCAGCTCGGCCATGCTTCCGCGGAAATGACCCGTCGCTATCAGCGGCGGCGCGACCGGTTTCGGATCAACCTCACCAAAGCAAGCGGGCTGTAAACGCCCCTTTGGAGGGAGCCCGCCCCTACCAAGGCCAATAACCTCCGTTTGCGCGATCGCCTTGCTGCAATCCATTCATGTCGATAGATTGCGGTTCTATCGACATGATTTTGGAATATGTCGATGCCGGCGACATATCAATCCCGACATGTCGATCGAAAAGGGAACCATCGGCATGACGTTTCAGGCTGACAGGCCTTACAATCACCTCCCTCCCCTTCCCCCAAAGGAGGATGTTGAAACGAAGGTGGTGCTCAAGGCCTGCATAGCGGCGCACGCCGCCCTGGCGGAACTTAGGGTATCGGGTCAGCTTATCCCGAACCAAGCAGTCCTGATCAACTCTATTCCGCTCCTCGAAGCCCAGGCAAGTTCCGAAATAGAGAACATCGTCACGACGACGGACCGCTTGTTCCGCTTCGCCAATGAAGCCGGAAATCTCGCTGATGCTGCCACGAAGGAGGCGCTGCGCTACCGCACCGCGCTCAATCAGGGCTTCCGAACTCTGCAAGAGCGTCCTGTGACGACATCAACGGCAGTCGCGGTGTGCCGCACGATCAAGGGCGTCGAACTCGACATTCGGTCGACGCCCGGCACTGCCCTGGTCAACCAGGCGACAGGTGCGGTTGTCTACACCCCGCCCGAGGGACAGAATCTCCTGCGCGACAAGCTGGCGAACTGGGAGCGCTACATCCATGAGGCCGAGGACATCGATCCGTTGATCCGCCTCGCCGTGATGCACTACCAATTCGAGGCCATCCATCCATTTGTCGACGGCAATGGCAGAACCGGCCGCGTGCTGAACCTGCTCTATCTGGTTGACAAGGCCCCCTAGACATCCCGGTGCTCTATCTAAGCCGCTATATCATCCGAAACAAAGGAGCCTACTACGATCGCCTTCTCGCCGTGACGACGGAGGGCGCGTGGGAAAGTTGGATCCTCTACATGCTCGCCGCGGTAACGGAGACTGCTGGCTGGTCAACTGCCCGTATACACGCGATCCGCGACCTGCTCGACCAGACCGCCGAGCGCTTGCGCCGAGACCTCCCGAAAATCTACTCCCGAGAGCTTGCCGAGATAATCTTCGTCAATCCGTACTGCCGGATCGGCGACCTGGTTTCATCCGGCATAGCGAAACGACAGGCGGCATCGGTCTATCTGAAGGCCCTCGTCGACAATGGCCTGTTGCAAGAAGTCAAGGCTGGTCGCGAGAACCTCTATATCAATCCGGCCTTGCTGGCGCTTCTGACCGAGCGCGAGCCGGCGCAAGGCGGCCGGTGAAGCCCTCACCTGCCTACCGGCACTAAACCGCCCGGCCGTGCATCTCGCCCTCATCCGAAGAGGACCGTTTCATTGCCCTGGTTTCCGGCATATCTGAATCGTGCCTGGACTTTTTCGTTAGCTATATTGACGCCAAAATTGTTCATTCGAGGTCAACGTTGGCCAATGGCTAGGCGGGATCCTCGCCGGTCGCCTCCCCTTTTCGGGCGCGCTCCTGCAAGAGTTGGCATGCCGACACCCGCCATTCGTGCCCCACTTAGGTTACCCACAGTTTCATCCGGTCACCCTACCAGCACGGTTCGGGCTTGAGCGGCTACTGCAGCACCTGCAAACCGTGCTTTTCAACCACCGACAGAAGCTTCTGCGCCAGCCCGCTCGGCCGCTTGGCGCCGGTCTCCCACTTCTGCACCGTCGATTGCGACGTGTTGAGATAGCGCGCGAACACCGGCTGGCTGACGTGATTGCGCTCGCGCAACGCCTTGATCTTCTTGGCGTCGAATATCGTCGGCCAGGACAGGCAGGCTTCGTCGAAGGAGCGCAGGATCTGCTTGTCGACCGTGCCGGCGCGCACCATGCCTTCCACCGCGCTGTGGACCGCCTCGAAGGCGTCGCTCTTGAATTTTCGTCTAATCGTCACCGCCTATCTCCATCAAAGCTCCAGCATTCAATTCCGCGTCCAGATCCACGTTTGGGTTTACGTCTATCTGTTCGCCAAACAGGACAGGGCGAACATCGATGATGCCGAATTGCACGCATTTCGCTGGATTAGCGCCGGTAGGCGCCGCCAAGTCGGCTAGTCAGATGGCATCGTTTCAAAGTGGGGGTCGCTTCTGGATGGGTCGATGAAACCGAGCAATTGAGGGTCGTCGAGGAAAACATCGATGTCGTGAGTACCCTGACCGTGAAACTTGACAGCCGTGCAAATCGGATAATTGCGCCATCATTTCAATGGTGTAGACGTCCGAATGTCATGTCAAGCTCATGCTGCCTTTATGGCTTGCGACAACGGTTCCCAACAGCTCACAGATGCAATTTTAGATATGCTTTCGAGGCGAGAACGCCCGTTAACCTCCTGTTAACTAAAAACTTCTTGCTGGATTGTCCGAATCGGGCATTAATCACGCTTGAAGTGACAATCATGTCAGAAAAGCGTTATTCTGGAAATTGCCGATTATGAATTTGATGCCCGATCACGGCTTGGAGTTCGATTTCGACGAGGAGATTCTCGAACAGGGAGAGCTTATCTCGGACAAATTGAACATGCTGCGGCTTGAGCAGTATCCCCCAAATGCGATGAAGGGGCTACGGCAATTTTCGTCGGTCGAGGTCGCGGATTTTCTCGGCGTCACCCAGAATCATATTAAAAAGCTGCATCTCGAAGGCAAGGGCCCCGCACCTGAGGTTTCCTATTCGGGTCGTCGTTCATACACGGCTTTGCAGATGCTCGAGTTGCGTCAATACCTCGACAAGCATGGCCGTTCGGACTTCAAGCGCTATGTTCCTCACCGCCGTCAATGTGACACACTGCAAGTCATCTCCGTCGTCAATTTCAAGGGTGGCTCCGGCAAGACAACAACAGCTGCCCATCTAGCTCAATACCTCGCTCTGACAGGGCACCGCGTTCTTGCAATTGACCTTGATCCGCAGGCTTCCCTGTCAGCTCTGCATGGCATTCAGCCTGAACTCGACAAGAATCCCTCGCTCTATGAGGCACTCCGATACGACGAGCACAAAAAATCAATCAAGGAGATTATTCGGCCGACCAATTTCCCGGGATTGGACATCGTGCCAGCCAATCTTGAACTGCAGGAATATGAGTACGACACTCCATTAGCCGCTTCTAGCAAGAATTCACCAGAAGGGCGCTTGTTCTTCACACGCATTTCTGCGGCGCTCAAGGAAGTTGACGATCGCTATGACGTGGTTGTCATAGATTGCCCACCGCAGCTCGGTTACCTAACGCTCACATCTCTGACAGCTTCGACGTCGGTGATCATTACCGTGCACCCGCAGATGCTCGATGTGATGTCGATGTCTCAGTTCTTGCTCATGCTAGGTGGCATCCTGCAGTCCATCAAGGGGGCTGGGGCAGCGGTGAAGCTGAAGTGGTTCCGTTATCTCGTGACTCGATATGAGCCGACCGATGGTCCTCAGGCCCAGATGGTTGGTTTCCTGCAAGCACTTTTCAACAAGCGCATGCTCAAGAACCAAATGGTGAAGACTACGGCCATCTCAGACGCGGGCATCACGAAACAGACACTTTACGAGGTCGAGAAAAGCCAATTCACGCGATCAACATATGAGCGGGCGATTGAAAGTCTGAACGCGGTCAATTCCGAGATTACATCACTTATTCATAAGGCATGGGGGCGGAAGTGATTGTTTTGACAGCCGTGCAGAACGACAGTTTTGGAAGCAATCTCAAAAAGATGAGAGCAGGTCTGAGAGGACAGAATGGCTAGAAAGGACCTTCTGGCAAGCGTAACCGCGTCACTTACACGGGAACAGCCAGTGCATTCGGCATCGCAGGCTAGGTCTGACTACGCCAAGCGTGGTGCGTCGCGTTCTATGATGCAGTCACTGGACGAACTGGCCGAGAATTCAGTGCGGATGCTCGATGGAGAAACCGTGGTGGCGATTGACCCCAAGGATCTCGATGGTTCGTTCATTGCTGATCGTATAGGGGAGGATGACGCAGAATACCTACAGCTCAGACAAGCCATTCGTACATCTGGCCAGTCGACACCGATCCTTGTGCGACCGCACCCCCATGATATAGGCCGCTACATGATTGTATTTGGCCATCGACGGGCAAAGGTCGCTCGCGATCTCGGCATTAATGTCCGAGCGGTCGTGAAGCGCTTGGCTGACATTGAGCATGTCATCGCACAGGGCCAAGAAAATACTGCTCGAGCCGACCTGTCGTTTATCGAGAAGTCGTTGTTCGCACGGAAGTTGATTGAGAGCGGTATGACAAAGGATACTGTCAAATCAGCTCTTACAGTCGATGACACGCTGCTGTCTCGGATGCTGTCGGTCGCTGAGACGGTTCCCGAAGCGGTGCTGAGTGTCGTTGGGGCCGCAAAGGGTGTTGGCAGGGATCGTTGGGAAGAACTCAAAAAACTAGTTCAGATTCCAGCCAATGCTACTAAAGCGATCGAGTACGTTCAAACCCAGGAGTTTGCAGCAGGTCAGGTGAAGGACGAAGTCTTCAACCTGCTCCTCAGTCATCTGAAATCATCCAAGACACCCAAGAAGCCAAAGGTTGCCCTCGCACCCAAAGCCTGGGCTCCTGCCGACAAATCACTGAGCGTTGCGATTAGAGGGACACCAAAGAAAGCTTCGATAATAGTCGAGGCAGCTTACGGTCTCCGTTTTGCTGAGTTCATAGCAGGCCAACTGGAGGGTCTTTATGAGGCCTACAGGAAGCAGGAAAAGGAAACCAAGGGAGACTAAAACCGCAAAAGAAAAAGGCCCCCGACGGCGAACCGTGGAAGCCCTTCTCGATCTTTAGCAAGCCGAGAATCTCATTTCCGCGAATCAGTGTCAAGCGTTTTAAGCGTCGATTCGGCGGACGGATTTCTTTTGCCTAATTGAAGGCGAAGGAAGAAATGGAGACGGGTATTGCAACGACGCCCTTTGGGCGGCGGCCGATGTCGCTTGCCATGCTGGCAGCGCAAAACGACTCACGTGAAATCCCCAAGGGCAGGGTTGTCGACAAGTGGCAGATCTACCGCAACCTCTGCGAAGGCAAGAGCATCGTCGGCATCGGCGATCGCGCTCTGGCCGTTCTGAATGCGTTGCTGTCATTTTACCCGGACAGTGAGTTGAGCGAGGAGAACGGGCTCATCGTCTTTCCCTCGAACGCCCAGCTGTCGCTCAGGGCGCACGGAATGCCCGAGCCCACGGTCAGGCGACACCTGGCGGCTCTTGTGGACTGCGGGCTGATCATCCGTCGGGATAGCCCGAACGGCAAGCGTTATGCGAGGAAGGGGAGGGGAGGGGAGATTCAGGAAGCATTCGGCTTCTCCCTGGCACCCCTGCTAGCCCGTGCTTACGAGTTCGAGGCGGCGGCCGAGCGTGTTCGTGCCGACAAGCGGGCGCTCAGGCTTATGCGCGAGCGGATCACCTTGCACCGCCGTGACATCCACAAGCTCATCGAGGCGGCCCTTGACGAAGATGTTCCGGGCGACTGGGGAGGCCTGTGGAAGCGTTTCCGCAGCGTTGTGGAGGCAATTCCGCGCCGAGCCTGCACTGCCGAGCTCGAACCGATCGTAGCCGATCTTGCCGCATTGCATGACGATGTGGATAAGCTGCTGGAAACGCATATGAAATCCACGAATTCGAGCGGCAATGACTCTCAAAACGAGCGGCAGCAATCTGATTCAGATACCGACTCTACTTTTGAATTTGAACCTGCTTTAGAGAAAAGCGGGGCGACGGCCGAGCCCAGGACGAGGACCCCAGAGGCGCCGAAAACATACCCGCTGGGGATGGTGCTGAAGGCCTGCCCCGAAATTGCGGACTACGCCGTCGACGGGATCGGCAATTGGCGCGATCTCATGATAACCGCCGCCCAGGTGCGGGGATATCTAGGTGTTTCGCCGTCAGCGTATGAGGAAGCCTGCCATGCGATGGGTCAGGAGACCGCGGCGGTGGTGATTGCCTGCATTCTGCAGCGGGCACAGCACATCAATTCCGCCGGCGGCTATCTTCGGGCGCTGACTGATAAGGCCAGGGGAGGGACTTTTTCGGTCGGGCCGATGCTGATGGCGGCGCTCAAGGCCAACGGCGCCACAGCAAGGATGACGGGATGATGATCGCCAAATCCCGCAGCTTATCGCTTTGCGCCCAGCCGCCTGCCTCCGGAAGAAAAGAGTTCAGCCGATGACCACCACCGCCACCGCCGTCTCAAAAAACTTCGGCGCCTATCAGGATGCCGCGGTTCGCGACCCTGTCATCATCACCAAGAACGGCCGGCCGCGCACCGTGCTGCTGGCTTACAAGGATTTTGTCCGGCTGTCGAAGCGCGACCGGGCGATCTGACCGCGGAACTCAGCGCCGACGAAATCGCCGCCGTCGAAATGGAGCCGGGCCTTGACCATCTCAACGGCGAGCTTCCTCCGGCAGGGGTCTGACAGCAAAAAATGCTGCCGGCTGAAAACAAGGTCGGTCACGTCGTCCGTTATTCGTATCTCTGGCATTGGCAACACCGCGAGGGGCGCGAGGAAGCCGACACAAGGACCGGCCATGCTGGTGCTAGCGCTGGTCGCCATGTAGGAGGACGGCTCCCCGGTCGTCCGCGCCCTGCCGATCACCCGTACACACCGTCCGATCCCGATGATGCCATCGAGATCCCGGCCGCGGTCAAACAGCGCCTGCGGCTTGACGGTGAGCGGGCGTGGGTCGTTTTGACGGCACCAACGTCCAGACAGTCGATCTGATGCATTTCGAGATAGGCGGTCGGCGCTGGAAATAGCTGGAGGGCGTCCTTCCATCCGAATCCGACGCTAGGAGTGGTCTTGCCAACCTGACGCGGTCCGAGGAGCGTCACGGCGCGCATGTTGTCCAGCGATTCCGTGAGTTACGGTCGTGACGCGGCGCCCAATCATCCTTGCAATTGTGGAGTGCAACTCCTATTTTGCAAGGAAGAATCGGAGCTCACGCCGCGTCGGCTGCTGCGGTCGAGCGTTTCAGCATGGCGATCAGATCATCCGGAAGCACCACCTCTTCTGAGGCGGGTGCGGCGTGTTTGTTGCGCCTGCCGGCCATGACCGTCGCGATATGCTTGTTCTTGCCCAGCGCGCATTTCCGGGTTTTGGTCGACGAGAGAGACAGCATCTCCTCTAGAAAGATCAAAACGAAAGGCTACGGTTTATCGTTCGTTTTTAACTGTCGACGGGCACGGCGGCTTTCGGCCATTTTCGTTGCCAGAAGCGCCGCGATGATTCATGCTGTCGACGATGATTCTGCGCCCGAAACTGCTTCGCCATGCACCTGTGGTCGTCACCGGTGCAGCCCCGGCTGCGCTGGCCACTCCCGTGCCGACCTGGCTGCGCGCCGCGGCGGCCGGTCCGGACTCGATTGAAGACGCTGCGTTTGCCGCGGCCGCGGCGCTGACCGCCCTCGATGCGGTGGTGCGCCGGCAGGAGAGATGGGCCGGCGCCTGGCGGCAGCGCCTGGCACTCGCGGCAGCGGCGGCAACGGCCAAACGCGCCGGCCGGGTCGAGGACCAGACGGCGCTGCGCGACGCGCTGCTGCTCACCCGTCCCGGCGACGACGTTGGACCCGCCGGCCGTATGCTGCTTGCCTGGCGAACGCTGGCATCTCGTCCGGTCGCCACGTTGGTCAGCGAGGCGGTGTTGGTCGATGTCGCCGCGGATCTGGGGAGCGCGCTTGACGAGGCGGCGGCCGGCCAAATCGGTGACGAAATCCAGGCGACGACTGGCGCGGTCGGTAATGCAGTCGCTGGCGCGGTCGACGCGATCGCCGTCCTCGAGCGTCATCACAGTCGCGCCGTGCGTGAGCTTGGACCGTGGCTTGCCGACGCTGTTCTGGCCGACCGGCTAGGGTGGGCACATGCGGTGCCCCTGTTCGGCTTGCACCCGGTGGCGGGCGGTCGTCGGTCACCACATGCCGAACGGCAATCCGGTCAGCCGTCCCGGCAACGCATTTGGGCGGCTTATGCGCAGGCGGCGCTGCAGGCGATGGATCTTGCGGCCGAGCTCGGCCGCCGCGCCGACCGCCTGCTGGCTGTCGCCCCAAAACTGCGGGCGAAAGGGGCGGACACTGTCGTCGAGAAGCTGCTGTCCGACGACGCGATCGTCGCATCCGAAAAGATCGCCGGCATGAGCGACCGCGGCCTGCGCCGCCTGTTCGACCGGCTGATCGAACTTGGCGCCGTGCGCGAGCTGTCCGGCCGTCCGACCTTCCGCATCTACGGGCTGTGAGACCATGGAGCAGGCGAGGGGAAGAAGGGCCAAGGAGCGATCAGACGATCACCTGTTCGACCGCGAACTGGATCACCTGCCGCCAGAAGTGCGTTGGCGCGAATGGATGAACCGCGTCGAAGCAACCATCTTCGCCGCCAGCGAACCAGTCAGCCGCGAGGTGCTTGCCCGCATCGTCGGCAAGACCTGCAGCATCGACCTCTTGATCGACGACATCCGCGAGGAGCTGCGGGGCCGGCCCTACGATCTGGTCGCGGTCGCCAGCGGCTGGAAGCACCTGACGCGGCCGGCCTATGCCGACGCCATCCGTACGGCCGTCGGCTCTAGCGAACGCGCCGTCGACCTCACGCAATCCGAAGTGCTGGTCTTGATGTGTATTGCCTTCTTCCAGCCGATCACGCGCGCCGAACTGTCGTCATTCTTCGGCAAGGAGATCAGCCGCGACCTGATCGGCAATTTGCGCTCCTTCGGCCTGATCGCCTCCGGCCCGCGAAGCCCAACGCCAGGCGCCCCTTATACCTATGTGACGACGAAACAGTTCCTGCTGGAATTCGGGCTTGAAACCTTGCGCGATCTTCCCGACTTCGAGGCTCTCGAGGATGCGGGGCTGCTGTCGAAGGAAAAGCTTCTGGCTGGCGACATCATGCCGGGGTTTTCCGCCCCCGGCGAGAGTGATGACTACGCCGACGAATAGAGCACCTGTGCCTGGCCGGACGACCGCCATCGTCACCGCAACTTCTCGAGCGATATGACGGCGAGATCGATTTTCCCCACGAGGTCCCTCAACGGCGCACAATCCGGATAGTGTTGCATCAGCATGGACTGTGCGAGGCGGAGGTCCTCGATGTGTTGTTCACCAGCTCTTGGCGTTCCTCCGGCGGAATTCTCTCCGTATGTCGCTTGGCACTTAATTGGGTTCTTCCTCACTTTGTGTGGTTCATCCGCTGTTAGTGGCGCTGTCGCTATGGGCGGGCATGCGAACAAAATCGAAATGGTCACCCGGCCCAGGGGTCAAGATTCTGGGTGTCGCGCTCGCTGTTGATGACAGTTGGGTTGTTTCAGCTGCCGGATCCGCGATCGGCATTTGCCCCGATTGTGGTCGGCGAATCCGAAGTCGGCATGGCTGGTCCAACCGTCACCTCCAGGATCTGCCAGTCCAGGGCAAGCCGGTGACGGTGAAGCTTCTGCTGCACCGCTGGCGATGCTCATATCGCAAATGTGAGCGACAAACGTTCACCGACCGGCTGCCGATGATCGCTGCTCCTTATGCGCGCCGGACGAGAAGGGTCGGGGAGATTGTTGGCCTGCTTGGCCACAGCACTGGCGGCCGTCCTGGCGAGCGCTTGATGCAACGGCTCGGCATGCCGGTCAGCGACGACACCATCCTGCGGCAGTTAAAGCGGGATGCCACGGTCGCTCACCGCAACTCCGAGGTCCGGGTGGTCGGCATCGATGACTGGAGTTGGCGGCGGGCGACAAGCTACGGGACCATCGGGGTTGATCTCGAGCGCCGCTCGGTTGTCGACATTCTGGACGATCGGAGCGTTGAGAGTGCGGCCAAGTGGCTGCGGAGCCATCCTTCGGTCGAAGTCGTCAGCCGGGACCGCTGCGGCCTCTATGCGCAGGCTGTTCGCGAGGGCGCACCACAGGCGCGACAGGTTGCCGATCGATTTCACCTGGTCCAGAATCTTCGCTCGGCCATCGAAGAACAGATGAGCCTTTCTGGACGTGCCACCGGCAGGGCCATCCTGTCGGACGACGCAATCGTCGACGCTGCGACACATCGCCGGCGCGCCCGTCTCGCGCATAGGCAATCTCGTCAGGAGATACTCGAAAAGCTCCACGCTTTGCGCGACGAGGGACTGTCGTATAGCGAGATCGCCCGCCGGACCGGCTATGAACGTCGCAGCGTAGCGAATTGGCTCAAGTTCAAGGCTCCGCCAGACAGGCGGCGCGCAGCATTGAACCCCACATCACCTTGGTATTTCGAAGCCTTCCTCGCCCAATGCTGGAAGGATGGGAACCGCTGCGGACGGCACCTGTTTCATGACGTCAAGCAGCGCGGCTACACTGGCAGTTTCGCCAATCTGGAGCGGCTTCTCGGAGCCTGGCGGCGGGCCGAAAGAGAGCAGGCCGTTGATGTACCGCCCACCACATTTAAGTCGGAGCCGGTTCGAGATCCGGACACCGGTCATGCGATCTCGCCAGTGGTTGCCGCGGCGCTGTGCATCAAGCCGCGAGGCCTGCTGACAGAACGGCAGGCAAGAAGGTCGATGTCCTGAAGCAGGGATCTGATGCTTTCGCAGAGATGCGCCGCCTGGCGATGCGCTTCAACGGCATCCTTCGCGGCAAGAGATCGGCACCACTGGACGCGTGGATCGACGATGCGATCGACTCCGAACTCATTCCGATCATGCGGTTCGCCCGTGTTTTGCGCAGAGACACCGATGCCGTCAACAACGCCATCGAACTGCCCTGGAGCAACGGACAGGCCGAAGGCCAGATCAACCGGCTCAAGACCCTCAAGCGCGCAATGTACGGCAGAGCAGGTCCCGAACTGCTGAGAGCAGGCATGCTGCCGCCGCGCCACGCAAAGTGAGGAAGAACCCAATTAAGTGCCAAGCGACAACACGATCGGCTGATGCTGGCCAAAAACCAGATGGAGCGAAAACTCCGCGACCGCCGCGCCAGCTTCAAACTGTCCGACGTGGTCGAATTCGTGCTGTCGCGGCCGCTCGTCTCGGCTGGCATGATCCAGGAGCGGCTAAAAGTGACAAAACAGGGGGCGCTCAACCTCGTCGGCGAGCTCGGGCTGCGCGAGATGACAGGCAGGGGAAGGTTTCGCGCTTGGGGCGTCGTGTGATGTAGCTGGCTGAAAAAACTACACGAACTTTACGGAATTATCGAACTTGACGAACTTGCGCTCTGTAACCATTGGTGACAGCACGAGGTTATCATCATGGCCGCTCCAAAGCGCAGCAATCATAGCGGGTCCGCGTCGCATGCGGGAGTCGCGACCCTGAGCTTCACGACAAAGCTTCCGGCACAGGCAGACTTCAAAAAGGTATTGCTCGAACGCTATCAGGAAGCGATCGCACGCAGCCACAAAATCGGCCATCGCGTATCGTTCCGGGTAGAGGTCGACCCCGCCGCCGGCGCGCAGACGATCACGCCGGTCGAGGAGCAACCGGTCGATACCTTTCCCGTCGAAGACACGGGCCAGCCCGATGCCGAACTCGAGGCGGCTCTTGCCGAAGCGCGCGAACGTGGCCGCAAGCGTGTTGCCGAAATTGTCGCCGGCGAGGACATGCTGAGCGCGGATGCCTTTGCCAAGCTGCTCGGCACATCGCGGATGACGGTCAACGCCAAGCGGCAAAGCGGACAGGTGCTCGGGATCGATGGCGCCAAACGCGGTTTCCGCTTTCCTGTCTGGCAACTCGACAAGGACGGTCGTCCCTTCGGCGCATTGCCGGCACTCCATGCAATGTTGGGCAACAGTGCCTGGGCCGTCTATCGGTTTCTGGCGTCGCGCCATGGCGCCCTCGATGGGCGGACGGGCCTTCGAGCCCTTCAGCAAGGCGATGACGTCTCGGTGTTGGCCGCGGCGGAAGGCATGGCCAGGGGCGATTTCGACTGAATGCCCGGCGTTCCACCTCCACCCGATTTCGCGGCCGCAAAGCTCGAAATCGAGACCATACCGCGGGGTCGGACGTTCGGTCGGATCTACTGGAGCACCTATCCTGATCCATTGGGGTACGGGAAGTCGCCGAGCCGGTTCAGCGATCCTCGACGCCGTCTTGACGCCAACCGGTTTGGCGTTCTTTACCTCGGTGACTCCCTGAAGGTGTGCTTCCTAGAGGCCGTGCTCCGCGACCGCCGCGAAGGAACCCTTGACGATCTTCCAATAGAGGAGGTGGAGCCGACGGCGCTATGCGGAGATCGCGACCACGACAGACCTACGCCTGGTCGATCTCAGAGGCGACAGTGCCGTTCGGATGGGTGTGCCGACCGATGTCGTTCGGGCACAGCGCCAGAACCTGGCACGCCGGTGGTCACTGGCGTTTCACCAGCACCCATCTGAGCCTGACGGGATCATTTATCCCTCGCGCCTCAACGGTGCAACCAATCTCGCCATTTACGATCGGTCGATAGGAAAGCTTCAGCCGAAGCGTGTGGTGACGCTTCTCGGGGCGCTGGGATTGGCTCAGGTTCTGGAGGATTTCAGGGTGGGGTTGGTGTGAAGATGCAGCACGTATCCGTACCGCTTGGCGAAGATGGCTATAGCGCCAGAAGCGTCCACTAAGCCGGAGCAACGGAACGACCGGTGTGGGGCCGGAGAACGAACATGACGTAATCGCGGGAGCGGTGGCCACCAAAGCTGTGGCGGCGATGTTCGGAGCTCTAGCCGGCTGGCTGTCCCCCGATAGGATGAAGAACGGGCTCACGATGGACACCGGGCCCAGGCATCGAACGGAGGACAGCCATGGAGCAGTATATCGGTCTCGACGTATCCATGAAAGAGACGGCAATTTCGATCCGGCAGGACGGCAAAAGGATGTGGCGGGGCAAGTGCGCGTCCGACCCGCAACTACTCGCGGCGCTGATCCGCAAGCGCGCACCCGATGTGCGGCGGGTCGTATTCGAGACGGGACCGCTGTCGGTGTGGTTCTACCA
Source organism: Mesorhizobium sp. M1312 (assembly GCF_040318115.1). NCBI lineage: Bacteria > Pseudomonadati > Pseudomonadota > Alphaproteobacteria > Hyphomicrobiales > Phyllobacteriaceae > Mesorhizobium > Mesorhizobium sp. M1312. The sequence goes on along the minus strand of NZ_JAMYLQ010000028.1, from coordinate 64,800 downwards.
TGCGCTGACGGCAAAGGGGCTGCCGGTGATCTGCATCGACGCGCGGCATGCCAAGGCCGCGCTTGACATGGCCGCGAACAAGACCGATGCGAACGATGCCGATGGCCTGGCACATCTGGCCGAGGTCGGCTTCTACCGAGAGGTTCGAGTCAAAGGTTTCGACAGCATGTTGATCCGCACGCTGATCACCGCGCGGCGCCAGCTTCTCAAGATGCGTTTGCAGATATCCAACCAGATCCGCGGATTGATGAAGACGTTCGGCCTTGTCGTGCCCAAGGGCGCCGGCAGCGTGTTCGAGCGCAACGTTCACGACCTTCTGCAGGGCGAAGCAAAGCTGGCGCGCATCGTCGTGCCAATGCTTCGAGCATGGAGTGATATTCGATACCAGATAGCAGAGCTGAGCAAGCAACTGGCCGCGATGGCTCGTGAAGACCAGCACTGCCGTCTGCTCATGTCGGTGCCCGGTGTCGGCACCGTCACAGCCACCGCCTTTGCCGCGGCCGTGGAGGATCCGGCGAACTTCAGAAACTCGCGCGCCGTGGGCGCATGGGTAGGCCTGACCCCGAGACGCTACCAGTCCGGCGAGGTCGATAATGACGGACATATCTCGCGCCGTGGCGACAATCAGTTGCGCGGACTGCTATATGAGGCGGCCGCGGTCATCCTGAACCGGTCGACGGATACCAGCACTCTGCGAACCTGGGCGTTGGAGCTCAAAGAACGGCTCGGCTTCAAGCGAGCGGCCGTGGCCCTGGCGCGCAAGCTGGCAGTGATCATGCATACGATGCTCCGGACGGGCGAGCTGTTCGATCCGCGCGGAGGAACGCCCGCCGCCGCCTGATCCTGCAGACGCTCGACTACGACGATTTCTTCAGGCCATTCAACCAATAGCGTTCTTACAGGACGCACCGAGCCGTCCCTGCCGGGACGTGGCTGAGATCATTCCGCGAAGCGGGAAGCAACTGCTTCGTTAAGCAGATTGCGCAACGAACATAGGAAGATCTCACCTGCGAAACTCATCCTGCGGCGATCTTTGCATCGACCGCGTAGACGACCCTGTACCCGGCATACGAACGAACGAGCATGGACAGAAAGGACGACTGCCTTGCACTCACCCCCTTGACGGCCGAGCGATTAGACGACCCGCTGCGCGGGATGGGCGCGCACGGTGAGGTAGAGGTCACGATCCGGTTGCCGCGCCCGCATTGAGCGTCGTTCGGCGGGGGCAGAGCATCACAGGCTTCTTCAACAAGGAGCCTGACCATGCCCCATCCTGTTCTCGATGCACCGATCAGTCCGCTGCGCCAGCGGTTGATTGACGACATGACCATGCGCCGGTTCAGCCAGGAGACGCAGCGCAACTACGTCCGCGATGTCGGGCGGTTCGCAAGCTTCCTTGGCCGATCGCCGGACACGGCGACAGCGGATGACTTGCGCCGGTTCCAGGTTGGGCAGCAGGAAGACGGCGTTCCCGTGCCGACCATGAACAGCATTGTGTCGGCGCTGCGCTTCTTCTTCACCCACACGGTCGACCGCCCGGACCTGGCGCGCAAGCTCGTCCGGTTGGCACACCCGCGCAAGCTGCCGGTGGTCCTGAGCCGAGACGAGGTTGCCCGTCTCCTCAACGCCACCACCTGCCTCAAGCATCAGGCCGCGCTCTCGGTCGCCTATGGCGCGGGCTTGCGCGTCGCGGAGGTGTCGACGCTGAAGGTCGCCGACGTCGACAGCGAGCGCATGCTGCTGCGCGTCGAGCATGGCAAGGGCGGACGGTACCGCAATGCCATGCTGTCGGCCGACCTGCTTACTCTGCTGCGCCAGTGGTGGAAGGTCGGGCGGCAGCAGGGTGTCATGCACCGCGATGGCTGGCTGTTCCCCGGACAGCATGCCATGAAGCCGATCAGCACCCGGCAGCTTCACCGCATCGTCGTCGAGGCGGCACAGGCCGCAGACATCGCCAAGCGGGTCGGGCCGCACACGCTGCGCCACAGCTTCGCCACTCACCTTCTGGAAGACGGCACCGACATTCGGGTGATCCAGGTCCTGCTTGGGCACGCCAAGCTCGACAACACCGCCTTCTACACAAAGGTCGCGACCCGCACGGTGCGCACGGTCACGAGCCCGCTCGACAAGCTTGGCCTGTTCAAGGAGGCAGAGATCTCGCCCGACGGCTGAGCCGTGCGTGCCTCTGTCGAGGTCGCCGACATCTTCCGCGTTGCGGGCCCCGCGTACCGCACCGCCCATGCAGGGCACCTGAGCCTCGCCCAGCTCAAGGTCATGTCGGCGATCGAGCATTGCCGCACCGCAGCCCTTGGCGGACACGTCGAGGCCTGCGCGGACTGTGGCCATTGGCGCATCGCTTACAACAGCTGCCGCAACCGGCATTGCCCAAAGTGCCAGGGCGCGGCGGCGCGAACATGGCTCGCCGAGCGGGAAGCCGACCTGCTGCCGGTAGGATACTTCCATGTCGTCTTCACGCTGCCGGCCGAAGTGGCCGACATCGCCTTCCAGAACAAGGCGACCATCTATGACCTGCTGTTGCGTGCGGCGTCGGAGACGATGCTGACCATCGCCGCCGATCCGAAGCATCTCGGCGCGCGCATCGGCATCACCGCCGTCCTCCACAGCTGGGGCTCGGCGCTGACGCATCATCCGCACGTCCACATGATCGTGCCGGGCGGCGGCATCGCGCCGGACGGGAAGCGCTGGATATCGTCGCGGCCGGCCTTCCTGCTTCCGGTGCGCGGGCTCGGCAAGCTGTTCCGCCGGCTGTTCCTAGCCCGGCTGCTCGCGCTGCATGACGGCGGACGGCTTGCCTTCTTCGGATCGATGGCGCACCTCGCCGATAGCCGCGCATTCCTGCGACACCTGTCGCCGATCCGGAAGAAGCGCTGGGTGGTCTACGCCAAGGCGCCCTTCGCCGGGCCGGAAGCCGTGCTCGCCTATCTGTCCCGCTACACGCACCGGGTAGCGATCTCGAACAGCCGCCTGATCGCCTTCGACGAGAGCGGCGTCACCTTCCGCTACAAGGACTATCGCCGCGACGGCGCCGATCGCCAGCAGGTCATGACGCTCGCGACCGACGAGTTCATCCGCCGCTTCCTGCTCCACGTCCTGCCGCATGGCTTCCACCGCATCCGGCACTATGGCCTGCTCGCCGGCTCCGCCCGCAAGGCCAGCATCGCACGCGCCCGCGAACTGCTGGACGTCGCTGCGCCGCCCGAGACCGACACCTCGGAAGAGTCGGCTGACTTCCGCCCGTCCTGCCCTTGCTGCGGCGGACGCATGATCGTCATCGAGACCTTCGAACGGTGGAGACAGCCGCGCGGACCGCCTAACACCACCGCAGCGAACCGGGAGACCACTCCATGATCCGGCATGGGCTACTCCATTCTTCAGTCGCCGCAGGTACCCAGCCTCCGGCAACGAATCCACACGCGCCCATGGTGATCATCGAAGCCGAAAGGGCAGCGTCCGGCCGCCCACCAAGCCGACAATACCGCGCGGAGGCGCAACGAAGCGGTCTGTCCGCATCGAAGCCGCCGTCCCCCGACGACGGTCGCGCCATCGCCGACATCAGCCGCAAATCGAAATCCCCATAGACATCGACTGTGGCCCGCGGGTTCCTTCCTCGGGGACTTTCGTACGCCTGCCGGCGCCCGAAACTCTTAACGTGAGCTGACGGTCCGCTTCGAAGCAAACTCAACAGAAAGCAGCGGTTCGCATCGCTTCATTCCAATGAAAGACAGCGTCACTAAAATCTGGAATCGATACCGGCTCGCCCGCAGAGCGGAGTGCATCTCCTTTATCGGTTTAGTAACTATGCAATGTCAGATTATTGCGTGGGACAAGGGCAAAATATTAATAGAGAATTATCGATCGCCGAATTCATCAGGCGATGGTCCAATCTCGACGGCGGTCAAGAGCGGGCAAACTATTCTCTTTTCTTGGCAGAGCTTTGCGATGTGATTGGGGTCAGGCGACCCGATCCTGCATTGGCTGCCCATGACTTCAACGACTACGTGTTCGAACGGCGCGTTGAAAGAAAACGTCCGGACGGGACGAAGGAAGCAGGGCGCATCGATCTCTACAAGCGAGACTGCTTTATCCTTGAGGCCAAGCAGAGCCGCCTCCGTGGCGGCAAGAAAGCAGTGCCAGAAGGCCAGACGGACCTATTCGCCACGGCGGAGAGAGGACCGGTGGACACAGCGGTGTCCGGCCTCGATCACGTCATGGTCCAGGCGCGCCGGCAGGCCGAGCGATATGCAGCTTCGTTGCCCTCCGACCATCCATATCCGCCCTTTATCATCGCGTGCGATGTGGGGCGTGCTGTCGAACTCTACGCCGATTTTTCCGGTCACGGACGCCACTACGCCCAGTTTCCCGATGCGCGGCAATTCCGCATCGAACTCAGCCATCTAGCCAGCCCGGATATCCGAGAACTGCTGCGTGCGGTATGGGAACAGCCTCAATCTCTGGATCCGGCGCAGAAGACGGCCAAGGTCACAAGAGAGATTGCCGGGCACCTGGCGGAAATCTCGAAAGCGCTCGAAGGACGCGGCTTCGAGGCCCGAAGCGTAGCAGTTTTCCTCATGCGATGCCTCTTCACGATGTTCGTCGAGGACGTGGGACTGCTCCGCAAGAAGGGCTTCACGGAGCTTCTGACGAAGTGTCTCGACGATCCCGCGCGGTTCACCTTTGAAATCGACGATCTCTGGCGGCATATGGATCGCGGAGATTATTCGCCCGGCATTGGCGAGCGACTGCTTCGCTTCAACGGCAAGCTCTTCAAGAATGCCGCTTCGCTCCCGCTGACCAAGGTCGAGATACGCCTTCTACGCGATGCCTCGGATGCCGATTGGCGCGATTTGGAGCCCGCAATATTTGGCACCCTGTTCGAACAGGCACTGGACCCGATCGAGCGCAAGCGTCTCGGTGCGCACTACACGCCCCGCGCCTACGTCGAACGGATGGTGGATGCCACCATCATCGAACCCCTCACCAAAGACTGGATCGGCCATCAATCGGCTGCCGAGCGTGCGATCCGCAACGGATCGACGGCGGCCGCCATTCGCGAGGTTGAGGACTTCCTAAGGCATTTGGCGTCGGTGAGGGTGCTCGATCCGGCATGTGGAACCGGAAATTTCCTCTATGTTGCTCTCCGGCGGATGAAGCAGTTGGAAGGCGAGGCCCTCAAGCAACTGCAAGATATCGGCGGCGACGAGGCGGTCTCGCGCGTCGCGGAAATCTCGGTGAAGCCGGAGCAGTTCTTCGGCATGGAACTCAACAGGCGAGCCGTCGAGATTGCCGAGCTAGTCCTCTGGATTGGATACATACAGTGGCACATGAGGACCCGGTCCACCGTGCCCTCCGAGCCGGTCCTAGGCAGCAGCGACCATGTTCACGCGAAGGATGCTCTCATCACTTGGGCGGGCTACCCGCATCCGCAACTCAAGCGTGATGCGTTGGGTAAGCCCGTGGCCGATGGTCAAGGCAACGAGATGTATGTGTATCCGAATGCGATCAGCGCCGACTGGCCGGAGGCTGACTTCATCGTGGGAAATCCCCCGTTCATCGGCGGTAAGGATATTCGCGGGCGGCTGGGTGCGGGCTACGCCGAAGCCTTGTGGAGTGCCAACCCGCAGATGAATCCTGCGGCGGACTTCGTGATGTACTGGTGGGACCATGCCGCCGAGCTGCTCGTCCGCAAGGGAACGCGATTGCGTCGCTTCGGCTTCGTCACGACAAACTCCATAACGCAGGTATTCCAGCGGCGTGTCCTCGAAAGGCATCTTGCAGGCGCTTCACCCGTTTCGTTGGTGCTTGCCATTCCGGACCACCCATGGACCAAAGCATCAAAGGATGCCGCCGCGGTCAGAATTGCCATGACCGTAGCTGAAGACGGCGAACAGGATGGTGTCGTGCGCATCGTGTCGAGAGAGGCCGACCTCGACACAGACGAGCCCACGATTGAGTTCGCGGAACGGAAAGGGAAGATTAATCCCGATCTCACGATTGGCGTGGATGTCACCAAATCGAAGGCACTGGTAGCAAATGACGCGATCTGCTCACCGGGAGTGAAGCTGCATGGCGATGGCTTCATCATCACGCGGGAAAAGGCCTTTGAGCTCGGCCTTGGAAAGCGGCCGGGCCTTGATCGGCATATCCGCGAATACAGGAACGGCAGGGATCTGACATCACGACCGCGTGGGGTGATGGTTATCGATCTGTTCGGTACAGCCGCTGATGAGGTCAGACGGGAATTCCCCGAAGTCTATCAGCACCTGTTGGATACGGCGAAGCCGGAGCGGGACCGGAATAATCGAGCCTCATATCGAGAAAAATGGTGGTGGTTTGGAGAGCCTCGACGAGAACTTCGGCCAGCGATGGACGGGCTGCACCGCTACATCGCCACCGTAGAAACTATGAAGCACCGCATCTTCCAGTTCATGGAGGTCGAGGTGCTTCCAGACAACATGCTGGTCGCGATTGCGTCGGATGATTCCTTTCATCTCGGCGTGTTGTCTTCGAAGGTGCATGTAGTCTGGGCTTTGCGCACCGGAGGCCGCCAGGGCGTCGGCAACGATCCGAGATATTCGAAGTCCCGATGCTTCGATCCCTTCCCGTTCCCCAACTCAAGCGCCTCGGCTCGCGCCGAAATAGGCGCCATTGCCGAAGAACTCGATGATACGCGCAAGCAAGTCCTTGCCGAGCATCCCGACCTGACTCTTACCGCGCTCTACAATGTCTTTGAAGCTGTTCGGGCGGGCGGCGTACTCTCCCCCAAGGATCAGGACATCCGAAGCCGTGGCCGCGTTCTGATCCTGCGAGAGCTTCATAATCGGCTGGACGCCGCCGTCATGAAATCCTACGGCTGGCAAACGGATATCGACGCCGAACAGATTCTCGACAGCCTGGTCCGGCTGAACGAAGTCCGGGCCGCCGAAGAGCGTCGGGGCTTCATCAAATGGTTGCGCCCTGAGTATCAGATCGACAAGATCGGTCCGCTGGCGCATCGCGGCGATCGCGTCCAGGCAATCCTGGCGACCAAGGTCAGGGCGAAGAAGACCCCGTTCCCGACCGCGCGACTGGACCAAGCGCGGGTCGTCCTCGACCTCATGGCGAGTGCGAAAGCACCTCTGTCGGCAGAGGAAATCGCTGTCACGTTCACATCGTCGGACGAAACCATCGTCGAGGTGCGCGACGTACTTCAATCTCTGGTCCGGCTCGGCCAAGCGGAAAGCTACGACAATGGAAGAAGTTTCTTCCGAGCGGCGTAGGTAGTGCTCTCAACAACAATTGCCTCTTGCTAAATCGCACTGCCGGACAGGGGGCCAAGAGCGGACCGGCAGCTCCTATTAAGGAAAGGGGGGTAACGGACAGTCGGTTGTGAATAGCTGACTATAGATCGTCGAACAGCGTGAGATCGTGTGCCTTCCGGACGCGGGCCAGGGTATCCTCGAAGCTTTCATGGTCGTCGCCCGCCGGAATGAGCGCCTCGATCTTGTCGAAAGCGGCACGCGCGGCCGGACGCGAATGATCGCTCAAGTGGACGGCATTGGCGAGCAGCTCCGCGCTCGCGCATCCTTTGCGCACGACGCCGCTCAAGGTGAGGAGGGTTGTCGGGATAAGGGTTTCTCGCCCTCGGCGAGCGCCTTGGCTGCGAGGATCCGCGCCGGAAGACCTGCGACGAACGCCAAGTCCGACGCCATGCGCACCGCGAAGTGGCGCGCGATCTCGCAGGTCTTGATATCCTTCTCGGCGGTTCCAATCGCACGCTCGAGATCGCAGAGCGGCTTGCCGGCCATCCACGCCGCGAGGAGTGCCTTGATCACGGGCAGGGCGTGCTTCGCCTTCTTTCTGTCGCCGTCGAGAGCGCGATAGTCGGTGCCGAATAGCCCCTCGATATCGTTGGGCCGGATCAGCTGGAGCAGCCACTCCGGCCGCTTCTCGATCCAAGCGAACAGGGTGGCGACGCAGTCGGTCGCGGTGCCGGCAAAGGCGTCGGCCTTTACCAGCGCAGTGAGGCTGGCGACGACCTCATAGGGCAGTCCCGCCGATGCAGCGACGCGTTCCAGCCAGGTAAGCTCCTGCTCGGGCGCGAGCTCCTTGCGGCGCACCAAGGCTGACTCGATCCGGCTTTCGATCCATTTCTCCTTGCCCGCCTGCCACTTGCGATAGGCGGCGAAGGACCGCCGGATCATTGCCTTGGCCGGCTCGTCCGGCTCGTCGTCGTCGCCGACCGGGAGCCGGGAGAGAAGATAATCCTCACTACCTTCGTGCAGACCGGTGTGGATCCGGTCGAGCAGCCCGGTCAGTGGATCGTCGATCGTCAGGCACTGGTCGGATTGCGAGAAAATGCCCTGGAGCGTCATCCAGTGGCCCGCGATATTGTTCTTTGCATCGTCGATGTTGATGATCTTGCTCGGCACGACGAGCACGAAGCCTTGGCCGCCCTCGCCTGCCCGGCCGGCGCGCCCCGCCGCGTTGAGCAGCTCATGGGCATCGAGCTGCTTCATCTTGTCGCCTTCGACGTCCCACCGGCTGTCGCCGGCGATGAGCACGATGTCGCTGGGAAGGTTCATGCCCTGCGCGAGCGTAGAGGTCGCGAAGAGCGCATCTATGCCGTCGCGCCGCTTGAACAGCGATTCGTGCAGCAGGCGCTCCTGCTTCAGAAGCTGTGCATGGTGGCTGGTGGCGCTGCCGTCCACCCGTCCCTTGGCGTCGAGCTTCAGATAGCAGTGATCCGGTCCGCCCAGTTCCTCTTCGACCAGCTTCCGCCAGGCGCGCTCCTCATCCGTCAATGCCACCCGACGCTTGGGCAGGAGCTCGCGAAAATGCCGCACGGTGGATTCGGCGGCGACGGTGCTCTGGACGAAGGTCAAGGTCTTGAGACCATCCTCGGCCGCCGCCGCGGCAATCGTCCCAGCGACCTTGTTGCCGTTGGGGGTCAGATACCAGTCCTTGGTCCGCTTGTTCGTGCTCGTCGCAAACAGGACAGGCTCGTCGAGCAGGGCCATCAGCGCATAGTCGCTACGCTTGCGCGTCGCCCAAGTCTGGCGGAGGCAGAAAAAGGCAAGCGGCTGGGCGTCGAGCTGCGCCTTGAGCTTGGTTGGGACGCCCTTGGTCGTGGCTTTTGCTTGCTCTGTGACGAGCAAGTTCTCGAGCTCGGTGACGCGGTCAGCGCTATAGGCGACACAGCCACGCGCTTGGCGCGTCGGCTTCCACGCCAGATCGAGCGGCAGGCATGGGCGGTCGGTTAGCTCGGCGACCCATCCGGCGATTTCCTCGGCATTCTGCATCATCGCCGAGATCAGGAGCAGGTCGGCGTCCGGCGCCGAATGCGTGAGGTTCAAGAGGCAGAGCATCGCATCAATGCTGCGCCGGCTGCGGTCCGCTTCACGCGGATGCAGGAGATGGCACTCGTCGAAAATCACCAGCCCGACGTCCGCAAAGGCCTCGGGCTGCAGCGATTGGAGCATCAGGCACCGCTCGGGCGTCGTGACGATGATCTCGGGCAGCACGATCGCGTCGGAGAACGTGATTTCCTCGTCGAGATCGCCGAACACGCTGAAGTCCCTGAAGGCATTCTGGAGCGTGAAGGTGGTTTGATCAACAAGAGCCAATGTCGGAGCAAGCACGACGACCTTGCCGCCGGCAAGAAGCGCGGCCGCGATCTTGAGCTCAGCGAGGGTCGATTTGCCGCCGCCAGTCGGGAAACTGACGGCGGCGGACGTACCCGCGGCAAGATAGCCCTTGTCGAGCGCGGCCCGGTGGTTGCGCCAGAGATAGGGGCGCTTGTTCGCCGCGCGGCGGATGATGCGCCACCATTGGTTCGAGCCGATGCCCGACGGCGCGCGCACGCGGCACAGGCCCGCCTCCGCCAAGTCGCCGGAAACGGCGAGCAACAGCTTCGCGACATGGAGCGGGCCGGGAAATACACTGACAGCGTGCGGTCCGTCGGCGTCGAACACTCCTTCGATCGGCGCGATGCAGAGGTCCCGAACATCGGCAAAGATCCTCTGGGCCTCAGATACCGCGATCGCCTCGGGATCGTCGGCCGGGCGGGTGAGCAGTTCCCGCGCGAGCTGGATGACGCCGGCGTGGAGCCGCCGTAACAAGGCGTCCACGGCCCGACCCGCGCCGCTCCGATCGGCCGGGCGTTCATAGTCGAGATCGCCGTCATTATCGATGATTGAGCGCAGCCGACCTGTCGCAAGATCGCCGATCGCGCGAATGAGCCGCGCTTCCGCACCCTGGTCATCGGTATCGGAGACCAGGCGCTTGGCCATTTCTGCAGCATCGCTTTGTGAGTCCGCGATCAGGAAGAGCAAGGTAGCGCAAATTTCAGGGGCCGCGCGGATGGCGTCGATATAGGATACCCGCTTCTCGTCGTCCGCGGCAATGATCTCGGCCATCAGGCAAAGCTGATGCGCGGTGCCGGCGACGAAGGCGGCAGCCGCCCGGTCAGTGCGTTCGGGCGCGGTCGCGACCAGCAGCTCTTGCGTCGCCGCCAAGCGCCGCATCTCGTCGAGCAGCGTGACCAAGGCCTCGCTGCGATCTTCAGCTGCGGCTGCGCCCCGCAGCCGCACGCGCGCGGCGACGATCTCGGCGAAGACATTGGTGAAGCGGCGCGGCAGCTCCTCCAGATCGAGCGCTTCGAGCGGCGGGGCTCCGGCGATCAGGTCTATGGTGACGGGATCAAACATCGTCGCGCCATTTCTCGATGTACTTGATTGCCTTGGCCGCGAACTCCTTCATCCAATCGCGCAGCTTAGGGATGCACATGGTTTCGGCTTGGCGCCGCTTCCGGCCGCCCGGTGCCACCTTGTCGAATCCCTTAAACAGGGCTTCGCGGTCGTCATCGTCGTCATGGCTGTCGTCGGCGGTGATGGCGACGCGATAATAGCGGGCTTCATCCCAGAGAATGGTCTCGACTGCCGCATCGATGTCCATCTTGGGAAAGCGCAGCTGATTCGCCTCAAGGATCGCGCCGGTCTCCTGAATGAGCTCGGGCATGCGCTCGCCGCGTTCGAGCGCGCGAATGCCCATCCAGACGTCGCCGGTGATCGTCGAGCGCGGGTTCACTGTTGCCTTGTCCTCGAAGATCACGACTGCCGTGATCTCCTCTCGGGCCGCATCGAGCTTCAACTGCATTCCGTCGAAACCCTTGTGCGCGAGAATGGCGTGGGGCGCGCGCACGACGGCGCCGGAATCATCGCGGTGCGCCGCGATCCAGGAAATCGCCTGAAAAATCCAGCCGTCGCGGTGATAGGCATCCTTGCCGTCCTCGACGGTCAGGAGCTTGATCGCGCCTTTGGCCGCGGCGACGCGGGTCGCGGGCGTCTTCTTGTCGATACCGGAGAGGATCGCGGCAACGTGGCGCGACTGACCCAAGGCGATCTGCGCGACCTTAGCGGCGAGGTCGTCCTCGTCCGCTATAACCCAACGCGAGCCATGACACAGCGTTCCATGCGTCACCGACGTCAGCGCAAGCGACATATTTGCCTGCGAATAGCCTGTTGAGGCCGACACATCTCAAATTCCCCCTGAACTCCAACCCGCCCCAAGTAAAGCGAGTGCCCATTACTTGCGTCAATATAGGCGTTCATCGGTCTAGCGAAAAGGTCGCCCCTATCCATCAGGCGCGAATGGAGAGGATAAAAGCCAAAGCGGCGAGTCCAGCCGACGCTGCTGCGGAGACGAGGCGCTCGGCGCAGCCAGAAGGAGAGTGCTTCGACTCGGTAGCGCGCGCCCGATATCCCGACCAGAGCCTGGACAGCGCCGAAGCAAGCGCTAGGTAATGGCCGCGCGAATGCGCCAGCAATTCATCTGTCGTGCGCTTCAAAAAGAACGACAGCTTTCAGGCGTAGTCTCGAATACGCTGGACGGCCGAAATCGGCCCAAAGTGGGACTCGCCGCTTTTGGTTGCGATCGACTTGGTTTGCGCGTCACATCGCTAGACGTTGTAAAGCACGCCGACGATTTTCCGAGCGCCAACGACCGATGGAACCCCGCATGCCGCCTTTCCAACAGAAAGGACCAGAGACGATCCCATCCCGCCTATGCTCTCGAACAGCCTGAGATGGGAAAGGTCGCCAGGAAGTGCCGACCCCACCCGCTTGAAAATGCTTGATCCGTCATCGAGGAAAAGGGCAACGAGGGCGTCCTGATGATGCCCGAGGGTATCGAGTTCGATGTGATCCCCTCCAAGGACGACTTGCTTGTCCAGTGCGAGCGGCACCGCACTTTCATCGACCACGCGGAAGGCGACTGCGATCCGCTGCAACTCCCTGTTGACGTCAACAGCTACGGCCTCTTCTGGGCCATGATCGACGCGCACCCTGTGGTCGAAAATGATCCCGACAACTTGGTGAATTGCCGTTTCATCCTCGGGCAGAAAGACGGTTTTAGGATTGCGGATGCGCGGGTCCGGCGTCTCGGCAGTAAGGCCGATTAATCCGCCATTTGCGCTGCGAACCAGCCGGCGCGCGTAAATATCCTTGCCGTGACGAGCGATCACAAGCCGCCGGTCCGCGCTTGGTGCTGCGATGGACTTAACGATCGCAAGACTGCCAGCGGGTGCCGCGAACCCGAAGTTGGCCCGCCTGAGATAGTATGCGACGCAGCCCTCAAGAACGCGCGAATCCAGAATCTCTGGTTCGTCCTGAGTTCCCGTAGCCGCCCGGTGCCGGGTAAAGGCCGCCAAGTCAGGACAGATGATGACCTGCGGTGTGGAAAGCGAAGTAAAGTCGATCGCGGCTGGCGCCTCAAGCTTCTGCTTCGCTTCTGGGGCGTCCCGCCGGCGCCAGCGATAGCATTCTTCACGCATGTCCTCGGCAAGTTTGATCAGATCGACCAATTGGCTAGCGCATAACGCGACCTCTCCAGCAGTGATGTCTAGGCGACGTCCGTGATGGGCCTTGTTCATCAAGGCCACCACCGGGGAATTGTCACCCAACGCGGGGTGTTCAGTGAACCGCCTGAAAATGCCTGCGCCAAACATCCCGACCGATCCGGCACGCGCCAATGGGCGCATACGCTGCACGAAATCGGCGAGCGTGGGATTCGGCGTAGCCTTCGCCCAGGATGAATGGGCCGGATCGTCGAACATGTCCCCAAGCTGCGCCTCGAGGAACACGCGACATCCATCGGCGAGCTCGCGTGCGGGCTCTTCTTCATTTGGGTCGGCATCAAAGCGCTTCTTGCGCTCAAGCAGGACGGCATGGGGTACGATCGTCCTAACGCGGGGCTGCAGCCGTGTCGCGGGATGCACTGCAAGATGCTCAATTCCGCCCGGAAGCTGGATTTTGGCAACTCGGCTGCTGAAGCGGGGATCATAGGACGTAACGATCACCTGCGCCCCCCCGCTCGCCAAGTTTCCGAGTGCGGCCGCCAGCCGCTCCCGGTTTTCGTCGTCAAGCAGCTCCTGGGGATCGTCAAGCACGAGAGTAGTCAGACCGCCACGCTCCTTCAGCACGTGCTGCCAGAAGGCGAAAAAGAATGCGACCAAACTCGCCCTTAGGGCCGATGCGTTCGTGACATGTTGGGCTGGAGCCGCGACACCTCCTGCTTGGACGACGAGTTCCCATTCGCCTTTGCGGCCCATGCCGGTATCGACGAGTTGGTGAGCCGTATCGGGAAATGCGCCGAGATAGATCAGATGCCGCCATGCAGCAGCGTCAGTTCGAAGGATTTTGCGAAGCTGGTCGACTTGCCTGTCAGCCAGTGTTCCCAAATCAGCGAGTTGGCTGAGCGCCGTGCTTGCCGTCGCGTAATTGGCAAGCCGGATTTCAGCTGCCCGACGCGTCGCCAAGTGCTTTGAGAGCCGTGCACACTGGGTTAACGCGTCCGATATCGGCTCGGCTGCTTTGACGAGGTTTTGAAGTTCCAACAGCTTCCCGGTAAGGGTTAGCTTCTCTGCAGGCTCTCCTTCCTTGGGCTTGCGCCCGAGTACGCGGGTGAGGACATCCTTTGCCAATGCATCGTTGTTCTGGCGCCAACGGGCAAAGCGGATTGCCCGGTCAAGCCGCTCCAAGGCCAGTTGAAGGTCGCTACACCCTGCTGGCAAAGCGATGGCGATGGGATCATCCAATTCCGCGCGATTCTCGAATACGCCATCGAGGCTCAAGGCCGTGGGGGACTTCAACTCGCCAAGAATGCCCGCAAACGGTGCGAACGAAAAAGCCTCTTCAACGAGCGCTTTTCTCAGAAGGTCGCACGGATTTGACGGCAAGTCCGTAATCAACTCAGCGCGAAGCGCCTCGGGTAACGAGCGCAACATATCACCATGGGCATTTGCCGCCCAATGGGCAAGGGTTTGCGACAAGAGGTTAGCATTGGAAGCAGCCCCGGCTAGGTGTTGTTTGACCGGCTGACCCGTCACAGGGTCGACGGCATGTGAATGATCGCCACCACACACGACGCACCGGTCTTGGTCGCGTGCTGGGTCCGGATGATCCGTCATCCAGGCCTTGATCCGCGCATACAAGCGCGTTCGTGCTGCGCTTGACGGATTTTGCGCCAGTTCCTGGAGGGTACGCGCTTCCGTCAGAATGGCAGTCAGCTTGTTTTCGGCACCGCCAAGCTGGTCCGGGGTCAGTTTGCGGAGGTCGGCGAGTCGCGCGATCGACTTCAATGTTTGAGGCTGGCTGAAACGCTCGAGCGCACGACCGATGTTATCTTCGAGGTCGGAACGCAGTTTTGCATCGGCGGGATCGAAACGCCCGCCAAGGATCTCTTTCGCAGACTCAAACGCCGATGCCTTTGCGTCGTCGAAGTGCGCCTTGATGGTCTTAACCTTTTCCTCAATGGCCTTGTCGTCCGACGGGACTGGCACCGCCATCGGCGGCTCAAGCCCAGCATGGGTCCGCAAGATTTTTTCGAGGTCGCCTTTGGCAACGTTGTAGTCGGCGTCCGCCTTATCGCATTCGCTGCGTTTAGCCTTAACGAGATCTTTGTCAATTTTGGTTTTCGCGCGGCGCGTGTGTGCGGCAAGGTCCACCAGCGCAGACAACCCTGTAAGCTCTGACACTGCGCGTCCCAATTCTGACTCGGATCCCAACCGAATGAGCGGGAGTAGGGCCGGCATGACGGTGCCGATGCGAAGTGCGATGGGATCGACCCCAAGCGCGGATAGATCGGGTGGCAACTCCTTCAGCTTGCCCTGAAGCGAGCGCGTTATGCTTCGGCGGATTGGGGGAAGCTCCACGCCGCCGTCATCAACGAAGGTCAGTTCAACCCATGTATCTGCGGGAACCCAGTCCTTGTCGGGCCGGTACTCGTCCAGGAGTGGCATGGGTGTCAGTGACGACAATTTGTGCGTTGTCCGCTCGTCCTCCGCATTGCCTATCCAGCAATCGAAGTCCTCCGGGTTTTCCGGCTCGCGCTGCGGCCGAAGCATCTGACCGGTGAGGGTCCAGATGACGGTATTGAGCAGGGAGGTCTTGCCGGATCCGTTCCGCCCTTCGAAGAGCGTGATCGGGGACCAGAACTCATGGACATAATTCTCCGGAGCCGCATCCGGTGTCCCAAACTTATGCAGGCCGGCGAACCGGTGGGCCTCCACCCTCTTCAGCCGAAGGCGCCGATTGTTCGCGTTCGCGGGCCGTGAGGGCAAGGCCTTCACGGCAGGTGGCGGTTGGGAAATCGCGTCCACGAGTTCTTCCGCATGCAGGGAGCGGACATCAGCACTCCAAGTCGCCGGGCCACGATTTTGGTACCATGCCAACGCGCTACGCGTTGCAGTATCAGGCAAAGAAAATCTGCGCGCGCCTTCAATGAGAACTGGGATGCCTGTAATCAAATCGGCAACTAACGAGTCTATTGTGTGCAAATGCAGCGCACGAGCATTTAGCCCATCGATGTTTTCGTCTGACCCTTCTTGCACCGGAGACACCTTCACCAATGGTATTGAGGTAGAGAGAGTGTGTGACACTACCGAAATAATTGTCCGATATCAGAAAATTTTGCCTTCGAGGGGGTGCCTGCCAACAACTTTGCAGTTAAGCGAGTCCTTTTTGCGCCAGTCCGCTTCTTGTCGGTTCCGGCCGGCGTGGGGCTTTTGGAAACAGTCGTGAGAAGCAGCGCTGGTTCGCAAGGCGCTCCACTACAATCTCACCAAGAGCTACATCGACCATCCCCTGACCGTAGTAGCATGCATTCCCCGCGGTTAGTTGGCTTCAACTTTGAACAACGCGGCACGACGGCGACGTCGATCAAACGATCGGCGCTAGCTTCGTGGGAGGTGATCAAGATTCCCCGCACAACTCGCGAGGTGATCCCCACGCGCTCGACGCTGAAACGCGCGCCAGTTTTCCGGAATGGACAAGGCGCAGGGAGCTTCCGGCCGGTTCGAGCCTTTCGCCGATACATCTTGTCAGCGTGGAGGCGCGTTCCGGACATTCGATCTTCGCCTTCTTTCGATCGTAAGCAAGCCATCACGAACCAGATTGGGTCGTCGCGATATGGTGCCTTGCCCTGGCGATTGCTTCGTCCAGGCGCGTCCGTGAGACCGCCGCAAGCCGCTCGACCCCAAGGAGTCGCGCCATATCGCGTGCAGGATCGGGCATGTCCAGCAGTTCCGCATTGCCGATCACCACCGAGGCTAGTTCCGCCAACGGTATCTCGGCAATCGAACGCCGGGCCTCCTCATTGACGGGTTGACGATATGGCATCGGGTCCAAGACCTTGCCCTTCTTCCAAATGAACTCGCCGCTTGACTCTTGTGTCCTGTCCAGATCCCGCAAATGAAGATCAATCCTCTCGCGGATGCGTCCGCCCGTGCGGAGCCAACCATGGGCCCGAGCAATCCGTTGGGCGAGGACGTCTGTTCGCAATGGACTTTCAGTGTCGACGACGGTTTCAATCATGCCAAGCAGCGTCGCGCGATAGCCAAATTCGAAGAACTGATCGGGGTCTGCCCGCAGGCCACTGAGATCGGCCAACCGATACCGCCTGTCCGCGGTGCCGTCGGTAATAAGCGGGCCCGTTATCGGTGGTGGTGCGGTCGTCTCAGCGGGGCTCGAAGCTGCCGGAATATTCACCGATACGAGTTCAGTCACGGCCACCGTCGGCGGCGATGGAGGCTCCTCGATCGGCGTCGAGCGGTCCTCGGCAATCTCGTCGATCGGGTTGACCTGGCGCCCCATGTCCCAGTGACACTCGGTCTCCGGTTCTGCGGCCGCACGGTGCGCCCGGCCCTCATCCAATAAGGTTTCCAGGCTGGTGTGCAACCGTTCGGCACATCCGTTGGCGTCGAACCACCAATCCGTTGACCAGACGCGCAGGATGTTCCAGCCCAGCCCCTTCAGCACTTGTTCGCGAACCTTGTCGCGGTCCCTTGCAGTTGACGACCGGTGATAGGTCGCACCGTCGCATTCCACACCCGCCAGGTAAGCACCAGCCAAATCCGGATTACGGATCGCCAGGTCGATGCGGAAGCCGGAAATTCCGACTTGCGGGACCACAATCCATCCCCGTCGTTCCAACAATGTGGCCACGGCTTCCTCGAAGGGAGAATCGAACCCTCCGACAGATCCGATGTCCTGAGCCGGTAGCGCGATAGCGCCTCTCTCGGCATAGTCGAGGAACGTCTTCAGATGCTGAACGCCGAGCGCCTTGCTTCTCGCCGGGTCGATCTGGTCCGCGGTGAAACCGGAGAAGACGATCAGCTCCTGGCGCGCGCGCGTCACGGCGACGTTGAGACGCCGCTCGCCTCCGTCACGGTTCAATGCCCCGAAATCCATCGGCGGTGACTTTCCGGAGGCATCCTTCCAGAATGTGATCGAGAACAGGATGACATCCCTTTCGTCGCCCTGCACGTTCTCGAGATTCTTGACGATCGTTGGCTCGACGCGATCTTCAGCGAAGAACCATTCGAGTTCAGGATGATCGCGGCGCGCGGCATCGAGCAGATCCAGGATCAGAGACTGTTGCTGGGCATTGAAGGTGATCACGCCAAGCGTCGGTCGGCCAATCTCGGGGAGTTTTAGCCAGCTATTCATCCGCGCTACCGCCTCAGCTGCGACAGCATCCGCCTCGATCCGGTTGGTGCGGCTCTTGCCACGGTCATAGATGCCATTCGGCACCTTTCGCAGGCGCACCGCGCGGTCCTCGACCGTCGGCGAAGGAAATGTCACGAGCCGGTTCTGATAATAGTGATGGTTCGAGAAAGCGATCAGAGACTCGCTTCGGCTGCGGTAATGCCATCTCAGATCGCGCACCGGAATGCCGGACGCCCTTGCTTCGTCAAGGATGCTTTCCAGGTCCTTCTCGTGGTCGGCGATGTCCTCCTCCTCCTCGTTGCGTCCAAAGAAATTGGTCGGCGGCAGCTGCTTGGGATCGCCCACTATGATGGTCTGACGCGCCCTGGCGATAGCGCCGACCGCGTCCCAGGTGGTGATCTGCGATGCCTCGTCAAATATCACAACATCGAACAGAGCTTGGTTCGGAGGAAGATACTGGGCAATGGAGAGCGGCGACATCAACATGCAGGGCGCAAGCTTGGAAAAGCATTCCGGCATCTTGCCGATCATGTCGCGGATCGACTGGTTCGGCCGCTGAAGCTCCATCTGATGTCGCAACAGTCCCAGTTCCGAGTTGCGCGAAACACCTTGAACCGCTGGCAGGCCATGCGCGATTGAACTGATGACGCGCTGCGCGGCATGCGACCGCGCCAGATCGTCGATCTCGCGGAACTCCTTGATGGCGTTCTCGTGCTGAAACCTACGGAAGTCTCGCAAGACAAGATCCTCATCAAGGACCTTCGGGAGCCACCATCGGGCATAGCCTACGCGAAACGCCGAACGCGCATTTTCGGGGCGGATAGCTCCTGTCTCGATCTGCTCGACCAGAGGGGCCAAGTTGCTGCTGATTGCCATGCTCCTGGCCCGACACCAGGCCGACCAGTTGCGCAGCAGATTTCGCGCGCCTATCAGAGCGCCGAGCTTCATTTTGAGCGCGGCGAGACTTGTGCCATCGGCGCTGTCGGGAGCGTCCCGCCCGGCAGTCTCACCGAACACCCGACGCGCGACCTCAAGGCTTTTCGTAGCCGCGAGAAGGCGATCTCCCGCTAGGCGTACCCTGTCATTTTCCAGCGTGCCCCGAAGGCTAGGCGCGACGGAACGCAGGAGGGATCGTATTTCCTCTTGAGAGCATCCGGGGATACGCAGAGCACCGCGAAGGCGTTGAGCGAGATCGAGGATGTCCGTCACCCCCTTGACATCAGTGGCAAGGCCATCGACCCGCAGCGGCTTCCCAGCCAGCAGGCTCTGGTCGATGGCGGAGAGTTCTTGCTTCATCCGCTGCAGCAGCGGCAGGTCCCGGCCGGGGTTCGCGGTGCCGAGTTCAGCATGGCCCTGCAGAAGCTTCTGGACCTTGCGCTTGCCAAGCGTGGAGTTCGGCCAGAACGATGCCTTCGCTTCGCGCCATTGACGGTCCAGACCATCCGGATGCAGCTCGCGGACCTGGGCAAGGCCATAGGTAGCGGCAAGGCCCCGCTCAGCTTCGCGATAGGTTTCGATCGAACGTCCCAAATCAACAAGCGCGGTCCTGCACTGTGCGAAGTCCCGGTCGAACGCAATCGAGATGTCGCGACCTCGGCTTTGGCTCAGGACCTCCGCCAGGCTTGCAAGGCTCTCAAGTACCGCACGCGGCACCGGCTCGTTGGCTCCGAGGCCTAGACTGGCGAGGTAGTCCCCGATCGAGCTCGTCAATAGTTCGATTGCTGTCTGAAGCGATTTCGCTGCGGAAAGTACGCTTTCTTGCCAACCGATGCTCCACTCTCCAGCATCGATCAGGTCGAGTGCCGGCTCACGGTCGACGGATGCAAAAACAAGGCCTACTTCTACGGCTAGCTCTTCCAGATCGAAGAGTGTTTGCGCCTCGTGCGTATCGCGCGCCTGCCATGTGAGCACAGGCGCAGGCTCATCTGCCGATCTAAGTGCAATCCCCAATGCCAGATAGGGCGTCCAGCCATTTGAGTAGCGTTTGTGAAGCGCCTCGACGTAGGCATTCAATTCATCGCGCCTCACGCGCAGCCGCTCATTGATGGCGACCCATTCGGACGCGTCCGTCCGCCCGCCATGCTCCCAGGACGATTTCAACTGCCCGAGAAAATGCTTGCGGTCGGCCTTGTTCGAATGCAGCTCGATACAGTGATTTCCCAGGCCGTGTTCCCGCAGCCGGCGATAGACGACGTCGAGAGCCGCCGTCTTCTCCGCCACGAAAAGGACCGTCTTCCCCACACCCAGGCAGTTGGCGATCATGTTGGCGATGGTCTGGCTCTTGCCCGTACCCGGGGGACCCACAATGACGAAGTCATGGCCCTCGGCAGCCGCGAGACTGGCGGCCGTCTGCGATGAATCCAACGGCAGAAGGCTTATGATGCTCGAGGGCGCATAGGCGCGGTCCAGGTCACGCTCCTCGCGAAACGGCGACTGTCCATCTGCGGCCTGAAAGGCCTGCTCCGGTGTGTCGATGAGGTGGCGCACGACCCTGTTTTGGCGGAGCGCCTCGGTCCGCTCGACCAGATCCTTCCACATGAGAAACTTCGCGAAGGAAAAGGTTGATAGCGCGGTTTCGTCGACGACCTCCATCCCGGGAACGTCACGCACTGCCTGCCGCATCATGGTGAGGACCCGCGGCACATCAATGCCATCGTCGTCCAGCGGCAGATCGCCGCCAAACTGCGAAAGGCGCAGATCAAAGTCCCGCTCCAGGAACTGAAGAAGCGTTGCGTTGAACCGAGGTTCGTCTTCGTGGAAGCGGATCGTGAAGCGCGAAGTCGCACTGCGGCGCTCGAGCCGTACCGGCACGAGAAGAAGTGGTGCCCGATAGCTGCGGTCATCGTCCGGCTTCTTTTTCCAGCGCAGGAAGCCCACCGCGAGGAACAAAGTATTTGCCCCTCCCTCGGCGAAATCGTTACGGACCTGTCGATGCAGGTCGATCAGCCTGGCGTCCAGCTGACGGGCGTCCAGCGTCGACGGCAGCTCGTCCCTGAGCAGAGCCTCGGCCGCGAAACCGCGCTGAAGGTCGCGCCCGTGGACGTCGCGATAAAGCACCTCGTCTCGTTCGCCCAAGGGGTTCTGCTCGGGGAGCGATATGAGACGGATAGCGACACCATTTGCGAGCCGATCCTCCAGATAGGCCACGTCGGTGCACAGAAACGGGATCGTCTTCTTCGAATCCGGGAGATTGAGGAGCCGGTTGCGCAGCGTCAGGTCGAGGAGCTTCTTCTGCCAGCGGTCGATACGGCCGGCGGCATTGGTCGGCTTTACCTCGATAGCCTCGGCCGGCAATTCGCCAATCGCTGGCGCTGGAGGAAGTGGCAGAACGGCGACATCCACATCATCCTCGACGGCGTTGCGGCGGATCGGCTCGTGTGAGGCGAGCGGCGTTATGCCGCCGCTGCGCGAGCGGCGTACGTCTATAGCCGCGACGAAGGCGTACGCCTGGTCTTCCGCCAGACGGTTGCTCAACGCACTTTGCGCGCTGTCAAGTGTGAGCGCAGGTCGATGGGTGACGCCAGTTGTCTCGAAAGCAATGAATTCGCGGGACGCCAATGCCTTGCGGACCTCCATCTGATCCGTCTCAATGGCATTGGCAAAGGTTCTCTTAGTCAGCCAGACGCCGGCCGCCGCATGCCCATCGAACATCAAGATGCCCGGGTGCAAGCCGGCAGCCTCCAGGGCCGCGGCAAACAGAAGCGTGGTGTCAAGGCAGGTCGCAAGACGCTCCTGCGCGATCGTCGTTGGGCGCCTGATCTTCTGGCCTCGGCTCTCGAAGCTCGCCGGCGGCTCCGCATAGTGCAACCCCATACCGGCGATCGCCGAATAGATGGCCGCGGTCAGCATGTATGCCCGTTGGGGACTCTGGGATTGATATCCGTCCAGGCCACTCGGGTGACCATGCGCGACAAGTCGTTCCGCCGCGGCCCGCAGGATCTGCGCCACACCCGGATCATTCGGCATGGCGAATGCTGGCAGCAGTTGAGCCATGTCCGCAACGCCACCCCATTCGTCGCGCGCGAGCAGTCTGACTGTCAGGCGTCTCTCGTCGAGAACCTTGCCCGCCGATGACAGGCGAAGCATGATCTCACCGCGTTCGGCCTCGTTCAGGCCGGCGAGATAACCAGCATCGAGCTCGACTTTGCGGTCGCTCAGCGCAAGCCTGTCGCCAGGGATGATCCGATCGACTGTCCACGTCTTCGGCCGCAGGAACGACGGTGAAGACGTCAACTCAAGAACGCAGTTTTCAAAATGAGAGGCCGAGTTGTTCTCAATTCGTATCGAACGAATGACCGGTATCGCATTCTGATAGGATGCATATGTGAAGCTGGAAGCGACATCGGCAACGATGCATGGCGCAGCAGAAATATCGGATGCGGGACTGTCTATTGTTGCGTACTGAGAACTATCGGCTGATTCCATTGATGCAGTACCCCCTTTTGAGAGACTAGCGGCTTTTTTCCCTCTTGTCGTGTTTTTGGATGTCAGATCAGAACAAGAAGCCCTTTTGTCAGCTTGATAGTTTGGATGTACAGTTGATTTCTGGAAAGCGGATCGCAGCATTTCCCGGCGAAACCCATCGAGGCCCCTGTCGCAACATTCCAAACCCATGAAAGAGAGTTGCCGAAAGCGGTTGGGCTTTGCTAACCGGGTGCGAGAGGCGGCGAAGCCGGCCTAGCAAGCGCCTGAATTAAAATCCCCTGAGCTGGGACCGAGTGCCGAGAAAATCGCGTCGAACCACGTCCCTCGTTCGGGGCCGGAGATAGCCCAATGGCATTTCGCTTCATCCATACGGCCGACATTCATCTCGACTCGCCGCTGCGCTCGCTGGCGATGCGAAACCCCGATCTTGCCGAACTGGTGGGAGACGCCAGTCGTCAAGCATTTGTCTCTATCGTCGACCTTTGCCTTGCGGAGCGTGTCGATGCCCTCGTCATTGCCGGCGATCTCTACGACGGCGATCAGACGTCGATGAAAACGGCACGGTTTCTCGCGTTGCAGATCACCCGTCTCCACCAGGCCGGTGTCAGGGTCTTCATGATTCGCGGAAACCACGACGCCATGTCGCGGATTACGAAGCAGCTCGTGTTCCCGGATACTGTGACGATCTTCGGTGGCCGTGCCCAACCGGTGCTGCAATCAGCCGGAGGCCTGGATGTCATGGTCCATGGCTTGAGCTTTGCAAGCCCAAAGGCGCCAGAGAGCCTGCTGCCCAAATACGTGGCTCCCCGCGAAGCGGCGGTCAATGTCGGCATCATGCATACCAGTCTGGCCGGATCGCCAGGACATGACGTCTACGCCCCCTGCAGCGTTGCCGACTTGCATGGCCACGGTTTCGACTATTGGGCGCTGGGCCACATTCATGTTCGAAAAGTCCATCCCGGCGCGAGCACGGTGGTGATGCCAGGAATGCCGCAAGGCAGGGACATCAATGAGGCCGGAGAGAAATCAGTCACCCTGGTAACGATAAGCGATGACCGGACCATCGCGATCGAGGAGAGGCTGACCAGCGTCGCGCAGTTCGAGCGGATGAACGTTGATCTGACCGGGACGCTGGAATGGCCAGAGGCCGTCGGACGGATCCGGTCCGCACTCGAGCAAACCCGGACCTCCGTTCGATCCCGCCATGCTGTGGTCCGCCTTGGACTGACCGGTACATCGCCGCTGTCCTGGAAAATAATCCGCGACAGGGATCTGCTGCTCGGGGAGGCTGAACAGGCAGCCGAACACGTGGGTGATGCGTGGATCGAAAAGCTCGAGCTGGACCTGTCGCCGCCCAACAGCGAGACATCCGACGGCGTTGCCGATCCGGTTCTGGAGCTCGCGCAATCCATGCACACCATTGCCAGGTCGGAAGCTTTCCGAGCGGAAGCCAAAGCCCTGGTTTTGAAAACCATCGCGGATCTTCCGCCGGACGCGCGCGACTTTGCCGGAAAGGACGAAGCCGCACTGGACTTGTTCCTCGACGGCGCGCTCGCCCGCGGTGCCGACTTGGTCACGGCCCGCCTCAAGGCAGGCGGGCAGCAATGAGACTGCGGCGCCTCGACCTCATTCGCTACGGGAGGTTTACCGACAAAGCGATCGACTTCGGGCCAAAGCCGGAGACCGGACCCGATCTGCACATCGTATTCGGCTTGAATGAAGCCGGCAAGTCGACTGCGCTTGCCGGTTATCTGGATCTTCTGTTCGGCATTGAGGAACGCAGCCGCTACAATTTCCTGCATGAGTATAGCGCGATGCGCATGGGCGGCGTGCTGGAATTTAGCGGCGAAGAACAAACCTTCTCGCGCACAAAGCAACGCGGCAACTCGCTGCACGATGCAATGGGCCAACCGGTCAGCGAAGTGGCGATATCGGCACATCTGGCAGGCCTGTCCCGCGAAGCCTACCGCACCATGTTCTCACTGGACGACGAGACGCTGGAAGCAGGCGGAAAATCGATCCTGGAATCGCGCGGAGACCTCGGCAAGCTGCTTTTCGCGGCCAGTGCCGGTCTGGGGCACGCCAGTGACATCCTGAGCGCGCTCGAGGCGGAGGCAGATTCTCTCTACCGTAAACAGGCACACGGAACCGAACTTGCGCTGCTCAAAAAGCGGTTTACCGAACTGAAGTCGCGCAAGGATGAAATCGACACGCTGGCCTCCACCTTCGAGACATTGGAGGCGGAACGTGTCGAGGCCGCGGAAAAATACGATCGCAGCATAGCCGAACGATCGGTGCTGTCGGCTCGCCTGGAGACAATCGCGAAGTATCTGCGCGCGGCTCCCCTTGCGGCCGATATCCAGCGGAAGGCCGCTCGGCTTGCCGAATTGCCTGACCTGCCTTCGCCGCCCCGGACCTGGACGGGGAGTGTCGCCGAAATGATCGATCAGGACGCCAGCCTGCGAACGCGCCAACTGGCAAACGACGACGAAATGGAGAGGCTAAGGGCGAAGATCGCGGCGATCGCCGTGGACGAGGAGATCCTCGCAATCTCCGAACAGGTTCGCGGACTGGCCGATCGCAAGGCGCGATATGTTTCTGCGGGCCTGGATCTGCCCACCCGCAGGACCGAGCTTCAAATCCTCGACAACGCCGTCGCGAATCGCCTTGCCGCCTTGGGAAAATCCACAGAACGGGAGCCAGCTTCGCTTCTCCTGCCCGCCGCCATTGTCGGGACCGTTCGCAATATGGTCGAACAGCGATCCGGAATAACCACCAGCGTGCGTGTTGCCCGCGATGAGGCCGCGGCAGCCCTGGATGCGCTTCACACGGCGCGGCACCGGGTCGGTGAAGAACGCGCTGTGCCTGAACCTGCCAGGGCAAGGCTGACGGCAGCATTGTCCAAGACGAGAGCAAGTGGGCATCTGAGCGAGATAAAGGCGGCGCGTGAGGCGGAAGACTCGAGTCAAATTCGTTGGCGGACAGCAATCCGGCGTCTCCAGCCGTGGACGGGGGACGCGGAAGGTCTCTCAGCGATGTCAGTTCCAAGCGCCAGACAGATCGCGGCCTGGAAGACACTTTCGGCAGAGCATGAGAGGAACAGAGCAGTCCTTTCCGAACGTCTGACGGAGCAAGAGCAAACGCATGCCTCGCAGTTGGCACATTTGGAAGCCATCCGGTCCTCGGTCGATGTGGCGGATGATGAAACCGCAATGGCTATGCGGCAGAAGCGGGATGAGGCTTGGAAAGGCCATCGCGACAGGTTGATCGCCGAGACGGCAGACATTTTCGAGGTGGCGTTGGCTCGTGACGATGATGCTGCAGCAACCCGTCTGGTCCATGCGCGCGAGCTCGCTGAAATCCGAACAACGATGCGAAGCCTCGCCGAAGGCGTCACCGGCATCGCGCGCACGGTTGATCAACTGGGGCAGCTCGCCTCGAGTGCGAAAGCGGCACTCTCGGAAATCACCGCGGCAGCGAGAGACTTGCTTGGGACATGCCAGGAAACCTCGCCTGAGCTTTTGATTGGGCTGATCGAGGAGCGTAGCTCCGCCCGCGCCGATGCGCTCGCGGCCTGGGACGAAATCTTGATCGCGCGCAAGAAGCTTGAGCGGGCAACTGACGATGGGGGCATCATACGCCTCGAGGTGAGCGCCGCCCTGGAAAGCGTCGGGATACAGCCGGAACCGAATGAGAGCCTGGAAGCCATGATGGCCGTTGCGGAACGGTTCCTCGACAGGCAAGCCAAGGTCGATGCCGAACGCGCCGAGGCGATCAAAACCGTGAGCGCTAGGGAGGAAGATCTTGCAATCAGACGCCGCGCCCTGGAGGTGGCGGAAAGCCGTGAGGAGGATTGGGTGGCCGACGTCACCGCAGCCCTCAAGGGCACCTGGCTGGAAAGCGGAATTTCCGCGCCTGGCGTCGGCGGTGTCCTCGATCAGTTGGTGGAGCTGTCAAAGGCTATCCAGGAACGCGAAGCGATGCGGCTGCGTATTGCGAAAATGGAGGCAGACAGGGGCACGCTCATCGAGGAGGTTACTGTTGTCGCAAGACAAATCGGTGAGCCGGCGGACAAGGCTGACCCGGAACAATTGGCCATCAGGCTTGCCGAGCGCCTGGAGCGCGCCGACCGTGCCCGCGAGACAAAGGCGGCCCTGCTCGTTGACCAGGAGCGCCTTGAGGATGTTCGTGACGCGCTCGATTTGGAAGTCGCGGTGCACGAGCGACGCAAGCAGGATGTGTTGGCCGCCTTTGGCGTGGCCAACTTGGCGCAAGTCGTTGAGCGCGATGAACTGCTCAAGGAAAGGGACCGCCTGCGTGCCGCCTTGATCGACCTTGAAGAACAGCTGTCTGCTGAGCTCACGGCGGACGGTGCCAAACAAGCCCATTCGATCTTGGATGGCCTTGATTTGCACGGGCTTGCAATCGAGAAGGCCGAAAGCGAGCGGCGGCTTGGCGATCTCGACGAATTGATACAGCAGCAGCTCATCCGGCGGACCCGTGCGGCCGACAAGCTGGACGCCATTGGCGGCGACAGCGCGATTGCCCGAATAGATGCCGAGCGTCGCACCGTGCTTCTGGAAATCGAGGAGAAGGCGGTTCGGTATATCGAGCTGAAACTGGGAGTAATGTCCGCGGCAAACGCTCTGAGAGTGTATCGCGAGCAGCATCGCTCCGGGATGATGGTCCGGGCATCTGATGCCTTCGCGCTCATCACACGCGGTCAGTACGCAGGCTTGGCGACCCAGCCGGTGAAAGGCGGCGAAGTCCTAATTGCCATGCAACGCGACGGGCAGTCCAAGGTCGCCGACGCGCTGTCGAAGGGCGCTCAGTTTCAGCTGTACCTAGCCCTGAGGCTCGCAGGCTACTACGAGTTTGCGCGGCTTAGGCCCTCCGTGCCCTTTATCGCCGATGATATAATGGAGACCTTCGACCACATCCGATCCGAGGAGGTCTTCAAATTGTTTGGTGAGATGGCATGTGCCGGTCAGGTGATCTACCTCACGCATCACCAACACCTGTGCGAGATCGCCAAGGCAGTTATTCCCAGCGTGACGATCCATGAGCTCGGATAGTTGTCCGTTGGTGCAAATGACCGCCTTGGGATCAATCCAGGAGTCCAACGCCCATGTCGTGGGCGGCCGCAATGGATCGGCTCACGACCTTCCGTGCGTGCAGCACAACATCGGAAGTTGGCGCGAGATTGACCTCAAGGTGACAAGCTGAAAACCTGGACCAGTGAATGTTCGCCATTTGTGCTCGCAAAGTCGCATAAAATGCAGTGTGGAAGTCAATCCCAGACGTCGCCCGCCTGATCTGCGGCAAGTGCTAGCGCGTCGCCATCGCCTCAGCGGCCGTGCCGGTCTCGTGGCTCCTGCCAAGCGACCAAGATGTAGATCGTGTGCGGGCAGCTGAAACGACTGCGATCGGTTCTGGCGACGCGCCGGAGACGGTGCTGCTGGTTGGCGCTGGCCGCATCGACCGACTGATTTGAAGCTGGCCCATGACGAACCAGTGTGGCGGTTCAGCGTCGGACCTCGACTTCGAGAGAATGGCCGCTTATGCTAGTAGTTGACAAGAGCACTCATGTTATCTAGCACCACCCCCTGACCATTTTCACCCAGCTCCTGCCAGGGCAAGGCAAACATTCTTGGTCCATGGCATGAGGGGACTTGCATGAGGAAATCCGTTGGGCTGTGCGCCGCACTGGCCGTGGTCGTGGGTCAGGACGCCGCTGCGCAGGAAGCGACGGTGCTTGAGCGCATTGTGGTGGAGGGGCTGGGTGGTGTGCCCCTGACCGCAACGATCGGCACCTTGCCGGAAGCGTATCCGGGGGGACAAGTCGCGCGAGGCGGGCGCCTGGGCCTGCTCGGCAACCGCGACATCATGGATACGCCGTTCAACATAGGCAGCTACACGGCGCAAACCATCGAGGATCAGGGTGCACGCACCGTGGCCGACGTGATGATCAATGATCCTTCCGTGCGGAGCACCCATTCAACCGGCGGGATCTTGGATTCCTTCTACATTCGCGGCTTTCCGATCAATGAAGGCAATTTTGGCGAGGTCGCGTTCGACGGCGTGTTCGGGGTCGCGCCGACCTATCGCCTGTTTACCGACTATGCCGAGCGTATCGAGGTCCTGAAAGGACCGGCGGCGCTGCTTTATGGCATCGCGCCGAACAGCAGTGTCGGGGGTACGATCAATATCGTTCCCAAGCGCGCGGCCGAGGTCGATCTGACACGGTTTACGGTCGATTATGCCTCGAGCCTGCAGGGCGGCGGGCATGTCGATGTGAGCCGGCGTTTCGGCGCCGAGCGTCAGTTCGGAGTCCGATTCAACGGCAGCTATCACGGCGGCGACACGCCGATCGATCACCAAACGAGGGACGTGCCGGTCGGGGCCTTGGCGCTCGATTATCAGGGCGAGCGGCTGAGGGCGACGCTCGACGTCATTAGTCAGCGGGAAGATTTCCAGGCCCCGCAACGCCCGTTCTTCCCGCTTTCCGGTTTCGCAATACCGGAGGCGCCAGACGGCCGGCTTAACGTTCAGCAGCCGTGGGAGTGGTCGAAGAGCGAAGATCTGTCCTTGCTGGGACGCGTCGAATATGATCTCACCGATCAGGTGACGGTGTTTGCCGCTGCCGGCGGGGGCAACTCGCGCATCGAGCGCCTCTTCGGGACGCCGGTCATCTTGAACTCGGCCGGGGACGTCAGCATAACGCCGCAGAACTACGTTTTCGATATTGACAGGACCACAGCGGAAACGGGCCTGCGCGCCAGCTTTGACACTGCCGCGATCGCGCATTCCGTCACCCTCCAGGCAAGTCATTTCAATCAGAGTCTCGACCGGGGCTTCAATTCCGGGACGGCTCAACTCACCAATATCTACAATCCTGTCGCCCGGCCCTGGCAAGACATACCGGCGCCGGCTTCGGTGCCGAAGGTGTCGGAGAGCGAGCTATACGGATTTGCGCTCGCCGATACCTTGTCGATTCTTGATGAGCGGGTGCAACTGACGGTCGGAGCGCGGTGGCAGCATATCGCGTCGGAGAATTTCAACTCGACCACCGGCGCCGTCACATCGTCCTCCGACGAAGGCGCATTCACACCGCTGGTCGGCCTGGTCGTCAAGCCGTGGGAGAACGTGTCGCTTTATGCCAACTATGTCGAAGGGTTGAGCATCGGCGATACGGCGCCGACGACGGCCGTGAATGCGGGCGAAACGCTGGCGCCTTACAGGTCCAGGCAGATCGAGATTGGAACCAAGATCGATCTGGGCCGCCTGGCCGTGACATTCAGCGCGTTCCAGATAGAAAAGCCTTTTGGGCAGCTTGAAACCCGCGGGAGCGATCTCGTGTTCGTAGAAGGCGGCGAGCAACGCAACCGCGGCCTGGAATTCAACGTCTTCGGGGAAGTGACGCCGGGTATGCGACTGCTTGGCGGCGTTACGCTGCTCGAAGGCGAGTTGACGAAGACAAACAGTGCCGCAACCCTCGGCAACACGCCTATCGGCGTGCCGTCGGTCCAGTTCAATCTTGGCGCGGAATGGGATACGCCCTTCCTGCAGGGGCTCACACTGGCGGCCAACGTCATTCACACGGGCAGGCAATATGTCGACACGGCGAATACGCAGGAGATTCCCTCCTGGACGAGGCTCGACCTGGGTGCCCGCTATCACACCGACATTCTGGATCGTCCGGTCACCTTCCGGGCCGCCGTCGAGAACGTTTTCGACGACGACTACTGGGCAGGCGTCGCCAGTTACGGCACCCTGGCGCAGGGCGCACCGCTTACCGTGAAGTTGTCGATGACAACGGATTTCTGATGCCGCGCTGGCGAGGCGCGCATGTCAAATCGCATCGTCGAGATCAGCAATGGGGGGCCCTGAGAGCAGCGTGTAACACATGCCCTGAGGTGGAAGGTGGCGGCAAGGTTCTCCAGTGTGAGGACCCTGGGCCGCGCGCCGAAACCATGCAAGCTTCCACTTGACACAATTGCGACCTGATCGCGAATTTCAGGGATGCCGGTGCATATCGAGCGCGCTGTTGGTTTTTCGCAAAGCAGGCGGGTCGCGCACCAGACATCGGGCATCGCCGACAAGCTGGCGCCGACCGCCGCTCAAACTGTCGCCTGACACTAGGCGGGCGCTCTATAAATGCCATGCCCGAGCGGGAAACCGCTTCGGCCCGGACATCGGCCCTCACGGGCTATCGGAGAGAGTGACGCTGTAGCCGGGCTGGTGATCGATGGGCAGGAATCGGCGGTGATATTCGGCAAAGGTTGCATCGGGGTCGAGATCGTCGAACAGGTTCGGGTGGAACCACTTCGCCAGCTGCTGGACTGCGATGAATTCATAAGGGCTGTTGTAGAACTGGTGCCAGATGCCGTGGAAATTTCGCGTCTCTTGGGCTGCAATGCCGGTATAGGCTTTGCGGGTTGGGAACCATTCGAGCTTTTTGCGCATCACCTGCGGGTCCGCGCCGGGACCGAGGGGGATCCAGTGTCCGCCGGGGACATAGGCCTCCCAGTCGGCGCTGGTAATGACCACGTGATCGGGGTTGGCGGCGATCACCTGTTCGGGGTTTAGCTGCCCGAATGTCGCCGGGATGATGTCGCTGCCGATATTGTGACCACCGGCGAGCTCGACGTAGTTGCCGAAGTTCTCGGCGCCGAAAGACAGGCAGCAATCGTCGGAATAACCACCGATACGCTCGATGAAGACCTTTGGACGTTGCGGTTTGTGTTCGGCGAGGACGTCGCTCACCCGCGCCATGGCCTTGTGGCGAAACGCGATGATCTCTTCCGCGCGCGCCTCGCGCCCCATGATCTTGCCCAGGAGGCGGATGGTTGGCTCGGTGTTCTCCAGCGGATAATGGCGGAAGTCGATGTAAAGAACCGGAATGTCCAGCGCCGCCAGCTTCTCGACAAATTTGGCGTCTTCATTGGCCCGCATGGCTTCAAGGTTGAGCAGAACCACGTCGGGTTTCTGGATGATGGCTGACTCGATATCGACCAGGCTGTCTTCCGAACCCTTGAAAGCGGTGAGCTTTGCCAGGTCGGGAAACGCTTTGAGATATTGCGCGTAAGTCGCCGGATCGGCCTCGATCAGGTCGTTGCGCCAGGCAACGATACGAGCCAGCGGATCTTCGGGTTCCAAAGATGCTATGAGATAGAGCTGACGGCCCTCGCCCAGAAGCATGCGCTTGACGGGCGCATTCAGCTTTACCTCGCGGCCGGCAATATCGGTGACGATGAGCGGCGCCTGCGCCTCCATCATCGCCGATTCCCCGGCAAATGCCGGTGCCGGGCCAGCCACGATCACTGCAAGGGCCGCGATCGCGGCATGCAACAGCGGACGATATCTCTTCACGATCAACTTCCTTCGTCAGGTGAATGGCGCGCTTTGAGCCATATGCCGAGCGCCACTAAGAATGATAAGGCGTAGAGGGTTGAGACGAGCGGGAACGCGGCGTCGAGACCAAAAAACTGAGTGACCGCAACGCCGGCGACGATGCCGACTACCGAGGCGCCCTGCTGGCAGCTTTGCGCAAGACCCAGCACCGAACCCTGCCGGTCGTCTTGCGTTGCCGCCGAAATGAGTGACAGGAGAGCCGGCGTTGTTCCTCCCAGTAGAGCGCCCCAGACAAAATACAGCATTGCAAAAAAGCCTATAGACCCGGTGATCCCGGCCAAATGGGTGATTGCAAGGCAATCGGCTGAAATCAACACACTCCAGCCGAGCACATAGGATTTCGCGCGCCCCTCGAACAGCCGCGCCCACAAGGGCGCGCCCACGACAAAGCCCAGCGCCAGAAGTCCGTAGCTCAAGCCGGTGACCCAGTGCTGTGCGCCAAAAACTTGCGTCATGTATAAGGAAAACGGAACCTGCAGCACCATGCGGCTTGCGAGCAACATCCCCATCAGCACAAGAAGCCCCGGCACCGGCGCACTCCCCGTGGGTGCATGGGCAGTAATTTTCGCGGTTGCTGACCGTACGGAAATAATCCCGTTTGGCGGCACAGGCAGACTTGCCCAGGCGGTGGCGGCGCACAGGGCACAGATCACGCCGGCCGTCAGATTGATGGCGGTGAAAGGCCAGGCGTCTAGTATGAGGCCGCCCAGGAAAGCGCCACCCAGCGACCCGACATTGGTGGCCACCTGAAGCCAGGCAAACAGGCCGGCACGGTCGCGTCCTCCGTTAATCTGCACGGCATAGGCCTGCGCCGGGGCGATGTAGCCGGCAAAGGCGCCCTGCAAAAAGCGCAGAGCCAAAATTGTCCAGACATCTTGCGCAAAGGCGATGAGCAGTTGCGTGATCGCCAAACCGGCCAAGGCGCGAACCATCATCAGCCGGTTGCCGTAGCGATCTCCCATACGCCCCCAAAAGGCGCTGGTGAGCGATACGCCGAGCATCGGACAGATATAAATGCCGATTCCGGCGAGACTGAAGACACTGTCGGAAGGACTCAACGCCTTGATGTGGACCGGCCAGAAGGGGCCGCTCATTTCCATTGCGCCCATGGAAACGAATTGCAAGCCGAACAGGAGCGCGAAAACAGGCCCGAAACCCCGAACGGCGGCAGAGGCGTTTGTCATTCCACTGCCGTCAGCGGATTGGGCAGTTGGTGTTCGACGCGATAGTCTCGATACCGCTCCAGATGCATCCGCAGCACCGAGCGCGTCGGCCACGGATTTTCGAGAAAGGCCGCGCGTTCCCGCAGCCAGAACTCATCGGACGACACGCGCGGCCGAAGTGCGTCGAATGCCTCTTCGGTCTCCTCCCTCAGGATGCGCCACGGGCTGTTGCCCGCCAGTCCATATTGCTCCGACAAGCACAGGGCGATCTCATGGAGGTGGCAGACGAAGCAGGCATCGATCACGAACGAGCGCACGAGGCTGATGTCTTCATCGAACGTCGTGGGCAAAATCCCTCTCTGGGTGAAGGGCTTTAGGCAGTGCCCGCGTTCCTCGAACAGCGGCGCGAAACTGCGGCCGTCGCCGAAATCGCGGATCAGCAACTTTCGTGGGTGGCCGGCATGGTCGAACAATACCAGGCTGTTTTGCTGATGCGCCTCAAAGGCGATCCCGTATAGCAGATACATGGCAAGGGTTGGCCGGATGACGGTGCGCGCATAGGCGCGGAAAAACGCCGCCACATCCGCCTCGGCTTCGTTGCCGTTTCTCGCGATCAATTCGCAAATGAGCGGGCGATCGTCCGTTGGACCTGCCGTCAGGAGCGCCGCGACGGTTACTGGCATCAGCCCGTCGGTGCGCACCAGAGCGTTCGTATTGCGGAAGACCACCGACAGAAAACGGCCCGGATGCTCGTCACCCGTATCGGGATGGCGCAGGATTGCACCTAACTCTTCGGTGAAAATCTCCAGCGTGTCGCGGAGATCCTCCTCCTTTGCCAGAATGTCGGAAATCAGAGTGCTGAGGCGGGGTCCCATATGGATCGACTTGGCCTGGAGGGTGCGTTGCTCACTGGTCAGCCAAATTGCCACCGGCAGTTTGATGAAGGGTCTGGGCTCCTGTGTGTCCGGCAGCATCGTGCGGAACGACATGGACGGCAGCGTCACGATCTCGGGGCCTTCCGGGTGCAAAACACCGGACGTAATCTCGGACTCGAATTCCCGGCGCACGAAATTGTCCAGATGCCACCCGTGGACGGGGAGAGGAAGCCAGGCCCCGGGCGACTTTCCGCGCTCTTTCAAACCTTCAGCCCAGTCGCGCCAGAGGTCAGGAAAGTTTTGCGAAAACCATTCCGAATAGCTGCCGACATGCGGCATCTTCTCGACATAGGCCCATTCCTTGCGCAGCGCCGTGATGCGCAGGCGCACCCGGGCGCCGAATTCGGGCGATAACGCGGTCACCTCTTGTGGCGGCAGGCCAGGTTTGGCCTTCCATGTCGGATAGAAGGGATGGCCTTCGAGCGCACCCCATTGATCGAGGGTCATGGCCGCCAAATGCGGCGGCAAACTCTGTTCGAGATAGGCGAGGAAGCCGGGCACACCTGCGTCGGCTATTTTCGGGCGCAGTTCTGCGCTCCAGCCCTCCCGGTGGCGACGCGCCAGGACGTCGTTGCGCATGCTGTTGTCCACGTCGCGCAACAGTTGCGCCAGACCATCCGGGGCGGCCGAAACCGCCAATGCCGGGGAGACCTCCGTTATCAGGGCGGACGGATCATCGAGCCGGTGCCGGGCGCCGGTTCCGTCCAGCACTTCGATGTGCCCGCGATTTTGCAATGTTCCGGCAGGCGCACGGCGCAAATCGGTAAAATGCAGGACGCGGCGCGAAGGCCAGAGGGGGAGCCACGCTTGGCGGCCATCGCGCGCCCACAGCAAAGTCTTCGGTTCAAGAAGGCGTTCGGCAAACAGGCAGCGGACCAGCCGGGCGAGCGCATTGCGCGATGCATCCGTCCAAAGCCGCGCATCGCGCGGTTGGGCTTGGGTATCCGGCGCGGAAGAAGCCCTCTCGTCCATCAGGCCGCCTCTGGCCAGTCGGCAGGCACATAGGCTGGTGCACCCTCGGCTAGCCCTCCGTGGTAGCGACGCGCCCAGTGATAGGTTTTCGCAATGGCCGGGATGGCCACATTCAGCCGCGCGGCCATCTCCACGAGCAAGGCCTGACCAACGGCGATATCTTCGTGGAAGGCGCGGCTCTCGCGATCGATGAGAAGACCATACCCGTGCGGATTGGGTACGAGCGGCGCGCGAATGCCGGCATAGGCGCGATTCGTGCGCAGAAGCGTATACATGGTGCGGTCGTCCCCGATCTGGCTGCCATAAGCCTCGATCAGTTCCTGCCGGAGAGGCTTTACAGTGCTTAGATCAATCCCGAGACGCGCCTCGATCGCACCACGGATCGCCTGGTTTTCCGCGTCACACGCCTCCAGCAATTCGGCGCTAGCGCGAGGGCAGTCGCTCCACCAACATATGGGTTTGTCAAAGGGCTTGTCCTGCCAAGGGGCGCCCGGGCCAATCAGGCCATAGAGCACGGCTGGGTGCATCAGTGCGTTGCCCGGCGTCAGCGTGATTTCCAGATAATTCTGCAGCATAGCGACGGGCGCGTCGAAAAGCCGGGCGAGCATCTCGGCCAGCACAGCGCGGTCGGCGCTGCTTTCGCGCTGATGAAGGGCGGCAAAGAGTTGCGCCTTGGCGCCACCCATACGCACGCGTCTGCCCGGAACCAGATCAAAGGCCGTATGGGGAACATCCTTCATACCCCAGATCACCACATTGTCGTGGCCCGAAAGGATCTTCGCCGCGAGCCAGTCGAAACCGCAAAAGCCGGGGATCGCGCCGAGAAATACCTTTTTGTTCCGCGGAAGGTGGGTAGCGATCTGGCGTAGAAGCGCCGGCCGCACCTGGGCCGGCTGGGTCACGACCACCATATCCGCGTCTTCCAGCGCTTTGCCCGGATCGGTGCCGACATAGTCGGGCCGCGCGCTCAGGACGTTACCGTCCGGCGTGTGTGCCTGCCAGACATCGTCGCCGCTTGCCCATCCTTCGGCAACCGCGGCAGAGGTAGTGAGGACAGAAACCGCAATGCCGGGACGCTGGTTGAAGAGCACTGCGTTCAAATGCCCGGTGCGGCCCGCGCCGCAGATCGTCACCTTCATGCTGCGCATGCCTTTGCGGCCAGCCACCCATCCAACCGGTCGGCAATTGCCGGATCCAGCAAGCCGCGCTGTGCCATCCAATCATCGTCGAAAACCGAACCGAGATATTTTTCGCCGCCATCGGCCACCGGTGTGACGACCGTGCCGTGCAACTTGCCCGTCGCTATGAACTCCAGCGCCTTGTAGATGGTGCCGCCGGTGGAACCACCCACCAGCAGGCCCCTGCGCCGGGCGATATAGCGCGCTGTCTCGAAGGCTTGGGTGTCGGTGACCTGCACCCCCTCATCAATGCAGCCATAATCGAGCACCTTGCCGACTTCATCACCTGCCGGCGTTCCGGTTCCCGATTGGTAATAGGGATGTCCGGGCTTGCCGAAGACGATCGAACCGGCCGGCTCTACCGCGATCGTGCGCACGGTAGGATTGTGGCGCTTGAGGCGCTGGGCGATGCCGGTCATCGACCCGCCGGTGCCGACACAGCCGACAAAGGCGTTGATGCCGTTCGGGAGCTGCGCCAGAAGCTCTTCGACAAAACCGGCATAGCCTTCCGGATTTGCCGGATTGTCGGATTGATTCATGAACAGCGCGCCGGGAAGTTGGGCGCCAAGCTGGGCTGCCAGGCGCTGCCGCTCGACCACCGCAACTTCGTCCTCTCGGAAATGGCCTTCGACATAGCGGATTTCGGCGCCGAGCGCGCGCATCATGCGGATCTTGTCCGGCGCGGCATGATGATCGACCACGGCGATGAAGCGCAGACCGAACTCCAGTGCGGCCAGCGCCAGCCCGATGCCGGTGTTGCCGGACGAGGATTCGACGATCGTGCCACCGGCGGCAAGCCGCCCGTCCTCGAGCGCGGCACACACCATGCTGCGCGCCATACGATCCTTCATCGACCCGCCGGGATTGTTCTTCTCGATCTTCAGCACCAGTGTGGCGTCGCGGTTCGGCACGGCGATCGACATGATCGGTGTCTGGCCGATCAGCTGGGTTGTGGTCGTGCAGAGCATTTATGCCTCTCCAATTATGTCGGGGACGAGTGCTGGCTGCCCATGTGCATCCCGAACCACGCATAGGCGGCGCGGCATCGGGTGGCGGTGGAATTCGTTTTCAAGGAGGTCCATCTGGTAACTGCCGGTGTTGGCATAAACCAGAAGGTCTCCCGCGCGCGGGGCCACGGGAAAAGTAAGCCACCGATTGCAAAGCACGTCCTCATCCAGGCAGCTATGACCGGCCAGATAGCCTCGCACGGGTTTTGACAGGGCGGATGGCGGTGTGACCGGCACCAAAATGGGGTCGACCAGGAATTCGGATGCGAACCAGGTTTCGCAGGCGCTAAAACTGCTGCCCTCGACAAAAATGACGCAAGTGTCGGAACTGAGGGCCTTCACTCTTAAGACCCGGAAGATGGAGATGGCCGTCTGATCTGCCAATGCACGCCCCGGCTCCATTCCCAACACCAATCCCTCATCCGCAAAATACCCGGCGATGCTGCGGCCTTTGGGCATCGGCGCATGCAAGAACTGGCGCAGCCAGTCAGTCGCCGAAAGCGCGCCGCCGTAGGGGTAGAAGGAGCCCGGGACTTTTCCGGTCCGGTAGTCCTCGGGGACCTGTGCCTTCAGATGCGCCTGATAGGCCAGCTGATCGACATACTGAACTGGCAGCCCGCCGCCGATGTCGATCATGCGCGGATCAAATCCCCTTGCCCGGCTTTCGGTAATCAAGCTGGCGGCTTCCCTCAACGCTGCCGCGCGGGACTCCCAGCGATAGCCGCTTACGTGGAAATGCAACCCGTCGAAGCGCAGCCTGCCTTCACCAGCGATGCGCGAAAGACAATGCTGGATGGCGTCCGCTGGCATGCCGAAGCGGCTCATGCCCTGTTCCGTAGGGCGCAAGCGGAGCAGGATCGGTTGGACCACTTGGCCCACCGGCAAGCAGCTCACAAGATCGCCAAGCTCTTCCGGTGAGTCCACCGATATCAGAGCGCTGCAGCCAACGAGCTCGC
This sequence comes from Mesorhizobium sp. M1312, assembly GCF_040318115.1. NCBI lineage: Bacteria > Pseudomonadati > Pseudomonadota > Alphaproteobacteria > Hyphomicrobiales > Phyllobacteriaceae > Mesorhizobium > Mesorhizobium sp. M1312. The sequence goes on along the minus strand of NZ_JAMYLQ010000028.1, from coordinate 26,748 downwards.
TATGGAATGCCGCCGTCTTTGCCGGGCCTGTCGCTACAAGCCGTGCGCCATCGGCGCCAAGCCGCCTGGCGTCGCGCAATTCGTAAAGGCTCGAGACGTCAATACCGGCGCCGGCGCGGAGCGCCGCCTCCATCAGCCCCGGCGATTTGTTGACTTTCGCCCCGTAATAAACCGCATGCGCCACATCGCTTTCTGTCAACACGCCCGTCAGTGTCGCAAGGTTCTTCTGCAGCTCATCGGGCCAGATCAGATTGAGCGGCGAGCCGTGTCGCGCGACCCATTCCGCAAGACGCTGTGCATCGCGGGCCAACAGTTCAGCCGTCGACGGCCGCAGAACCGGGGGCAGAGCCGCGCCAAGCTTGTGGCAATGAAGGGTCATGCCCATACCCCTTGCATATCTGTTGCCGGGCGCGCTGCCGGAGCCGGGTGGCGCAAGCTTTCCAGAGGCAGGGTGCAGGCGGGTAGGCTTTGCTCAAAAATATGCCGCGTCGTCTTGCAGGGAAATTTCCGGCCGCTGCGGGCCATTGTGAAGATGCGCGCCGGCGTGATCGTCTCTCCCGGCCGCCAGCTCTCCACCCTTACGGTGCTGTAATCCAGGGGGATCACCGGTACCAACGCGAGTTGCAGACGATGCGCGACGGTCAGCCGATGATGGCCGTCCATCACGAATAGCGTATCTTTCTCTGCCGTGATGGGGATAGTCCAGCAGCCCGCCTGCAGGATCTGCGTCTGCAGCTCCGCAACCCTGTCCGGGTCGACCTCTTCCGTAGGAATCAAAGATGATGGGGGAAGAAGGCAATATTGCATTGCGGCCAGCCTGCTTTTCACGAGATCGGTCAGAGCTGGCTATCATGAGTGTTTTTCTCATGATTAGCTCGCGGGGGTTCTATAACCAGTCGAAGCCATGTCGTCAACGCGCATCAAGGCGTATTGCCGGAGACGGCCTTGTCGGAGCAAGCCACCGGGTGCTTTTCACGTCTAGGCGATGCTGAATGGTATTAACCACATGCAGTCACCAACCAGTTCGAGACGAGGCCATCGCCGCGATTTTCGGCTACAGTTCCACGTGTCAAACGGCTGAGGCTCGACAAATCGCGATTGCAAGGTGACTGTGGTGCCCCGCGATGGACTTAGCCGAGAGATGCCAGGCCGTTGCCGCTGGAAGGCAGGGCGTGGGCTAGACGCCCCTTTGTTCCCCCAGAGTAGAACGTGAAGCTGTAGCAGCACGCGCGCCTCAAACCATCTGTCGCGGGTCACCTTGCCAGCCGCTTTGATCATGTGCATTTCTGCTACGAGGCTGGGCTCACGGGGTATTGGCCTTTATCGCCTGATCCAGTCGCTCGGGCACGAATGCACCGTGGTTGCACCGTCACTGATCCCGAGGCAGCCGGCGATCGGGTGAAGACGAACCGCCGGGACGCCGTTTCCCTTGCCCGGCTGTTATGGGCCAACAGCACCATCAAACAACAGGCCTTCACTGATCACCTGACAAAGCTACCAAACTCGTTTGCACTGTCAGACGCACTGGACAAGCGATTGGGCCAGCAGCCCGAGGGGTTCGCCGTCCACTTCGTCGACGTGAACAGGTTCAAGCAGATCAACGATTCGCTTGGCCACCATGTGGGGAACGCCGTGTTGGAGGAGCTCGGCGAGAGGCTGCGGTGCAGCGTTGGAGAAAAGGACTTCGTGGCACGCTTTGGCGGTGACGAATTCGTCGTCGTGCAAAGTACAGTCTTTTCTGAGGCGGAAGCCGTCAATTTCACCATGCTTAGGCAGGCGGTCTTGACCACCTACGATCTGGATTCCCATCGAATCGGCGTCGAGGTTACAATCGGGACCGCGCTGGCTCCGTTGCACGGAGATGTAGGCCAACAACGCTCGAACCAGTGCTTCCCCCGTCAATCCTGTCGGTCTTGGCCCGCCGGCGGCGACGCGATGTGCAATGGATGCCGGGTCCACGACATAACTCTCGATGCCTTCGCGTTCGAGGACCCGATGTATCCAGAATCCATCCAGACCAGCTTCCTGGATTGATATGACCCGGAAACGCTGCCCTGTCCGCACTTCCGCCTTTCGTTGCAGCTCTGCGAAGTGATCGAGCAAACCCGGAATGTCGCCCCCCGACACGAGGTGTCTCGACATTCTCTCGCCCCCACCTGGCGAAAGCGAAGTCACGAGCCATTTTGAACGAGACAGTTCTAACGAGACAAATATTGCGGCAAGATCGACGCGGATAGCGGCCGGGCCTTGGTGATGTTGGCTTGCATGCTGACCTCCAGGTGATGTTTGGCGACTTCACTTTGGCAGAGCGCTGGTCGCCTTCCATCCCCATAGGATCTTCAGCAAGTCGGTCATTGAGGTGATCTTTGCTGTTGCCCGATAGCAGACGTTGCCGGCGACCACGCTGGACATCGTAGTTTCGCCCTCCGCTCGCGCGCGAAGACATCCCGTAAAAGTTGATGCAATCACTCAACAAACGTGATAGCCGCCGTCCCCGACTGCACTGATGGCTGCAATGAGCCTCTTCAAATTGACGGAGATCAGGGGAATGGGGTTGACCCGGCGCTTGGAAGAACACGGCGATCGTCCGGCGCTGATCTTTCCCGGCCGCACGCCGATCCCCTACCGCGATCTTGCGCTGCGTGTCGCAGCGGTGGCAGCCGAGTTCGGACCGGAGAAAAAGCTGGTCGCGGTAGCAGCCGAGCCGACGGAACACGCGGTCATCTCTTATTTGGCAGCCATGCACGGCAAGCACGCCGTCGCATTGATCCCGCCATGCGACGCGTCGGCTCTGGACGGCTTCGTCGCCGACTATTCGCCCGAAATCATCTGCAGACGCGTAGACGCCCGCTGGCGCTGCCGCACGGAAGCTGGGGAGTCCAATGGCCCACTGCATCCCGATCTCGCCGTGCTGCTCGGGACCTCCGGCAGCACCGGCAAGAGCCGGTATGTTCGCCTGTCAGCCGCCGCAATCGAGGCCAATGCGGGAGCCATAGTCAGCTATCTGGAACTCGGCCATCGGGACCGGGCGGCGCTTGTCCTGCCATTCCACTATTCTTACGGCCTCTCGGTCCTGAACTCTCATCTAGAGGCAGGTGCCAGCATCTATTTCCCCAAACACGGTGCCTCCCACGCCGCCTTTGCTCAAGAGATGCGCGAAGCGCGCTGCACCAATATCAGTGGCGTTCCCTACTCCTTCGAAATGATGGACCACGCCGGCTTCCGGAGGCACGACTTGCCTGAGTTGCGTTTCATGACGGTAGCCGGCGGACGCATGCAACAAGCTCTGGCCGAGACCTTTCGGCGTCATCTCGCGGACAACTCTGGCTGCTTCTTCATGATGTATGGGCAGACCGAGGCAACTGCTCGCATCGCCTATGTTCCCCCCGGCGAGCTCGAGGGCAATCTGGGCAGCATCGGCATTGCCATCCCGGGCGGCAAACTCTGGTTGGCTGATGAAGACGGCCGGCCAATCGAACAAAATGGCGAGCCGGGCGAACTCATCTACAGCGGTCCCAATGTGATGATGGGCTATGCCCATCGACGGACGGATCTGGCAAGGGCGCACGAAGTCGCGGATTTGCGTACAGGCGACATCGCAAAGCGTGATGATCGCGGGTTCTATTCGATAGTCGGTCGCCGCAAGCGGATGTCGAAGATCGCGGGCCTCCGCCTGAGCCACGACGCGATCGAAACGGCGCTTGAGAAAGCTGGGATCGCCGCAGCAGTCGTCGGAGACGATGAGCGCATTCTGGCGATGGTGACGACACCCAATGTCGACGACAACGAGGTGCTCCAGGTCATGATGGCTGCAAGCGGATTGCCAAGGCCGCACCTCGAAGTCGGCAGGGCGACGTCGTTGCGGAAACTCGCCTCGGGGAAGATCGACTATGCTTCGCTCCAGGCTCGCCTGCGAGCCCCGCGCCAGCAGATGGCCATGAATGTCCTGGACGCCTTCAGGAATGCGTTCTATCCGCGTCAAGTTGGTCCCAGCGACACTTTCGAAAAGCTCGGCGGCGACTCGCTGCTCTATGTGCAGCTCTCGCTGACCCTGGAACGTGAACTCGGGAGCCTGCCGGAGGGATGGGAAACCATGCCCCTTGGCGACCTTGCCCGAACCGCCGAACCCAGGAACCATAATCGGTCCATCGACAGTCAACTGGTCCTGCGTGCTGCCGCGATCCTGCTGGTTGTCATCCATCACGCAACGCTCTGGCCCATTCCGGGCGGAGCCGCCACACTCGTGATGCTGGTCGGGTTCAGCCTGGCTCGCTTTCAGCGCCAGCGGCTGTTCGCCGGCGATGGTCTGGCGGTGCTGCGGCCGCTGGCAGCCAACCTTGCGCTCTATGCGCCCATCGTCGCGGGTTTCTCCCTGGCGCGTGGCGAGGTGCTATGGCCTTCGGTCTTCCTGAGTGGCAATCTCGGCTTTGCCGCACCGCCGCACATGGTGCCGTATCTCTACTGGTTCGTTGAGGCGTATGCGCAGACCATTCTTCTATGGGTGATCCTGTTTTCCATTCCGCAGGCGCGGCGCATCGCACATGCAATGCCGCTCGCTTCTGGCATTTTCGCGCTGGCAATTGCGGTAGCAGCCAAGTTCCTCACGCCACTCGTCTGGTACATCGGCGGGCCGCAAATATTCACACTGCCCGACATCCTTTATTTGGCCGTCCTAGGCTGGTGCCTGTACTTCCTCGACACGCCGCCGAAACGGAAGGCGTTCTTTTCCGTCACCACTGTTCTCTGCCTGGTGCTGGCCTGGTGGGGCGGCAATTGGACAGGTTCCTGGGTCAAGTTCATGCTGGTGCTCGGCGCGGTGTTCGTCCTGCTTTTCATTCCGCGCATTACATTGCCCGGTTGGGCGGCGCGCCTCATCCTGCCGGTCTCTGCCGCCAGCTATCACATCTATCTTTTTCACCGCGTAATCCCCGACTGGCTGCTTCCGCAACTCGACCTGGGCACGCAGCAGCCTTCCGGGCCGGCAGCGGCCATTTCGATTGGTCTCGCATCAGGCTTGGCAGTATTCTGGTTGCAAAAACAATTTATTGGCTGGCTTGCGTATCGGCGAGCCTCCCGCCTCGGTTGGCGGAGCCATGTCGTCGGTGGCCCATTGGAAGCAGCCGAATAAGACAGATTGGCCGGAGAACGGGGACGCCACTTCGACAAAGTCGGCTTGGCCGATCTTGGCCATGGCGACGAGCAGGTGGAAAAGGGGAAACGGTTCCCACAGATCGCCGGCAATAACCGTCAGGGGATCAATCACCACGCGATCATGCAGGATGTCAGCTCCGTCTCCGCTTGCGGCGCCTCGATATCCGGGTCCAGCCGGTGCCGACAGTGCCGTACCCCGCTTGGCTTTGGAGTTAATTCCAGGACTTAGCGTTGAACAATCGGCTCACAGCTAGGCCACGACGTGAGTGTTCTCGGGTGCGAACGCCCGGCGCGATGGACGCCAGAAACTGCCGATCCGCTCTTGATGCGGTGGACGGCTCTCCTCCCTTCCTGCGGTATGATCGCGGGATTAGAGCTGGAGGAGCGCTATGATAAGCAACGTTACGACAATCGGTCTGGATATTGCGAAGTCCGTGTTTCAAGTCCACGGCGTGGATGCGGCTGGTGAGGTTGCAGTTCGCAGGAAGTTGACGCGTGGGCGTGTGCTGCCGTTCTTTGAGAGTTTGCAGCGATGCCTTGTCGGGATCGAGGCGTGCAGTTCGTCGCATTATTGGGCTCGCGAGCTAATCGCGCGTGGCCACGATGTGCGGCTGCTGCCGGCACAGTATGTGAAGCCGTATCTGAAGCGGCAGAAGAATGATGCTGCAGATGCAGAGGCGATCTGCGAGGCCGTGACACGACCGACGATGCGCTTCGTGCCGGTGAAGTCGCCTGAGCAACAGAGTGTGATGATGCTGCACCGGGTTCGATTGATGCTCAACCGCCAGCGCACACAGATATCGGAACGCGTTGCGGGCGCACCTATCCGAGTTCGGGGTCGTGGCGCCGATCGGGCGTAATGGAATTGAGCAACTTCTCGTGGTCATCAACGACGAGAACGATGCCAGGATACCGGCCGACGCACGGCTTTGCCTGAGGATGCTTGAAGCACAGCTTCGTGTCGTGAAGGAACAGATCCTCGAAAACGATCGCCGGGTCCGTGCGAGTGCGCGAGAGACCGAACTGGGTCGCAGGTTGATGGAGATTCCGGGCGTTGGCCCGCTGCTGGCGAGTGCGTTCGTTGCGACCGTCGCCGATCCGCACGCATTCAAGTCGGGGCGATGCCTCCCGGCTTGGATAGGGCTCGTGCCGAAGCAAAACTCGAGCGGGGGTAAGGAGAAGCTCGGCAGCATCTCCAAGGCAGGTAATCGCTACCTGCGCCAGCTGCTCGTCGTCGGGGCGATGGCAGTCATCCGCTATGCCGAGCGGAACGGGACCAGGCGCCCATGGCTCGTGCAGTTGATGGCACGACGAACGACCAAGGTCGCGGCGGTTGCGCTGGCTAACAAGACAGCCCGCATGGTCTGGGCATTGATGACCGGCGGCGAGCGCTACAGGGAACCGGTAATCGCATAACTCAGACAAGGCGAGCGGTCGCCGACGAGGTTGGAAAGGGCGGACAGGAGCTAATGCACAAAGCCGGTTGAAACCGCCGGATCGGGAAAACCCACTGGGGCCGTGCACTATAAGTGCGAGCTTTCGATCGGGACCTGAGACGCGCGAATGGCATTATGGCCAGCGGCACATGAAAGGCCGCACCTACAGGTCGGATACATGGCCGCACCAACCAGCAACTGCAAAAGCTCACAAATCCCTTGCCAACGGAGAGCCGTCCATACACGGCCCCTAGGTCGCCGAGCAGCAATGCGCCCAACGCCGACATGGCGTGGCAGCGCCGTCTATACCACAAGCTACCGTTGGCCAATACGAGGTTCTGATTGAACGCGGTCATTGAACAAACGTTCGGAACGTCGGAAAAGCCTTCACTTGTCCTTCGGGCAGAATGCTTGCGAAAAACTGCCGAACGAAATGCCTTACTCCGGTGGAGGCGATGTGGTGTACCGTATGAGCTTTGGGTCGCGCGGGGATGTAACCTTCAGCTTTTGCTTGATCTGCAAAGCTGTGATCAGAAGCCAATTCGCGAGCATTGCTACGCACAGAGTGAACCTTGCGCGTAGCGTCATTTGCTCCGGCCCCATACCGATTAGCTCACTGGTCGACAGTTCGTTGCATTGCTTGGCGATGTCCCAGCACATAGCAGGTCACTTCGGGCGCTCAGCGCACCGAGAATGCCTGTATGCCCCAGATGCGTTCGCTCGTGCTACCTTCTAAAAAGTGGTTTTCCAGGATGGATTTCAGGCAGGCATCTAAGAAGCGCGTGGCTATCAGAATGACCGCCAAGTCCGCCTCGTGATTTAACAGGTCGAAAAGCTCCCTCGTCTCCTCCGAGAGCTGTTCGGGTGGGATTATCGGCTTTGGTGCCATCTCTAAATCATTCCGCCGCCTCTCAAAGGGGTCTTCACCCGTTGAGCGGCCATCCCTGACGCGCATTGGGGCCGTTCCACCTCATCAGCTTCGGGCCGGTCAGTTCTCATATGAACTAGGACCCCTCGTAGTGCGTCGCAACATTTTGATGCTGCACTGCGGAACTTTCCGGTAAAGATGCAGTTCTCTAAGCTTATAGCACGCGAGGGCTCGATGAGGCGCTACAAGATTCTGCCGTCGGAATCAGGGTTGTGGTCGGTGATCGATAGCCTGACAGGGCTTCCCGCCGAGAGATACGGTCGGCCGCTCACCGGGCTGACCCGGTACGAGGCTGAAGAGGCTGCCTTTAACCTCAGCGAGAGCACTCCGCCATGGATGGCTAGGGTCAGACATCGCACACGTTAATCAAGGCTGCCGATTCCACAGATTGTCGGACGGGATGCGCCTCCACTCTCATCACACCCGATCGCGTAGCCTCTCACCTCTTCTGGATGAGCGCATCATGGCAGGGGGCGCATTCCAGTTCGCCGTACCATAAGAGGTCCGGATCGGGGTGCGCCATCACATGGTTGGCGATCTGGCCGGAACCGTCGCCCGTTCTCTTGTCGATGAAGTGCGGGGTGCCCGACACCGAAATGGCGCGCGAGCTCCCGAACCTTCTGCCGATCCTGACACGGGCGATCGACTGGAACCTGATCGAGCAGCAGTCCGGCGCGAAATCCACGAGGGGCCGACAGCTTCCTGAGCGCGAACCGGACCGTCCGTTTCTCAGGAGCCGGCTTTCGGGCTCATTCGGCTTTCGGCCGAGTCCCATCATCTTGGCGAGGGCACGGCGAGATGCATCAGTGTTGTCGTCGCTTTCTGCTTCACAAAAAACTCTCTGGGCAAGCGAAATAGCCGGCTTAGCGCCGTCTCATAGTCGCGCTCTTTTTTCCGAATGCAACGAACCGCGACAGACGGCAATATGTGGCTTTGAATTTCACCGTGGAATGCTGTGAGGATACACGTCCGCGGCGGCGCATGAATGGGCTCGGCGCACAGGGCCGGTCGAGCCGGAAGGGCCGAAGCATCAAATCCGCTGACGTCCGCAATAAGCTCGGTCGCGTCGTTAGTCGCCGGTTGGCAACGGCCGCAAAGGCTCCGAAAGCTGGATTTAGGCTTCCGGCTGCCCGGGGCACGGTAGCCCTTCGCCTCTTGCTGCGCTCGAGCGGATCAGCGTGCCGTCCGCCTCTCCTCTGGCTGATCAAATGTCTGCACCCATTTGGGAATGGCCGCTGCGCGCAAAAGTATTCCCCCGTGAGCCGACTTTCCGAATTGGCTTAACTTCCAAATCTGTGGCTTTGCCTGCATTGCGGACCTCTTAGTTCCGACCACTCGCAGGGCATGCCATGGCGTTTCGTCTCTTTGTTCCGATCCTTGCCGGTGCAACGCTGCGCGAGCGGCTGCTTGCCTGCATCGGGGCTATGATCGGCATCGCATTGACCGGCGTGATCAGTGCGCTGGCGAACGGATCTGGCCCACATGTCGCACTGCTGGTTGCTCCAATGGGAGCATCGGCCGTGCTGCTCTTTGCCGTGCCTTCAAGCCCGCTGGCGCAACCTTGGTCGATTATCGGTGGCAATACGATTTCGGCGCTGGTCGGGGTGATCGTGGCGCATTTCGTGCATGAACCCGTTCTTGCTACCGGCATTGCGGTGGCGCTGGCCATCGCCGCTATGTCATTCACGCGCTGCCTGCATCCGCCGGGGGGCGCCGCCGCCTTGACCGCGGTGTTCGGCGGACCGGCCGTCTTCAGCTCCGGCTTGCTGTTTCCCTTCGTTCCGGTGGCGCTGAACTCGATCGTGCTGGTCGCACTCGGCTACGGCATCCACAAACTGTCGCGGCGCAACTATCCGCATGTGGCGGCCCCTACCCTTAAAAGCTCCCATGGAACCATCGACCCGCCGGCGCGGGAGCGGGTCGGCTTCCGGCCCGAGGATATCGATGCCGCGCTCGGCGCGCTGGAGGAAACCTTCGATATCGACCGCGACGATCTCGAGCGGCTGCTGCGGCAGGTCGAGTTGCAGGCGATGGTGCGCTCGCACCGGACCCTGCTGTGCGAGGACATTATGTCGCGCGATGTGATTTCGGTCGATGAACATGCGCCTGCCGACCAGGCGCGTCATTTGCTGCTCGATCACAACATCCGGACGCTGCCGGCGACCGACGCCGAGGGCGGGCTGGTTGGTGTAGTTGGCCTGCGCGAGCTGACGAAGGCGACCGACACGGTGAGAGCTGTGATGTCGAAGGCTGGCACCGCCTCTCCCGACACGCCGGCGATGAGCCTGCTGCCGGTGCTCACCGACGGCCGCAGCCATGCCGTGGTCATCGTCGATGCCGAGCGACGCATTCTTGGGCTGATCACCCAGACCGATCTGCTGGCGGCGGCAGCGCGCGTGCACAAGGCAGACACAACGCTGGCAGCGGCATAAAATAGTGATCCGGATTTGCTCAATCCGGGAACCCGATGGGGCGGCAATGAATATAGGGGTAGCGGCATTAAGTGCGGCCTTCCGCCTAAGACGATTCCTTTTTACGAGTAGATCGACCTTCTGAAACGCGGCCGCGCTCTTAACCGTTACCACGACTCTCTCAGCCGTTGGCGTGTACCGCCTGCGGTTCGTGCTCCGGCGCCTGGCCTTGGCCTCTCGGTTGAGGGATACAGGCAACCTTTGTCGACGCGCACCGGGAGCGCGCGACAATCATAGGATTGACCATTTTTCCAACTGATGGCTTTTGTCGCGACTAAGGCCTGTGATGTAGCAAACTTTAGGTTTTCTGAGATAGAGCGCGACGTTGGCCGAAGATAAACGGCCACCCGAGATTCACGCCGAGTCCGGCGGTAGGATCAGCGCCTTCCTGCCGTTTCTCAATGTGGCGACGGGAAGGTTTCCAGGGAAACCAAGCGCGACTACCTCTCGGTCAAGCTGGACGACCCGAGCTTCCCCGCTCCGATTTACGCCACCCTGATCGAGGCGGAAGGCGAGGAAGGCCTGCAGCTGATCTGGTCTCGCCCTAACCGGGACTGATCGCCTCGACGAGGGCTCCGCCGCAAGGCGGGGCCTTCGGCGTTTTCAAGCGAACGCCGGCAGGCGGAAGGAGTCAGCGTGACGAAGCGATGGCTGCGGAGGAGGGGGCTTGAGCCCCCTCTTTCGGTCGCATCCTTCAGTTGCGGCTCAGTCGTTGAGGGCGTCCTTGATCGTCTTAGCCGGCGTGAAGGTCACCTATTCGGTTTCAGGCGAAGAGGCTTCAATCGCCAGCACATCCAGCCCCTCAATCTCCTGCATCACTTTTCCGGCGATACCCTGCAAGTCACCATACATGCCGACGGTCGACTCGATCACCCCTTGGATCTGCGCCTCGCGCTTGGCCCACAGGCGTGTTGTGGCCTTGCGTTCTTTGGCGAGGTCCTCCTACATATCGGAGAATTTCTCCACGATCGCCTCGACGCGGTGGCGGAACCGCGAACCGGTCAGGTAGCCGTAGACCCGTTCCATTTTGGTGGCCTGGCCGTCCTGGGCGAGGCGGGAGTTCGCCAGCTCGATCAGGGATTGTCGAAGCATGATGGCGATCGGGATCGCACATTTGGGATGGGCGACATAGACTCCGTCTACAAGATCGAAAGTTTCCACGCCGGGAGGCAACGCTTCCGAGACCATCAGCGCGATATCCACTTTCGCGGCTCGTTGATCTCCTCTGAGCTTACCTAGCCAGCCCTGGCTCCAGTTCTTGGTGCGTTTCGATTCCCACAAAATGGCGCCGCATAGCTGGCCGGCCGGTCCGACCACGCGGTGCAGGACATCTCCGCCGAACTCGCCCTTGGCGACCGGTTCGATGATGTCCATCGGGAATCGGCTGACAATGAGAGACTCCAGCTCAAGCTCGAGGACCTCGCCCTGCAGCTGCTGGGAGCCCTGTTCCGCCCGGCGCTTCAGCTCCTCGATTTGGCGCTGCATGCCGGCGATCTGTTCTTCTTTTTCCGCAACCTTCATTTTGAGGCCGTCTTCGGCTTCGGACCTAGCCTTTACGCGAACGGCGTCCAATCCTTCCTGGATCTTCCTTTCGATGGTCAGCGCCATCTCGCGCTTTTCGTCGTCAAGCGCACGCTGCTTTTTCAGGAATTCCGCCTGTTGCTGCTGGGCCTCGGCGAGCTTTTCGTCGCGCGCCTTCAACGTTGCCTCCAGCTCGGCAAGCTTGTTATCCCTGTCCTCCAGATCTACCGAAAGAAGCAATTTTGCCTTGCGGGCTTCCTCGACCGTGATTGCCGCACGCTCAAGCTTGATTTGCTCAGCCACCTGGTTGCCGATGTCCTCTTTGGCGGCGTCGATCTCGGCCTGCTGGCGCTTAAGCTCCTCTTCTCTGGCAGCCATCGATGCGTTGTTCTGCGCCAAGCACCGTTCATACTCCTCGCGGGTCGCGGCAATCAGCGGCGCCGCAAGCGACTCGTTGAGCTTAATGTCCGTTTTGCAGCTCGGGCAGATGATCGTTGGTTCATTAAGAATCCTGGGCTGCACAGTCATTGGCGCGCTGACTCACTGAGGGCTGATGTAGTCCCAGGCGATATATTATCGACCGTTTTTGGAAAAGAACAAATAGTGAACTCCAGTGTTATCCCCAGCGTGCGGACGGAACGGCGATTTCGTCGTCGAATTAAGCAGTCTGCATCGGCTCGAGCCCAACATCCTAAGATCGGGACAAGTCCGATCGCCATGAAGCTAAGGACCTCAACAAAGGTCCAAAGCCGGATTCGCTCTGATCGCCTTCGAGCCGCGTTTCGACACGACGGGCCAGACGGTTCACTGCGCCCGCAAAACGGCACGGTGAATCCGCCGTCTTCTACGAATGACTGTTTCTCTTTTGCGATCTGATCGGCATTCCGCGGGAACTTGACCCGAGAATGAAATCAAACACCGCTTGAGGCTGACCAAGCGCTGTCGCCTGCGGGGCTGCCGGAATCCTTGCTGCGGCTTCGGCCTGTTCGGCAAGCACTGTGAGTGACATGCCGAGCGCACATTCGAAGGCGCGATCCGGCGCGTTCATCAGCCGACGAAGGAGCGCCGCGGCGCGTCCGGCATGACGCACCGCCGCCGCATGCTTGCCCTCGCGGATCTTCACGCCGGCCGCCGATAACAGGATCAATCCCTTGAAGAGCATCCGAAGCGGAGCGCCTCGATCTGCAACCTGCCAAAGACCTTCCCAAGCCTCATGGGCTTCCCAGTAATAACCATGATTGAAGAGGTCGATACCCCAGAGGAACATGTCGGAGTCAAGCGACGCCTCTTCAGCACCCGGGATTGCTTCGCTGTGGTAGCTGTGTCCTGCAGGATCGCGCACGGGATGCGGCTGCCGGCCGGGAAGATACGCATAGGACGGAAAGCTCTTTTCCGGTAGCCAGCGCGGGCGCAACGTCGAACCAATAGCCATCAAAGACGAATAGTGTCACTTGGCAATTAGTTACGATAGAGGCGATTTGGCCACGACGGGCGGCCCCACAGGCCGGTCGCCCCTCGTCCGGCACTACGGAACCCACTTGCGGGTTGTCTCCAGGCAGTCTCGTGTGCCTGCGCGTCTGCCGCCCAGCGCAACTTGAAAAGGTGCTCCCGACCGAGCGGTGTCAGACGGCCGGCCTTGTGATTACAGCGCCGACGCACAGTCCGGCCGTACCGCGCGGCAACTTCGAGCGGCGAGCTTCCGCTAACGCCAACATTTCTCCGTTATTGCGGCGATGCATGCCTCGAGACGCTCCAGGCGGAATTTCGCAATACGAAGTTCATTCCCGGCTTCGAAACGTCGATGGCGTCCCTGAGGTTTGGTCGCCATGAGGTTGCGCTCCAGTTCGGCAATGTGCGCACGCACCTGTCGGGCATCGTCCTGACGCAACGCCTTGATCCACCCACGCCCGCGCATCAGTCTTCCTGCCAGCACCCCGAAAGTCATGCGGAGTTATGCCACCGAGATCCTAATTTGCGGCAAGCCGAAACACTCGAAATTTAACTTCCGCTAATGCGAGGAAGACGAAACAGTCCGGCAAGATAGTCAATGAAGCGGACACGATTATCCGAGGCTATCGTCGCGCCAATAAGGCCGAGCCCGAACCGGAAACCGACCGGATACATGTGCCAGGAGCGCGTCACGACGCGAAACAACGCGGGGGGATGCGGGCGAGAATCCGTGTCCGGTCGAATCCCTCCAAGAGAAAACGCTCGATGCGAAAGTAGCTCAGGCGGTCGCCTTTTGCGGCTGGCTGAACGTATTGTCAGGGCGGGGCAGACCGAAATGGTCCCTCAGCGTTACCCCCTCATAGTCGTGCCGGAAAAGTCCGCGCCTTCGCAAGATCGGCACCACCTCGTCGGCGAATACGTCGAACCCGCCCTGCAGATAGGGCGGCATGACATTGAAACCATCCGCCGCACCGTTGTCGAACCATTCCTGGATATTGTCGGCGATCTGTTCGGGCGTCCCGGCCTGGACCCAATGCCCGCGCGCGCCGGCGAGACGGTGGAGCAACTGGCGGATGGTCGGATTCTCGCGCTCGATGATGTCGAGTACGACGTGGAAGCGGCTGCTCGCACCGCGCTCGCCCTCGACACTGATGAGCTCGCGCGGAAATGGCCCGTCCAGATCGTAGCTGGAAAGGTCGGCGTCTACGATGCGGCGTAGCTGATCGAGAGAATATTCCGGCTGCGTCAGCTCGTTGAACTCGTCATGCAGTGCCCGGGCTTCAGCCTCGGTTGAACCGATGAAGGGACTGATACCGGGCAACACCTTGACGTGGTCAGGGTTGCGGCCAACCGACTTCACGCGTGCTTTGATGTCAGCATAAAATTCCTGCGCGTTGCCGAGTGTCTGATGTGCTGTGAATATCGCCTCGGCATAGCGGCTTGCGAACGACCGTCCGCCTTCCGACGAACCCGCCTGGACATAGACCGGCCGTCCCTGCGGCGAGCGCGGAAGCGTGAGCGGTCCCTTCACCCGATGATATTTGCCGATGTGGTTGATTGGGTGGATCTTGTCGGTGTCGGCAAAAATTCCAGACTCCCTGTCCGCGACGAGCGCGTCGTCCTCCCAGCTGTCCCAAAGCTTCGTCACCACATCAACGAATTCGCCGGCGCGCTCGTAACGGTCTGCATGGGTCGGATATCGGTCAAAGCCGAAATTCAACGCTGCGGATGCGTCCCCCGTCGTAACGATGTTCCAACCGGCACGCCCGCCGCTCAGATGATCGACAGAAGCAAACAGCCGGGCCAGGTTGTAGGGTTCGTTGTAGGTGGTCGAGGCGGTCGCGATGAAGCCGATGCTTTTCGTCACGGCGGCGAGCGCGGAAATCCATGTCAGCGGCTCCAGCCTGAAGCGGCTCGCGTAGCGGATGTTGTCGGCGAGCGCGGGCCCATCGGCGAAGAACAGCGCGTTGAACTTGCTCGCCTCAGCCTTTTTCGCCAGTTCCCGATAATAGGCGATGTCCAGCACTCTCTCGGGGGCAGAATCCTTGTAGCGCCAGCCGGCTTCATGATGGCCGCCAGGTAGATGAAAAGGTTGAGGTTCAGCTGTCGTGATTGGGCGGGCATATTGTTGGTCCTCCTGGGGGTGACACTGAGCGAACATCTTCGGCCGCTCAGACCGGCAGCACGGGCTTTGTCTCGACGCCGAGATGACGCAGAAGTTCGGAGCGGATCTCGCCGAACCGGCGATCGCCATGATCGCGTGGCGTGGGGACATCGATGACGATGTCGGCGGCGATCGCGCCATTGTCGAGCACCAAAACGCGGTCCGCCAGCGTCACGGCTTCGTCCACATCATGGGTGACCAGCAGGACGGCCGGCTGGTGACGGGCGCAGAGCTGGCGCAGCAGATCGTGCATGCGCAGGCGGGTCAGCGCGTCGAGCGCGCCGAATGGCTCGTCCGCCAGCAGCAGCTCAGGATCACGAACCAGCGAGCGCGCCAATGCCACCCGCTGCTGCTCGCCACCAGAGAGTTCGACCGGCCATGCGCTCTCACGACCGCTTAAGCCGACCTCTTCGAGAGCTAGCCGTCCGCGTTCGGCGGCGTCCGCCAGGCCGAGGCCGAGCACCACATTCTCCAGCACCCGTTTCCAGGGCAGCAGGCGGGCATCCTGGAACACCACCGATTTCTTATCGGGCGTATCGAGTCGGCCGGACCCGGAGACTTTGTCATCGAGATCGGCGAGCGCGCGCAACAATGTACTCTTGCCCGACCCGCTGCGGCCGAGAAGGGCGACGAACTCCCCCTTCTCGATGTCGAGGCTGAGGCCGTCGAGGATGGTTCGCGGCCCGAAACGCCTCACAAGGCTCTCGACCCGCACCGCGGGCGCGCCGCTCAATCCGCCAGGGTGCGACGCCATGACAAGGACCTTTCCTGGAAGAAGCGGACGATGCCGTCGGAGGCGAGACCGAGCAACGCGTAGACGGCGAGACCGACGATGACGATGTCAGTCTGGCCGTAGTTGCGTGCGAGATCGATCATGTAGCCGATGCCGCTCGTGGCATTGACCTGTTCGACCACCACCAGAGACAGCCAGGCGTAGGTTACCGCGAAACGCAGACCAAGGAAGAAGCCTGGAAGGGCCCCCGGCAGGATCACCTGGCGGATGAATTCGCCGTAGCCCATTCGCAAGGTCCGGGCCAATTCGACATATCGGCTGTCTATGCTGCGCAAGCTGCTATGAGTCTGGATATAGATCGGGATCAGGACGGCCAGCGCGATGGCCGTCACCTTCATGCCCTCGCCAATGCCGAACCACAGCATCAGCAGCGGGATCAGAGCCAGCGTCGGTATCGCCCGCTTGATCTGAACGGGACCGTCGATGATCGCCTCGCCCAGCCGGGATAAACCTGAAATGAGAGCAAGGATGGTTCCGGTCAGGATGCCGAACACCAGCCCCTGTGCTGCCCGCCAGGCAGACGTCATCAAGTGATCCTGAAGCTTCCCTTCGGCGATGAGATCGATGGCAGTGCCGACAACCGCCCAAGGCGCCGGCAGCGTTCTTGGATCGATCAGGCCAGCGATGCTGCCGATGGACCAAATCACGAGAAGAAGTGCGGGCCCGATCAGCGCGCCAAACGGGATCGCCCGCCCAAGTGCGAGGCGACGCCTCGTCCCGGTTTTGCGGGCCTGTACAGCGGGCGCAATCAACCCCCTTTCATCCGATGCGTAGGGAATGGGTGCGGCGGTATGTGAGATTGCGTTCATCTGCATCGTCTCCAGTGCTGGGAAGCAGGTCGTCAGGACGCGTTCAGCGCATTTGCGGCGATCGTCTCGAAGCGCCTGTCGAAAAGATCCTCGGCCTTGATCGGGGGCTTGTTCAGTTCCCTGGCCAGGAGATCAATCGTCGCCTGCTGGCGCGCGATCACCTCGTTCCAGTCGGACGGTATGTCGAACCGTCCGTCGGCGTCGACGAGATACTGGCCATCTTCGCTGTTGAGGCCCTGGGTGGCGACGTAGTAACCCTCGATCCACTCTTTGGGATGCTGCTCCACCCATCGGGCCGCAAGTGCCCAGTAGCGCACATATTCGCCGAGAGCGGCAGCTTTGGCCGGGTCGTCAAGCACGGCCTGCGGGGCATAGAGATGGTCTGGATCATCTCGCAAGCCATGCGGGATGGTGGTAGCGCCGTCGGCACCATACTGGCGCAGATAGTGCTTGACGAGGACGCCCCAGATAGGTGCGACATCGACTTGCTTGCTGGCAAGTGCCACCGGGTAGGCATCGCCTTTGCTGGGCAGTTCGATGAGATTTACATCCTCCTTGTTCAGGCCAGCGGCCTGCAGGACCCTCAGCACCAGCGCGCCTTGCGCCTGTCCGGGGCTGAAAGCGATCCGTTTGCCGCGCAAATCCGCGAGCGTCTTGACCTCGACGCCCGGCGCAATGCCGAGTTGATAAATCGGGTGCGCAACCGGGTCCTTGCGGAACTTCGCGGCTATGATCTTGACCTGGAGCCCCGTCCAGGTCGCGTGGATGGGCGGAATGTCGGCGACGGATCCGACGTCCAATGCATCGGCGCGAAAAGCTTCGATTGTCTGTGGGCCGCCGCTGATATTGGCCCATTCAACCTTGAAGGGTAGTCGATCGATCAGGCCCGAGAGTTCCAGTGCCCTTTGCGTCTCGGGATCGCCGATTCGAAGCACGGTGCCCTCCGGGATTTTGGTCGGCAGTTTACCCGCGTCCGGACTGCCTGCCTGGGCACTGAAAGGGGAGGAAGAAGCGACCATGGTTACCGCCAAAGCGGTCGCCAATCCACCAAACCTTCTTCTCGAAAATCTCTTCACTGCCAACATCATCGTCTTGCTCCAACTTGGAAACGGCCCTACTTTCGCTGTTCAGTATGTCAATTATGTAGACGATAAAGTATGGGATGCTGTTCTTTGTCACCCGAGGGAAACGCTGTTCGCCTCCAATGCTCATTTGGGGCACGTGTCGTTCAAAAAGTTGCCGACTGCGACGCAGCGCTCGATGGTATGATCGCTCAGCAACACTCGTCCCGAGGTTGAGGCCTCGACCGGGTCGAGCACTGCCGATGCCTGATGGCTGTTCCGGGGCAGAGCCGATCGCTACGGTCGCTCCCGCCGACCCGAGCATGCCGATCTTGACCGCCGTGAAAGCATTGGCGGCAAAGGCACCGCGCATGGTGGTGTCACAGCGACAGCTCATCTGTGTTTATGTGGGCTGTCGACATCAAAGCATGGCGCCCTTACGAGCAGAGCTGGCCATGTAATCAGCAGAAATCGGACTCGCCGGTGGGGGCAGGTTCTCCTTTTCGTCAGTAACGATCTGGAGACCGGGAACGATTGCACCGACCACCCCGAGACGCCAAAGCTGATGCTCACGGGGAAGGGACTGGGGGATTTCGGCAGGCGATGTCTAGTTTCGGACGCGTTCAGCCTCATCGTCGACTAGGGTGTCGCGCCGACGAGCTTCACCGCGGACATTGACGGAAAGGGGAGGGGAGGGACGCCTCTGGCCAATCGTCGGCAAAAAGCCCGCCGGAACGAACCGGCGGGCGAGACGGGAGGAAACGGTGTAACTGGAATCAGGCGGCGAGAACGGCTTTCGGCTCAACCAGTTCGTAGCCGAGTGCCTCGGCGACCGCACGGTTGGTGATCTTGCCCCTGTGGACATTGAGGCCGTTGCGCAGGTGGTGGTCGTCGATCAGCGCCTTCAGGCCCTTGTCGGCAAGCTGCAGGCCATAGTGAAGCGTCGCGTTGTTGAGCGCGTGGGCCGACGTCACCGGCACCGCGCCGGGCATGTTGGCGACGCAGTAATGGATGACACCGTCAACCTCATAGGTCGGGTCGGCATGGGTGGTCGCGTGCGAAGTCTCGAAGCAGCCGCCCTGGTCGATGGCGACGTCGACCAGCACCGAGCCTCTTTTCATGCCCGACAGCATTTCGCGCGAAACCAGTTTCGGGGCCGCCGCACCCGGGATCAGTACGGCGCCGACGACGATGTCGGCGGAGAAGCATTCCTCTTCCAGCGCCTCGACGGTCGAGTAGCGCGTATGAACGCGGCCGCCGAAGATGTCGTCGAGCTGGCGCAAGCGCGGGATCGAACGGTCGATGATGGTGACATCGGCGCCGAGGCCGACGGCCATCCGCGCCGCATGCAGGCCGACGACGCCGCCGCCGAGCACAGTTACCTTGCCGGGCAGCACGCCGGGAACGCCGCCGAGCAGCACGCCGCGGCCGCCATTGGCCTTCTGCAGCGCGGTGGCGCCGGCCTGGATCGACAGGCGGCCGGCAACTTCCGACATCGGCGCCAGCAGCGGCAGGCCGCCGCGGTCGTCGGTCACAGTTTCGTAGGCGATTGCCGTGACGCCGGAAGCGAGCAGCCCCTTGGTCTGCTCCGGATCCGGAGCCAAATGGAGATAGGTGTAGAGGATCTGCCCGTCGCGGAGCTGAACCCATTCGTTGGGCTGCGGCTCCTTGACCTTGACGATCATGTCGGACTTGGCAAACACATCGGCCGCCGTCTTGGCGATGGTGGCACCGGCGGCGCGGTAGGCGTTGTCGTCGGCACCAATGCCGGCGCCGGCGCCGGTCTCGACCAGCACTTCATGGCCATGCGCGACATATTCGCGGACCGAGCCTGGCGTCAGGCCAACGCGGTATTCGTGGTTCTTGATTTCCTTGGGGCAGCCGACGCGCATCTTTCTCTCCTGATCCGGCCCTTAGGGGCTCGTTCCCTGTATTGGTGAAGTGAACCACGAATCGCTGCGCAGGTGTTTGCGAATGTGCTTGCGCAGGAGGGTGCGTTTCGATAATCGTTGCGTAAAATTGTCGTATTGTCGCAGGAATCCCGAAAAAAGCCGCTCGACATGATTGATATCGCCATTCTGGAGACTTTGCAGAAGGACGGTCTGACATCTAACAATGCGCGCCCAGAGCGCTGGATAGCTTGATTGCTGGGCGGCCGCGATTAATTGACTGAGGCAACGTCACTGTCGTCCGGCTACATTCTTCTGCAGCTTCTCGAAAAGAAACAGCTTGCTTTTGCGCACCCCGTCTTCAAGGGATCTCGCATTGGCCAGATGCGCTGCAATCGCACTGGCCAGCATGCAACCTGTTCCGCGCATTGATGTGGCAAGGCGCGGTGAATCGAAGCGGATCGGTCCTTGGTTAGGACGAACGAGGATATCCGTTGATCGAGGTCCCGACGCATGCCCACCCTTGATCAGCAGAGCTTGAGCGCCGGCGGCCAGGAGTCTGTGTGCTTGTTGAAGCGCGCCGTCCTCATCCACCGCCAGATCTGAGCCGCCAAGGAGCGCTAGCTCGATGAGATTGGGTGTGACGAGGCGGCAAAGTGGCATCAGATCCCGCTTCATGACGGCGATGGCGCCTGCTTCCAGCAGTGCCCGGCCCGACGAAGAAGCCAGCACCGGATCGAGCACTGCCGGCACCTGCGGATTTTCGCGCAGCACGGCGGCTACGGCTGCGACGATCTCAGCCGTTGCGAGCATGCCGATCTTAATGGCCGTAACCTGGTTGGCCCGCAGCGCGGCGCGCATCTGATCGGCCACCAGATCGGGCTGCAAAGGATGGATTTCTATGACGGCTTCATGCGTCTGCACCGTCACCGCAGTGACAGCAAGGCAGGTGCGCACGCCAATGGAGGAGATCATCTCGATATCGCGGGCAATTCCAGCACCGCCGCTGGAGTCCGCCCCGCCAACGACAAGCACATGCGGTTCTCGCCTCAGCGCCATTGTTCCGTCTTTTCGATCCATTCTCGCGTGCGCGCTTGGGGATCGGCATTCAGCGTGACGTCTGTAACCACTGCGGCACTGTCCGCGCCGGCCGCGAAAACACCGTCGAGCCGGTCAGGATTGAGGCCGCCTATTGCGACCAGGGGAATCGGTGCGACCCGGCGCTTCCACTCGCTGATCCGTTCAACCCCTTGCGGGGCCCATTTCATTTTCTTCAGGATGGTCGAGTAGATGGGGCCGAGCGCGATATAGTCCGGTTCGGCTGCGAGGGCTGTTTCCAGTTCGGTGTGATCGTGGGTCGAAAGTCCGAGCTTCAATCCGGCGTACTTGATCGCCAGCAGGTCGGCAGCAGCTAAATCCTCTTGGCCGAGATGAACGAAGTCGCAGCCTTCCTCAATGGCGAGCCGCCAATAGTCGTTGACGATCAGTTGGCAGCCATGGACCGCGCAGACGTCGTTCGCGCGGCGGATTTCCGTCCGCAGCGTGGCTTCTTCCTGATCCTTGATGCGGAGTTGCACCAGTTTGACGCCGAGCGGCACCAGCCGCTCGATCCAGGCGGCGCTATCGACGATCAGGTAGAAGGGATCGAGCTTCATTAGAAAACTGCCCTGCCGATCGTCGGCGTCGATGGCACGGCGACGTCGCGCGGTTCGAGCATTCCCGAGCCGAAGGCTTCACGGCCGGCATCGACCGCCTTGCCGAATGCACGCGCCATGCCGACCGGATCGGCCGCCCTGGCGACCGCCGTGTTCAGGAGCACGGCATCAAAGCCGAGCTCCATGACGGTTGCCGCGTGCGACGGCCGCCCGAGCCCTGCATCCACGATCAGCGGAACGCCTGGGAAATGTCCGCGCATAGAGCGTAGCGCCATGATGTTGACCGGCCCGAGGGCGGAACCGATCGGCGCGCACCACGGCATCAAGACCGTGCAGCCTACCTCCAGCAGCCGCTCGGCGACTACAAGGTCGTCGGTGGTATAGGGGAATACTGAAAAGCCGTCCTCGCACAGGATGCGGGCGGCTTCGACCAGGCCAAACACGTCCGGCTGCAGCGTGTCGTGATTGCCGATCACTTCGAGCTTGATCCAGGTCGTCCCGAATACTTCGCGCGCCATTTTCGCGGTGATAACCGCTTCCTTGACGGAGTGGCAGCCAGCGGTGTTGGGCAGGATTCTTACGCCGAGCGCGCGGATCAGCGACCAGAATTTTTCGCCAGCCCGGCCGTCCGCCATCTCGCGGCGCAAGGAAAGGGTCACCACCGCCGTGCCCGACGCCTTGACCGCATCGGCAAGGATTGCCGGCGAAGGATACTGAGCCGTGCCAAGAAGCAGGCGTGAAGGAAGTTTCGTTCCAAGAAGATCGAACATGGCTAGCCTCCTTGCATGGGCGAGAGGATTTCGATCCGGTCGCCGTCGCTCAATCGGAATTCCGCCCGGTTGGCTCTGTGCACGAGGTCGCTGTTGACGGCCGTCGCCAGCCAATCGCCCTCATAGTCGAGCGCGGCAAGCAGTTCGGCCAGCGTGCTGGCGGCAACCTCATGCGCTTCGCCGTTGACCATCAGTTTCATGAGCAAGCTCCTTCGTTCCGTCTTGATGGAAAACCAGGTCGGCCGCCTGGCGCGCCATGGCAGGGGCGAGAAGAAAGCCATGGCGATAAAGCCCGTTGATCGCGACGGTGCTTCCACGTGCCTCGACACGCGGCAGATTGTCGGAAAAGGCAGGACGGACGCCGACACCGGTTTCAACGATCTCGGCCTCGCCAAACGCCGGGTGGAGGGCATAGGTGGCACCCAGAAGCTCCATCATCGAACGGACCGTGACCGGCTCCCCGGATTGGCTTTCGATCATCGTCGCGCCAATCATGAAACGGTGGTCGGTGCGCGGCACTATGTAGAGCGGAAAGCGTGGATGAAGCAGCCGGACCGGGCGCGACAGCGAGATGTCAGGCGTGCGCAGGATCAGCATCTCGCCGCGAATCCCGCGCAGCCTGTCATCGACGGCGGCCATTCCCGTGCAGTCGATCTGACGATCGAAACCGGAAACGTGGCGGGCGTCGGCGCCGAAGTGGAATTCGACCCCCCTGGCTGCGAGCTTGTGATGAAGTGCTGCCATCGCCTGGCGCGGGTCGAGATGGGCCTCGTCGGGGAAGAGCAGTGCGCGGCGGAAGCGACCGGCGAGGTCGGGTTCCAGGAGCGCGATTTCGTCTTCATCGACACGGCGATGCCCGGACGTGCGGCTGGCGAACCGGTCGAGTTCGCCCGCATCACGCGGCGCGGCCACAACCAGTGTTCCGGCCCGTGTCACCTGACCGGGCAGTACCGTATCCCACCAGGCGGCGGCGTCGCGTCCGAGATCCAGCACCGGCTGCTCGGCGCTTTCACGCTCGCACCACGGCGCCAGCATGCCGCCGGCGAACCACGACGCATTGCCGCCAAGGGTATACCTGGTCTCGATGACGGTGACCGCCGCGCCGCGAGCGGCGAGTTCGAAGGCGGCGGTGAGGCCGGCGACGCCGGCCCCTTTGACCAGCACCCTCATGACGGTTCCGGCGCCTCTGGCTTCAGTGGCACGCCGGTCTCGCCAGCTGGCATGTAGAGATCGCCACCCTCGCGGTATTTCGCCGCCATCGCCGCCATGCCCTCCTTCTGTGCCTCGGCGCGAATGTCGTGGGAGATGCGCATGGAACAGAATTTCGGCCCGCACATCGAGCAGAAATGCGCCAGCTTGTGCGCCTCCTTGGGCAAGGTCTGGTCGTGAAAGGACCGTGCGGTTTCGGGGTCGAGCGACAGGTTGAACTGATCCTCCCAACGGAACTCGAAGCGCGCGCGGGAAAGGGCATCATCCCTGAGTTTCGCCGCCGGATGACCCTTCGCCAGATCGGCGGCATGGGCGGCGATCTTGTAAGTGATCACGCCAATCTTGACATCGTTGCGATCGGGAAGGCCGAGATGCTCCTTCGGCGTGACGTAGCAGAGCATGGCGGTGCCGAACCAACCGATCATTGCGGCGCCGATGCCGGAGGTGATGTGGTCGTAGCCCGGCGCGATATCGGTCGTCAGCGGTCCCAGCGTATAGAACGGCGGCTCGCCGCAGACAGCGAGCTGCTTGTCCATGTTCTCCTTGATCTTGTGCATTGGGACATGGCCAGGGCCTTCGATCATCACCTGGCAATCCTTCGCCCAGGCGATCTTCGTCAGCTCGCCGAGCGTCTCCAGCTCGGCGAATTGCGCCGCATCGTTGGCGTCGGCGATCGAGCCGGGACGAAGGCCGTCGCCGAGCGAGAAGGACACATCATAGGCGCGGCAGATGTCGCAGATCTCCGCGAAATGCTCGTAGAGGAAGCTTTCCCGGTGATGGTGCAGGCACCATTTGGCCATGATCGAGCCGCCGCGAGAGACGATGCCAGTGACCCGGTCAACGGTCAGCGGGATGTAGTGCAGGCGCACGCCGGCGTGGATGGTGAAATAGTCCACGCCCTGTTCGGCCTGTTCGATCAGCGTGTCGCGGTAGACCTCCCAGGTCAGGTCCTCGGCGATGCCGCCGACCTTCTCGAGCGCCTGGTAGAGCGGCACTGTGCCGATCGGCACCGGCGCATTGCGCACGATCCAGTCGCGGATGTTGTGGATGTTGCGGCCGGTCGACAGGTCCATCACCGTATCGGCGCCCCAGCGGATCGCCCAGACCATCTTTTCGACCTCTTCGGCCATCGAGGAGGTGACAGCAGAGTTGCCGATATTGGCATTGATCTTGACAAGGAAATTGCGGCCGATGATCATCGGCTCGCTCTCTGGGTGGTTAATGTTGGCGGGAATGATTGCGCGTCCGCGCGCCACCTCCTCGCGGACGAATTCCGGCGTCACGAAATCGAGCAGCGTCGCGCCGAAAGGCTCGCCGTCACGCTCAAGCTTGCCGTGCAGGATCTCGCGACCAAGGTTCTCGCGAATGGCGACGAACTCCATTTCGGGTGTGATGATGCCGGCGCGCGCATAGGCAAGCTGTGTCACCGCCCTGCCGGTCTTGGCCCTGAGTGGCCGGTTGCGGACTGGAAATTCCGGTGTCAGGCGCTCGCCCGCCGCGAATCCATTGTCCTCCGGCCGGACATGGCGGCCTTCATAGGCCTCGACATCGCCGCGCGCCGTAATCCATTCGTGGCGAAGCCGGGCAAGGCCCTTGTCGATGCTGGTTTCGACAGTCGGGTCTGTATAGGGGCCGGACGGATCGTAGACGGTGACGGGCGGTTCGCCGGCCGTCGGATGGACGGAGATTTCGCGCATCGGCACCCTGATCTGCGGGTGGATGGCACCGGGCCTGTGGATTTTCCGTGAGGCGGGCAGCGGTCCCGTCGATACGGCGGGGGTGAGGGCATTCATCTTGAGGCTCCTTTGCTCATGCATTGGAGACCCAGTTCTGTGCCGGAAGGATGAAAAGACGCTTTGGTTGACCTGCCGAAACAGGACCTCGGGCGTAAACTCCCGCAAAGCGCTTGCACCGTCCCTACGCCAGTATGAACTGGATCAGGTTCAACGGGTCACTGCGCCGCGAAAGCCAGCAGTATCTCAGCCCCTTGCCGGGACTCCCCTGGTGAATGGGTCGAATTGAACGGGCCGGCGCTATCTTGTCAAGCGCATTCGGCCGTGGCGACGGTCGACGGCCAATCAAATCGGGCGGAAGGGCTCGCCATGGGTCGCGGAGAAGTTACCGCGGGAGAGTAGGGCAGGTGTGGCCAAAGCCGCATTTGCCTCGTCAAACTTGATGTGACATTGACGTCGACGGAACTGCTGCGTTTCAATGATCTTAAGCCGTCTGATCCCGATGGATTACTTTGGAGATTTTCACGAAATTCACGAAAATTACTATAGCAGGTGGCCCGAACGAAGTGCTCCGCAACCGGGATAGGTCGCCTCGGCCAGGCGCATTCCAGTTACCAGCACTGCGCGGGCTAGACGCCCCTTTTGTTGCCCCAGAGCAGAACATGAAGCTGCGGCAGGACGCGTACGTCAAACCATCTTTCACGAGCCACCGTTTCCACCAGCCATTCCATGCGTTTCATTATGCCGTCCATGTCAATGAGCGCTTCTTCGTCATAAGGGCGCGGCGGTGTGTGATTGCCGGGCTGCAGATACACAGGCAGTTGCGGATAACGCGCGGCGGCATCCTTGGCATAGGCGTAGTCTCTTTCGTCGAACACGACGAGCTTGAGCACGATTTGCGGCCTATCCCTCGCCGCCTCGACGCACGCCTCGAACGCAGCCCAATCGGTCGTCATTTCGCTCGATGGCGGCTTTGGGCTTAGAATCAGGACATCAAGCTCGGCAAACCAGTCCCTGGCCACGGAACCTTGGGTTTCCAATGCAAAGCGGTAGCCTTTACGATGTCCGTGTTCGATCAGCGCGCCGAGCGGCTGGATGGCCGGATTGCCGCCTGATAGCGACACCATTATCGGTCGGCCACCCGAAAGCGCATTGACCTCTTGCCAGATCTCGTCTGTGGACATGGTCTTCCATTCATGGCGGAAGCGATTGTCCACGGCATGCAGGCTGTCGCACCAGGAACAGCGATAATCGCATCCGCCCGTTCGAACGAACACCGTCGGCAAGCCGACAAGCATGCCTTCACCCTGGATGGTCGGGCCGAAGATCTCGCTCACCCGGATTCCGGGATCCAGCGTGCAGGTCATAGCCGGTATTCCGCCCAGGTTTTCGGTGTCTCGCTCACCCGCACGGCGGAGGTTTCGGGTAGCCTCACCTTGCACCAGTCGTAGAAGTGCTTGGCCAGACATTCCGCTGTAACACGGTCATGCCCCAGCACGTCGTTCAGATGACGATGGTCGAACGTCCCATCGATGTAATGCTTGAGTGCGCCGAGGTCATGATAGTCGCGCACAAAGCCATGTTCGTCCAGTTCGCCACCTGAAAGCTCCACCACGACGATATAGTTATGCCCGTGCAGCCGCGCGCACTGATGATCGGGTGGCAAGGAGGTGAGCTGATGCGAGGCCGAGAAGTGGAACTCTTTGGTA